>JARIBS010000033.1 GCA_029257385.1 Thiorhodococcus sp.
TGCTCGGCGATGGTCGCGACGAACTCCAGCGAATGCTCCAGGCTGTGGCCCGGCGCGATCTGGCGCAGACGCTCCGCCCGGGTCTGGAAGAGCCGCTCATCGGGCGGGAGCAGGACGGGAAAAGCGCAGGTGAAGGATTCGATCTCGCCAGGTTGGAGGATTCTGGGGGTTGGCATAGTGCTCCCGTTCGACCGCGTCCGGTCGATGTCATGCGTCGTTGCGTGTGGTCGGCATCGCATGCGCGTCCGCGCCGACTGGGTCATTTTATCGCCGCGCCGGTCCATCCGAGCGGGGTTTGGTGACCTCCTCGAACCAGCATCGATGATGCTGCTTGGCCCAGGCACGGGTGACGGTGCCGTACCACATCGCGCGCACCGTGCCCGTGACCCAGATGGCTGCATAGATATGGACGAAGATCAGACAGATCATCACCACGGCGGTGGCCGAGTGCACCACAGCGGCCACGCGCACCAGCTCGACCGGGAAGTCGAAATAGGCGCGCCAAAGCAGGATGCCCGACGGGATCAGCAGCAGCATGCACGCCAGCAGCAGCCAGAACAGAAGCTTCTGCCCCCCGTTGTATTTGCCTTGAACCGGCATCGTCTCGTCGTTGCCGTCGATCATCTCGTTGACACGGCCGATCCACTGCCAATCGAGCTTGTGCATCAGATTGTGCTTGGCAAAACGCCAGACCATGATGATGAAGAAGACGGCCATGATGACCCCGAAGATGGGGTGCAGGATGCGCGTCCAGGTTCCGCCGCCAAACAGCAGGGTGAAGGGGAAGAACGCGGGATGAAACAGCGCCAGACCGGACATGCCGAGCAGGATAAAGCTGATGCCGACGATCCAGTGGTTTACCCGCTCGCTGGCCGTGTAGCGGACCAGATCTCTGTGGTCGCGTCTCATGCTTTTTCCTCCTCTTCTTTCTCGATCTCTTTAGAGACGGAGTTCGGCCCCTTGGTCACATAGTGGAACAGACTCGCGAAGCCGACAAAGGCCATGGTCGCAATCGCCAGCGGCTTGGCCAGACCGGTCCAGAGTTCGACCATCGGGCTGATGGTCGGATCTTTCGGCAGTCCATACAGCTCAGGCCGATCGGCGTGTTGCAGCACGTACATCACATGGGTGCCGCCGACCCCAGGCGGGTCGTAGAGTGCGGCGTTTTGAAACCCTCGGCTGTTGAGATCGGCCACGCGCGTGCTGGCGTGTGTGAGCATGTCGCTCTTGCTGCCGAAGGTGATGGCCCCTGTCGGACAGGTCTTGACACAGGCCGGCTCGCGACCGACCGAGATCCGATCTGAACAAAGCGTGCACTTATAGGCTTTTTGATCTATCTCCGCCAAGCGCGGAATGTCGAAGGGACAGCCGGCAATGCAGTAGCCGCAGCCGATGCAGTGATCCTGGTTGAAATCCACGATCCCGTTGCTGTATTGCACGATCGCCCCGGGTGCTGGACAGGCTGCCAGACACCCGGGGTCGACGCAGTGCATGCAGCCGTCCTTGCGGATCAGCCACTCGAGCCGGTTGGGTTCTGGCTCTACCTCGTAGAAACGCATTAGCGTCCAGCTCTTGCTGTTGAGGTCAGGTGGGTACTGATAGCTCCCGGTGTTGTGACCGACCTCGTCGCGCAGGTCGTTCCACTCCATACAGGCCACCTGGCACGCCTTACAGCCGATGCATTTTGAGATATCGATCAGCTTGGCCACATCGAGCTGTTGCCGCACCCCGGGCGAGGGCGTGGTGGTGGCGGAACGGGCTTGGATGTCGAGTGTTGCCATATTCGCCTCCTTAGACCGCGGTGGTGGTCGGAATCTTCTCGATGTTCACCAGGAACGCCTTGAACTCGGGCGTCTGCGCATTGGCATCGCCCACGAAGGGGGTGAGCCGGTTGGCGAGATAGCCCTTCTGCGCGACCCCGATAAAGCCCCAGTGGATCGGAATGCCGATGGTATGCACGGTGCGCCCATTGACGGCGAGCCCACGCAGCCGCTTGGTGACGACTGCCACGGCGCGAATGTAGCCGCGCTTGGAGAACACCTTGACCTGATCGCCATTCTTGATGCCTTTCTCAGCGGCCAGCTCCTCGCCCATCTCGATAAACTGCGAGGGCTGCAGGATGCTGTTGAGGAGCACGTTCTTGGTCCAGTAGTGGAAGTGCTCCGTCAGGCGGTAGGTGGTGGCCACGTAGGGATACTCGTCCGGGCCGCCGAGCTGCTCGCGATCGTTGGGGAAAATCCGCGTCGCCGGGTTGTTGAGCGCCAGCGGATTGTCTGGGTGCATCGGGTTGACACCCAGCGGTGTCTCGAATGGCTCGTAGTGTTCGGGCAGCGGACCCTCGGCCATACTCTTGAGCGCGAACAGATGTCCGACACCGTCCGGGTGCATGATGAACGGTCCCACGTCCTCCTCCGGCGCCGCCGTCAGTCTCATGTCCGGCACATCGTTGCCGACCCATTGCTGTCCGTTCCAGTGGATGGTCGCGCGCGTCGGATCCCAGGGCTGTCCCTGCATGTCGCAGTTGGCCCGGTTGTAGAGCACACGACGGTTGGCCGGCCAGGTGTAGCCCCAGTCGGGATAGAACCCGAGTCCGGAAGGGTCGTTGGTGCCGCGCTTGGCCATCAGGTTGCCCGCCTCGGACCAGGAGCCGCAATAGAGCCAGTTCCCACAGGCGGTGCTGCCATCGTTGCGCAATTGGCCAAACCCACTGAGCTGTTCGCCGGCCTTGGCGAGCGTCTGAGTCGGGTCTTTAGGGTCTGCGACGTCGACGAGGGCGCTCCCCGAGAACTCTCGCGCCAGATCCTCCGCACTGGGTTCGAGTGGATGGTCGTAGTCCCAGCTTAGATTGACGATGGGATCGGGGAAGGCGCCGCCCTCCTGCTCGTAGAGCCGTCGCAGGCCATAGAAGATACCGGCGATGATGCCAGTATCGGTCTTGGCATCCCCCGGCGGATCGGCGGCCTTCCAGTGCCATTGCAGCGTCCGGCTGGAGTTGCTGTAGGAGCCGGCCTCTTCGGCAAAGCAGGTCGAGGGCAGACGAAAGACCTCGGTCTGGATGTCGGCCGGGGTCGCTTCATTGTAGTCGCCCATGTCGCGCCAGAACTCCGAGGTCTCGGTGACGAGCGGGTCGATCACGACCAGATACTTGAGCTTGGAAAGCCCCTCGTGGACCTTGCGCACACAGGGCACCGATGCCAGCGGGTTAAAGCCCTGGCTGATGAAGCCGTTCATCTGGCCCTGGTGCATGCGCTCGAACATGTGCAGCACGTCATAGGGTTGGTCGAGCTTGGGGAACCAGTCGTAGCAGAAGTTATTCTCTGGCGTCGCTGCGTCGCCATAGAACGCCTTGGCGAGCGAGACCCAAAAGTTCGGGAAGTTCTGCCAATAGCTGATCTGGTTGGGCCGCAGCGGCTTGGGCGAGCGGGCATCCAAATAGCCCTGGAAGTCCTGCTCCTTGTCGCTGGCCAGGCGCAAATAGCCGGGCAGGACGTTGGTCACCAGGTTCATGTCGGTGATGCCTTGCACGTTGGAGTGTCCGCGCAAGGCGTTCACCCCGCCGCCGACCCGTCCGATATTGCCAAGCAGGAGCTGGATCATGGCCATCGAGCGGATGTTCTGCGAGCCGGTGGTGTGCTGGGTCCAGCCGAGCGCGTAGAGGATCGTCATGACCTTGTCGGTCGCGCTGGTCTCGGCGATCATTTCGGCGATCTTGAGAAAATCCTCCTTGGGCGTGCCGCAGACATTGCTCACGACCTCGGGCGTATAGCGGCTGTAGTGCTGCTTCATCAACTGATGGACGCAGCGCGGATGGGTCATGGTGTCGTCGATCTGTACATAGCCGTCGTCGCCGAGCTGGTAGTCCCAGGTCTCGCGATCGTATTGGCGCTTGTCGGCGTCATAGCCGCTGAAGATGCCGTCGTTGAAGTCAAAATCCTCGCGCACGAGATAGGCCGCGTTAGTAAAGTTGCGGACGTATTCGTGGTGGATCTTGTCGTTGCTCAACAGATAATGGATGACGCCGCCCAAGAAGGCGATGTCTGAGCCGGAGCGGATCGGCGCATAGACATCCGCGACCGCTGCCGAGCGGTTAAAGCGCGGGTCGACGACGATCAGCCGTGCACCACGATGGGCTTTCGCCTCGGTCACCCACTTAAAGCCGCAGGGGTGGGCCTCGGCGGCGTTACCGCCCATGATGATGATGAGATCGGCGTTTTTGATGTCGACCCAGTGATTGGTCATGGCACCGCGGCCAAACGTCGGGGCAAGACTTGCCACCGTCGGCGCGTGTCAGATTCTCGCTTGGTTGTCGAGTGCGACCAGCCCCAGACTTCGGGCCATTTTGACCGTCAGCCAGCCGGTTTCGTTGCTCGCGGCGCTGCTTGCGAGCATTCCGGCGCTCAGCCAGCGGTTGACGGTCTCGCCGGTGTCGTTGTTCTCAATGAAGTTGGCGTCGCGGTCGTCCTTCATGTGGCGCGCGATGCGGGTGAAGGCCTCATCCCAAGAGATGCGCTGCCACTCATCGGAACCGGCGGCGCGGAATTCAGGATGCTGGAGGCGATTTTCACTATGGATGAAATCGAGCAGGCCAGCACCCTTGGGACAGAGCGTGCCGCGATTGACCGGATGGTCTGGGTCGCCTTCGACATGGATGATCGCAGCCTGTGCGTTCTTGGAGCCGTCGCCCAGACTGTAGAGTAGGACGCCGCAACTGACTGAGCAGTAAGGGCAGGTGTTGCGTGTCTCGGTGGTGTGGGCGAGCTTAAAGGTGCGCGCTTCGGCCAGAGCCTCGTTTGGTGAGAACCCCAGCATTGCCAGGCTTGTGGCACCGGCACAGGTGCCACATACCTTGAAAAATTGTCGTCTTGATAAATCCACGTCGCCCCTCGCTCGTATTTTTAAGGTCTCGGAGACTGACGAGTTTAGAGGAAGGGGCGAAGAGCGCAATATCGAGTCAATACTAAAGTTAATTAAAATCAATAAAACATTCAATTTTCTATATTCTTTAATCTGCTGATTCTCTTACGTACGTTCAGCCTGGCTGTTTCCGGCAGTGGCTAGTCGGCTGTTTGTATGCTTGCAATCGGCGACATCAGGGCTTCTCCCGCGTCTTCGAGCGTATTACCATCGCAGACTTAAATTCTTGCTCGTGATAAAATTCCATGGAAGTCAGACTCACCCAGCTAGCCAATTCAGCCGGTTGAGCGGCGAAACTCGGCCCCGCCGAGCTGTCGCAGGTTCTGCGCGAACTGCCGCCCACCCGGTCTCCAGACGTCCTTGTCGGACTGGATCATCCAGACGACTGCGGCGTTGTGCGCGTCTCCGACGACCTAGCGATTGTCACGACCGTGGACGTGTTCACGCCGGTGGTGGACGACCCCTTCGACTATGGCCGAATCGCTGCGATCAACAGCCTCTCGGACATCTTCGCCATGGGCGCGAAACCGGTCTCGGCGCTCTCGGTGGCTGGTTTTCCCGATACCCGTCTGCCGCTACGGGTGCTGGCTGAAATTCTGAAGGGGCTGGTCGCCGGCGCCGCCGCCTGCGGTGTACCCGTGGTTGGCGGGCATACGGTCAAGAATCCCGAACCGCTATTTGGCTTGGCGGTCACGGGTGTCGCCCATCCTGATCAGTTGATGCGCAAGGGTGGCGCGCGCGCCGGTGATATTCTGATACTGACCAAACCGATCGGGATCGGCGTCTTGACGACCGCGCTCAAGAACGAGCGGCTCGCACCCGAAGGGATCGCCCGGGTGGTTGAGTTGATGCTCGCTCCGAACGATCGTGCATCTGAGGTGATGCGCCGTCATGGCGCCCGCGCCGCCACTGATGTGACGGGGTTTGGGCTGCTCGGTCATGCACTGGAGATGGCCCGGGGCGCCGGTTTCACGTTCGAGATCGACTGGTCTCGGGTTCCGGTCCTGGAAGATGCCGTTGCGCTGGCCCGCGCAGGTGCCTTTCCGGGCGGCGCGCGAACCAACCTGAGTGCCTATCGCGACCGGACCATGATTGACTCGGCGCTGGCCGAGTGGCAAACCTTGCTGCTTGCCGATCCGCAGACTTCCGGGGGGCTGTTGATCGCCTTTCCTCCCGAGCGGGTCGAGGCGGCATCGGCCGAGTTCGACCGACTCGGCATAGCCATGTTCGAGATCGGTCGTGTTCTGGAACGGCAGGATCGCGACGCGATTCTACTGCCTTAAGACGTATAACAGGTAACAGGGTCGAGAGGAGCAGGCCACGTCGCGTGACGTGGCCCCTTCAACCAGACCTTTACGGTCAGAGTCTCACGACCCAGCAGGTGGAAAGCCTGCGCTTTTTCCGGTGGCTGCACTGTCGCAGCCGCTATCCCTCCTCGCCCCCAACGGCGAGGTTTCTCGCGGAGAAACCGATGAACTCATTGATACAAGACTATCCAGCCATATTACTCAGCGAGCAACAATCACCTTGCCTCTCGCTCTATCAACCAACCCATCGACACCACCCCGAGAAAGAGCAGGATCCGATTCGTTTCAGCAACCTCGTAAAGGAGATGGGGGAGTCTCTGAGTAAGCAGTATCCGTCGCGCGACATCCAGGCACTGCTGCGTCCATTCGAATTGCTGGCCAAGGATGGGGCTTTTTGGATGCACACCACGGAAGGGCTGGCGGTACTGAGTTCGCCTGGACTGTTTCGCGTATACAAACTGCTGCGGCCGGTTGCCGAGCTGGCGGTTGTCGCCGACAGTTTTCATATCAAACCGCTCATGCGCATCATGCAGTCGGCCGATCGCTATCAGGTTCTTGGCCTGAACCGACAAGCATTCAAGGTTTTCGAGGGCAACCGCGACGCCATGGATGAGATGCCGCCGATCGAAGGTGTAGCGCAAGCGGCTGCCGAAAAACTGGGTAAAGATCCCGTTGACCGTGAAGGGGCACATCGTGCACACGGACCTTCCGGAGACGCCGCATGGCATGGCACTAATGTCAAGCAGGATGCCGACAATCGCGATACTGAGCAGTTTTTTCGCGCGGTCGACCAGGTGTTGCTGGAGCATTATTCGCAACCATCGGGATTGCGCCTGATCTTGGCAGCGCTACCCGAGCACCACCATCTGTTTCGCACCGTCAGCCGCAACCCGTTCTTAATAGAAGAAGCGCTCGACGTTGACCCGGACGCCTTGTCGCTCGATGAGCTGCGTGAGCGCACATGGCAGCTTGTGCAGCCGCATTACCTTGAGCGACTGGCCGGCTTTGTAGACGCATTCAACGCGGCGAACGCAAGTGACCGAGGCGCAGATGCTCTGGGTGACATCGCCAAAGCTGCGGTTGCCGGACGCGTCGAAACATTGTTGATTGAGGCCGACCGTTTGATTCCTGGCCATATCGATGCGACAAGCGGTGAAATGACCACAGATGACCTGATCAACCCGGAAGTTGACGATGTGCTCGACGATCTCGGCGAGCTGGTGCTCAAGGCCAGTGGCGAAGTTGTGGTCGTCCCTGCCGAGCGCATGCCAACACAAACCGGCGCTGCTGCAATCTATCGTTTTTGATGGGCTTTTAAATCTGGAAACGGCAGTTGACCACTTCGAGCAGTATGCCGTGCGGTGCCCCAATGGGTCATCCAACCGCCGTTTTTAGATTGAAGATTATTCAACAACGCTTTTCAAGCGTATTCCGGCTTCATATGTCGGCTCTCGACCAGCCCAAGCAGCGGATTTCGGGTGTCCATGTGGACAGGGGCGAGGGCTTTCAGGAGTGTCAGATGCTGTTTAAAGAGTCGGTCTGATGACAAAGAACAAATTGAACCAAGGCGCGATACCCGGGGTCGATGCCGCACCTGACGATGTCCGCGATTTCATCGAGACGGCGTACCCGGCTGACCTGGCCGCCTGGCTGGAGGAGATGCCGCACGAGCAAATGCACGAGCAGCTGCTCGCGCTGCCCCTGCCGCGGCGGGCCGAGACGTTCAGCCATCTGGAAATGGATGTTGAGGTAGAGCTTGCACGACAGCTCGAGCGCAGCGATCTAGCCGAGATCGTCACCCGGATGCATGCCGATGATCGCGCCGATCTGTTTAATGAACTGACGCCGCAGGAGCAACAACTGCTGCTGCGTGGTCTTGCCCAGGAGGAGCGCGACGATATTCGTCGTCTCTCGGCTTATGCCGAAGAGACCGCCGGGGCGATTATGACCTCGGACTATGCGACGCTTGCCGCCGACATGACCGCGCATGAGGCAATCGAACTGCTGCGGCGCGTGGCTCCCGAAAAGGAGACCATCTACCGCTCCTATGTCCTCGACCCCGATCGCTGCTTGATCGGCTCGATCCAGTTGCATAAATTGATTCTCGCCGCTCCCGATATGCGTATCGATGCGATCATGAACGCTGCCCCGGTGTCTGTTGCGCTCGATGACGATCAGGAGGATGTCGCCCGGATGATCGCGCATTATGATCTTCTGGCGGTGCCGGTGGTCGATGCCGACGGCAGGTTGGTCGGCATCGTCACGCATGACGATGCCGCCGATGCGATGCAGGCGGAAACGACCGAGGATTTTCACAAGCTCGCCACTGTCAGTCCATTTTCGCAAAGTGTGCTCAAAGCCAGCATTGGCGTGCTGTATAAGAAACGGGTTTTCTGGCTTTCGTTGTTGGTGTTCGGCAACCTGTTTTCGGGGGCGGGGATCGCATACTTCGAGGAGACGATCCTGGCCTATGTGTCGCTGGTGTTCTTTCTTCCGCTACTCATCGACAGCAGCGGTAATGCCGGATCACAGTCGGCAACGCTGATGGTGCGTGCACTGGCGACGGGGGATGTCGTCATGAAGGACTGGCGCGACCTGATCCTGCGTGAACTGCTGATTGCGCTCGCGCTGGGGGCGACGATGGCGCTTGTCGTGTTCCCGCTTGGATTGATGCGCGGCGGCCCGGAGATCGCGTTCGTCGTGGGGCTGACCATGGTGCTGGTGGTCATGGTGGGGAGTCTGGTGGGTCTGTCGCTGCCCTTTCTGCTCAACAAGTTCGGACTCGACCCGGCAACGGCAAGCGGACCACTGGTCACGACGATCTCCGACGTGGTCGGTGTGCTGGTCTATTTCTCGATTGCAACGACGGTGCTGAGCCTGTGATGCTGCGCCGACGGACGGTAGCCCGCAGCAGGCCGCCTTGCACGATAAACGCTGTGTGAGAAAGTCTCGGCGCGCTCGAATGCTGACGTTGATTCCATGAGCAGGCTAATCGGGCAGCGTATAGCGGCTTTCGATCAGGCGGCGCATCAGGTGTCGTGTTTGCTCTGGATGCAGATTGCGTCTTTGCTCGATACGCGCCGCCTGATCGGCGAGATAGGGGTCTTTTACGGCGTCCCGAAACCACCTTGAATAGTCGCTGCGGTAGAGGTGAAACAGCCAGGTCTGTTCGTCGATACCCTCGGCGATCTGTGAAAAGATTGTCAGATTCTGGGCCCTGAGGTTGTGCCGGTTCTCCGGTCCACGAAAATAGAAGCTGTGGTAGTGCATGTTGCCTTCGGCATATTTGCGCCGATGGCGAATGCGATCGTGGCGCGGCGCAATGATGCGCATCGAAAATGGCGGCTCGCAATCGCCACGACCCGGAAACCAGGCGACTGCATGGTTGTTGGTGTATTTCAAGCCTTTTGGCCAGGTCAGCGCATGTCCGGTCGCGCAGCTGAAATTCCTCAATGTCTTCTCCGGTGTGGCGCCGATCGCGATGACCACGTCGATCATTGCCAGGACTGGAGGTGGAAGATGGTCGGGATGTACGGTGACCAGCACCATCTCGCTGGATTTCCGCGGTAGGATATCGGCGCAATGCACCCATTCGAGGGGCAGAAAATGATGCGCCTCATCAAGGACAATCCAGTGCGGCCGTCCGGTTCGCGTGCGCAGCCCACGCAGGCTGGTAAAAAGCTGCGCGAAGTACTCCGGGCGCTCCGCGAGTGCTACTCCTAGCAGGTTGACGTTGAGATTGGACTTGGGGTCTTCGAGAATCGACAGAATCTCGTTGAGGCTTGCCGCACGCTGTCGGTCGCCCAGCGTGATGACCTCCCGCATGGTCCCGTAATCTCCTTCCGGATCGACGACGCAGACTTGATAAGCCCGGTCGATCAGCCGCTCCACAATCCCGGCGGTAATCGTGGACTTGCCGCTTCCAGACGGTCCCGCGATCAGGATGTTCATCCTGTACGGAAAGATCGTGACCGCCGTCTCGTCCGCGCGCATGCCGATCGTGACGAGATTATGTGGAAGATGACCGTCGAGCCGGGTTAGATCGTCGGCGATCAACTCGTCGACCAACTCGGTCAAGCCCTCTCCAGCCCTGCCCTGCGTGACGAACGCAGCAAGCTGGCGGATGGACGGCACGGCATTGGCGACCGCAACGGCACACTCGCAGCGTTCCATAAACGAGTGATCGTTCTCGGCATCACCGATGCCAACCGCCTCATGGAAGGAAAGCCCCAGCTTGCGCAGCGCATAGTCCAGACCGGTCGCCTTGTTGACGCCTGTCGGCAGGATCATGACGGCCGATTTATTGAAGATAATCAGCAGCTCAAGTCCCATTTCCTGAATCGCCTGCAGGACTAGCGTGTGATGCGGCAGCCAGGTTGCAACGATCACTCGGCCCACTTCAATGGGCTCGACACCAAGCTGCTTGAGCCGTTGGACAAACGCCGGTGGCGGCGGTTTGCCAAGCAGCACGGTCTCCTTGGTGCGCGGCGAATACACCAATGCGCCATTTTCCGCCACGATGGAATCGAAGAGCGTGACGCGCGGAAAAACCGCCAGCAGTTCATCCAGGCGCCTGCCTGTGACCAGAATCGTCCTGCGTCCTGACAGCCGAATACGTTGGAGTGCCAGGACGGTGTCCGCTGCGACCTGTCCATCGCTGGCGAGGGTGCCATCGTAGTCGGTGACAAAAGCCAGATAGCGCATCGTGACGAGCCTGTATGTCCAGCGGAAAAGGTCAATATTGACCATACCACTTTAGTGGCTTTGCCCGCGGGTTAGTCTCTCACTGGATACGCGAAGCTCGCCACTCGCCGAAAGTTTGGGTGAGATAGGCTTTGCTGACGATATAGTTCAACACGTTGCGCAAGCGATAGAAGCCAACCACCGAGTCCAGCCGCAGCAGCTCGCGGCCCTGCTCGTCGAAGAAGAGGATCGCCGGGGCATAAAACAGCCCAAGATCGGCCGCCCATTGGCGCGCCGTGGTGGGTTCGCCCGCTGGTGTGATGACGGGCGTCTCCGACCACATATCGAGCTGCACACTGTCGAGATCGCTAAAATGCCGGTTGATGGCCGGCACTCGCAGGGCCTGGCCGTGCAGCACGTCGCACGGATGGCAGTCGCCTTGCTCGAAGAAGACCGCCAGCGGACGCGTGCCCGGATAGCGCCGGTCGAGATTAAATGGCGCGGGCGCGAAGAACGGCTCCTCGTTGAGGTCTTCGGCATCGAACACCATGCGATTGTCGCCGCGCGCGAGATAGTCGCGAAATGACTCGCGCCGATAATGGCCGTCGGCGACGAATTCGAGCGCGGCGCGAAACTGGTAGGGCGGATAATAACCGCGCAGGCGCAGCGCAACCTCGCCGCGCGTGTCGAGAAAGAGAATCGCGGGCGTGAAGTCCATCTCCTCGCGGCGTGACCAGGCGCGTTCGCTCAGCACCTCGCCGTCGAGGGTGGTGACCTCATCGACGCCCCAGATGTCGATCGGCACCAGATCGAAGTGTGTGCGGCTGTACTCGGCGATGTCCTGAAGCGCAAAATTGACCTTGATGAGCTGGTGACAGTAGGGACAGCGCTGCTGGCCGAAGTAGACCATGAGTCCCTGTTTGCCGGACGCGCGCACCGCGTTGAGATCTTCGCGGATGTCGAGGAAGCTCTGCTTGAACCAGCTCGGATATTCAATGACGTCCTCGGCTGGAAAATCGTCGAAACTGTAGGCATCGGCGTCGCGTTGGCTCGATTCAGCCGCCAACACGTTATCTATGGGCCAGACGATGGCGAGGGACAGAATCGATGCGGTCAGCGGGGACATGCCACTTCCTCGTAGGGTCAATCGACCGCCTCGGGTGCCTGGTTGCTCGTCTCATCAGCCGGTTTGCGACGGCGTCTACGCCGTTTGGGCTTGGCTTCCGCCCCTGACTCGGCGTCACCGCCAGGCTCGGCTGGCGTGGCGGGAACGACCGGTGGGCTCGTCAGCGCGGCTGGCTCGAGCTGAATACGCCCGTTGCGCCGCCGCCGTGGCCTGACTGGAAGCGCGCTTGAGTCTAAATCGTCCGGATCGTCGTAATCGACTGGCTCCCAGCGCTGGATCGGCGCTGCTTTTTCGGCTTGTTCTGCCTGCTCATCCGGCTCGGCTGATTGGATCGGTTCTGTTGTTTGGACCGGCGCCGCTTGCTCGATGTGCTCATCCGGCTCGACTGACCGAATCGGCTCCGCTGTTTGAGCCTGCTCGACTTGCTCGAGCTGCGGGGCTGACTGTGGCTGGCTGCGGCGAGTCGGTTGCGCTGACTTGGTGGTGTCCCCGTGCGCAGGGCGGTTGTCGCGTCCTCCACGCCCTTGAGCGGTGCCGGCGCCGCGCGAATCACGCCGGTCCTCGCGATCGGCCCGGTCTGGGCGCAGGCGGCTGCGCGGATCGACTTCGGCGAGCAGCTCGGGCGCGACCGGCAGGACGGGGATTTTGATTCCGATAAAGGTCTCGATGTCCGGCAGACAGAAGGCGTGAGTCTCGCAGACGAAGCCGATGGCGTCGCCCGCCGCACCGGCCCGCGCCGTCCTGCCGATGCGATGGACGTAGTCCTCCGGATCATCGGGCAGGTCGTAGTTGACGACGTGTGTGACGTCCGGGATGTGCAGACCGCGCGCGGCCACATCGGTCCCGACCAGCACCGGCAGCACGCCCTCGGTGAAGTCGCGTAGCAGCTTCAGGCGCTTGCTCTGCGGCACGTCACCGGAGAGCACGGCAGTGTTGATGCCGTTGCCCTGGAGATAGCCCCAGACTCGGTCGGCCTCGCGCTTGGTGTTGACGAAGACGATGATGCGCCCGTCCGGCCAGCCGCGTATCAGTCCGATCAACAGCGGGATCTTCTCGTCGTTTGAGGTCATGTAGCAGGTTTGCCGCACCCGGTCAGCGGTGATCTTCTCGGCCTCGATCTCGACCAGTTGCGGCTGATTCATGTGCTCGTAGGCGAGTTCCGTCACCCGGTACGACAGGGTCGCGGAAAACAGCATGCCTTGGCGGTCTTGGATCGGCGGCATCTGGCGAAAGAGGAAACGGATATCCTTAATGAACCCGAGATCGAACATGCGGTCGGCCTCATCGAGCACCAGCACCTCAATGCCCTTGAGATCAAAGACGCGCTGCTTGAAATAGTCGATGAGCCGCCCAGGCGTACCGATCAGAATGTCGATGCCCGCGGCCAATTCGTCGCGTTGCTCCTGGTAACCGGTGCCGCCGTAGACGACGCTTGTGCGCAGTCCGGTATGCTTGGCCAGTAGCAGGGTATCTCTGTGGATCTGGACTGCCAGCTCACGCGTCGGAGCCAGGATCAGCGCGCGTGGTCGCGATCGCGGGCCGGAATCGGCGGGCGGACGGCTGAGCAGGCGCTGCATCACGACGAGCAGGAAGGCTGCAGTTTTGCCTGTGCCGGTCTGCGCCTGTCCGGCGATATCCCGCCCTTGCAGTGCGATGGGAAGCGTTTCCGCCTGAATGGGCGTACAGTGGGTAAATCCTGCATCGGCGAGGCCGGTCAGGATTCGCGCATCAAGCGCGAGCGTGTCGAAGCGAATCTGGGTAAGGTGTTTATCTGTCATTCAGCTTAAGCGTCCGAAGTGGCTTTGAGTGGGTTTTCAGCCTCGCGGACGGGCAAGGCTTGCAAATTGCTCTATCTTTAGGATCAAATAGCATCTTACTCAAGGGCGCATACCAACGCCAATTCGCCCGCCTGCTCCACACGTCCATTGCCTCTGCGGCAAAAGCCCTCATCCCCTCATAATCCTGACTAACCGCAAGAAACTTAAAATGGGAGACGACTTCAGTGAGCGATAGCATCGTCCACGTGACCGATGACTCTTTCGAAGAAGAGGTTCTCAAATCCGCCGAGCCCGTGCTGGTGGATTACTGGGCAGAATGGTGCGGACCGTGCAAGATGATCGCGCCCGTGCTCGAGGAGATCGCCGGCGAATACGCGGGCCGCATCAAGGTCGTAAAGCTCAATATCGACGAAAATCCCGGCATTCCACCACGTTACAATATTCGCGGCATCCCCACGCTGATGCTCTTTTGCGGTGGCGAGGTCGAGGCCACCAAGGTCGGTGCCGTTTCCAAGACTCAATTGACGGCCTTTATCGACAGTAATCTCTAGACAGGCGCGCGACGCAAAAGCCTTTCCGAGCTGCGTCCGCCCTCGCTATCACTGAGCCGAATCTACACGGGGCGTCCGCTTGGACGCCCACTCTCCGGTAAGCTGCCGCCCCCAGCCGCATTCCCCCGCGACTTTGTTCCTACGCGAGGCGTTGCTTACCAGCCACCACCTCTGTCCTAACGAAACCGTAATGAATTTAACTGAGCTCAAGAAGATGCCGGTGCCCAATCTGGTCGCCTTGGCGCAAACTATGGAAATCGAGGGTGTCGGACGCTCTCGAAAACAGGATCTGATTTTCGCCATCCTCAAGGCCCAGGCCAAGAAAGGCGAAGACATCCACGGCAACGGGGTATTGGAGATCCTCTCGGACGGATTTGGTTTCTTGCGGTCTGCGGACGCCTCTTATCTCGCCGGTCCCGACGATATCTATGTCTCGCCCAGCCAGATTAGACGCTTCGCACTGCGCACTGGCGATACCATTTCCGGCAAGATCCGCCCACCCAAGGACGGCGAGCGCTACTTCGCCCTACTCAAAGTCAACGAAATCAACTTCGATCGGCCAGAGAACACCAAGTCGAAGATTCTGTTTGAAAACTTCACCCCGCTATTCGCCAACAAACGTCTCACCCTCGAGATCGGCAATGGCAGCACCGAGGACATCACGGCGCGCACCATCGATCTGGTCGCACCCATCGGCAAGGGTCAGCGCGGACTCATCGTCTCGCCGCCCAAAGCCGGTAAAACCATGATGCTCCAGAACATTGCCCAGTCGATCGGACACAATCATCCCGACTGCTATCTGATCGTACTGCTCATCGACGAGCGACCGGAAGAGGTCACCGAGATGTCGCGCTCGGTGCGTGGCGAGGTCATCTCCTCGACCTTCGACGAGCCTGCGGCCCGCCATGTTCAGGTCGCCGAGATGGTCATCGAGAAGGCTAAGCGCCTAGTCGAGCACAAGCTCGACGTGGTCATCCTGCTCGACTCGATCACCCGGCTCGCGCGCGCCTACAACACCGTCGTGCCTTCCTCGGGCAAGGTTCTGACCGGCGGCGTCGATGCCAACGCCCTACAGCGTCCCAAGCGCTTCTTCGGCGCCGCGCGTAACGTCGAGGAAGGCGGCAGTCTCACCATCCTCGCCACCGCCCTGGTCGATACCGGCTCACGCATGGATGATGTGATCTACGAAGAATTTAAGGGCACCGGCAACATGGAGATCCACATGGATCGCCGCATCGCCGAGCGGCGCATCTTCCCGTCCATCAACATCAATCGCTCGGGCACCCGGCGCGAGGAGTTGCTGATGGGCGCTGCGGAACTCCAGAAGATGTGGATCCTGCGCAAGATCCTGCACCCGATGGACGAGCTCGCCGCCATGGAGTTTCTCTACGACAAGCTCAAGGCCACCAAGACCAACGACGAGTTTTTCTCCTCAATGAAGGGCTAGCCGCATCACTCCAAAACGACCGTCGTGCGGGCGGCACGGCCACCGCCGTCAATGACCGATAGCGTGACGAACCCCGCTCCATCGGGCCTCCAGCGCGCGGTCCGCGCAAAGGGTTCAGTGCCGATCGGGGCGCCGTTGGCAAGCCAGGTAAAGGGCGGCGAACCACCACGTACCTTCAACACCAGATCCACCGCGCGACCGGCGCTCAGACCCAGATCGATGCGTACACCCTGGGGCGGGTAGGCAATCTGCGGCACGCTCTGTATCGACCCGACTGTCCCGACCCGCTGCAGCGGCGGCGGCAGGTCCGATGCGTTGCGTGCGATCAAGATGCCGGGCGGCGCGGGGGGCAGTGGCGTTGGTGATCCGAGCCGTGCGAAGGCATCGATCAGAATGGGTGCAGCCGCATCGATCCCGATCAGACCGGGCACCGGCGCGCCATCCGCTCGTCCAACCCAGACCCCGACCACATGCCGACCATCGAAGCCGATAGCCCAGGCGTCGCGATAGCCGTAGGACGTCCCCGTCTTGAATGCGATGGAGCCTGTACGCGCATGGGCTGGCGTCGGCACGTCCGCGAGGATGGCACTCACCGACCAGGCGGCCCGCGCCTCAAGCATCGGGGCGGCGGACGGGTCGGTGCCAACAGGTGCGCCGAGCCAGTGCGTATCGGCGAGTGTCTCGCGCAAGGCGACCGGGCTTCCGCCGCGCGCCAGGGCCGCATAGAGGCTGACCAGATCGGTCAGCGTCACGCCCACGCCACCCAATCCGATCGCCAGTCCTGGCGGCGATAGATCCGGCAGAATTGCGCTCGCGCCGGCGCGGCGCATACGGGCCACCAGCCGTGCCGGCCCAACCGCCTCCAGCAGGGTGACGGCGGGGATATTGAGCGACAGTTGCAATGCGTGGCGCACCGTGACCGTGCCCTGATATTGGCGATCGAAGTTGGTCGGCACATAGCCGGAAAAACCGCTTGGGCGATCCTCGATCAGGCTCTGCGGATGCGCGATACCGTCCTCGAAGGCGAGTCCGTAAATCAGCGGCTTGAGGGTCGAGCCAGGTGAGCGCGGCGCTTGCGTCATGTCGACATAGCCCTGACGGCGCTGATCGAAGAGATCCGCCGAGCCGACGGAGGCGAGTATCTGGCCATCGCCATGGCGGGCCACCAAAATAGCGGCCGTCACCCTGTCGCCCAGCGTTTGAACGCGCTCAGAGATAAGCTGCTCCAGACGGCGCTGAAGATCGGCATCGATCGTCAGGCGCAGCGTGGCAAGCGAGGGATGCGCGCCCCGCTGGCGCTCGGTCAGATGCGCGGCCAGCATGGGAAACGCCCGTCGCGCGCTCGGTATCGGCTCGGCGAGCGCCGCGCGCAAGGCCAGAGCGTCGATCAAACCGGCCGCGTGGGCGCGCTCGAGCAGTCGGTCGCGGGCGCGTTGCGCACGCTGTGGATCGCGGTCGGGTCGGCGTGCCATCGGCGCTTGCGGGAGCGCGACGAACAACGCCGCTTGCGCCGTTGTCAGACGTCGCGGCTCCTTGCCGAACCAGGCCAGCGCGCCCGCACGCACCCCTTCGAGATTGCCGCCGAAAGGTGCCAGATTGAGATAGGTGGTGAGGATCGCGTCCTTGTCCAGTCGGCGCTCTAGTGCCAGTGCGCCTCGGATTTGACGGAGCTTGCCCGAGAGCGTGCGGGTCGTGCGACCGTCCAGCAGACGCACCACCTGCATGCTCAACGTCGAGCCGCCAGAGACGATATGGCCATGTCTCAGCCACTGCCAGGCAGCGCGCAGCAGGGCGCGTGGATCGACGCCCGTATGTGTGTGAAAACGCCGATCCTCGGCAAAGAGCAGCAGCCGCAGATAGTCGGGATCGACCTGCTCGGGTGTCAGGGGCAGCCGCCAGAGACCGCCCTCGACGGTGAAGGCCCGCAGGAGCTGGCCGTTGCGATCGAGGATCGCCGTGGAGGTTGGTGGGCGGGTGTCCGGCAGCTCAGCACGGTCGACCCAGACATCAAAGCCCAGCACGGCGCCGAGCGCCAGCGCAGCGAACAGCCCGGCGACCAGAATGGCGGCCCGGCGCCGAGCGGAGCGTTCGCGTTTCATCAGGGCGTCGGCTGGACGATCTCCACGCTTGCTGTATCCGTCCAGGCCCGCAGCCGTGGCCGGTACATATCCTCGACCCGTGCCGCCGGATGGGTGAAGACACCGGGTGAGACGGCACGCAGACGATAGGCGAGCTGGAACTGCTTGGCGGCGCTCGCCGAGCGATTCAGGGCGGCGACGAAGCGATCGGCCCGAAACTCGGTATGCGCCGTCTGCTCCTCCAGACCCAGCCAGGGGATGTCTTTGATATCGCCCGCCTTGACGAGGTTGGGATTGTCGATTTCGAGTCCGGCGGGTAGCGGATCGTCCACGATCAGTCGTGCCTGCCGCTGCTGGCTCGCCGTGACCGTGATGACGGCCACCAAGCGCTCGCCCTGCGCGATGCTGGACAGATCGACGCGTCGGCCATCGAGATCATAGTAGGCCCGTTCGATACGGTAACCGTTGCCGCCCGCAGGCTCGGGAACACGCGGTACGCCGGTGACCGTGACCAGCGCATCGAGTGACGCGCTGCCGCGATTTTCAATCACCAGCGGCTGGCCGCTCAGGGTGGCGTTATCCACGCGACGATAGAGCGATCCCTGGCACGGCTGTCCATCGACGACCAGCTCCGGTTGCGCCGCGTCTTGAATGAGCGCGTGCGCGGCGAGCAGCAGCCAGGCTTGTTCCTGGGTGCTGCTGTGGCTGGCGCCCAACCACTGAGCCGCCAGCCGTCGTGCCAATGCCTGGATGTCCACCGCCGGGGTATTCACCTCGGCGGCAAGGGCCAGCAGCGCGGCCCCGTCGCGCAGCTTCGAGCCGAAGTCGACACGCCACTGGCCGTCGTCCTCGGTGGTCGCGAGCATCCCCAGTGCGTTGCGAAAGAGCGCGTCGGCACGCGGGCGGTCGCCATAGAGCGCCAGTCCAGCCCCGAGTTGCGCTTTAGCCAATGGGGTTGCGAAGGCGTCGAGCTTGGTGTCGGCGTAGTAACGCAGATCTCCGATTGCCGCGCGGGCGTTGCGGGCCAGCACATAGAGTGCGTAGGCAATGTCCTGACCGCCGGAGCTGAAATCCGGGGCGTAGGCCACCGCGTTGCGCAGATTGTCGAGCGCCATGCCGAAGGCGACGTCCGGAATCTCCTGGCCGGACTCGCGGGCGCGGGTCAGGAAATCGGTGACATAGGCATCGAGCCAGAGATCGCCGCTATCGGCGCTTCCCCAGGCACCGAAGCTCCCATTACTGGATTGATGACTCAGAATCTCGGTGATCGCGGTACGCACACGCTGCCTGGCCTCTGACTCGCCGGTGAGTGTGATCGAGCGGGCGACCTCGTTGAGATAGAGCAGTGGCAGTGCGCGACTGGTGATCTGCTCGGTGCAGCCGTAGGGGTAGCGATCCAGCGACAGCAAGAGTCCGGCGACATCGAGTCGTCCAGCACCCCCGATCGACACCAGCAGCGAACCCGTGCCGGGCATTCGGCTTGCGAGCAGATTGGTGTCTAGGTTCAGCGTACCGCCCGCTGGCAGGGCCATCACGCGCGTCTCGCTGGTCGGCGGTGCGTTCGAGCGCACCGGCACTTGGAGCGTCTTGAGCAGATCCTCGCCCGCTGGTGTGCGCAGGTCGATGGTCAGTTGGTCGTCGCCCACGGTCTCGGCCACGATCGGCACCGCGATCCGGTCGCGCCCACCCTTGGGCAGCGTCAGTCGGGCCTCGGCGGCTTCGGGCGGGATCCGGGTGTGCCCGCCGGTCGTGGCGACACGCAGATCGATCTCGCCTGCCGGGCCTTCGACATGCGCCAGGCTCATGAGCAGGCGCGAGCGATCTCCGGGGGCTAAAAAGCGCGGCAGCGAGGGCGTGACCACGATGGGATCGCGCACCAGAAGATCCCCGACGGCATGTCCGACACCGTCTGCGCTCCAGGCCATCGCCATGACCCGCAGAGTGCCGTTGAAGTCCGGGATCTCGACCGAGACACTCGCCCGTCCATCACGATCGACTTTGAGGATGCCCGAGTGATAGGCGACCAGCTCTTCGGTCGGCGGCGGTCCCGTCAGCGAGAGCAGACTGCCGTCACCGCCTGAGCGCACGACGCCGGGCACGCCCTGCATGCGGTCGATGAGCTGGCCGTAGAGATCGCGGATCTCCATCCCGAGTTGGCGCTGGGCGAAATACCAATCATCCGGTGCCGGGGTCTGATAGCGGGTGA
Source organism: Thiorhodococcus sp. (assembly GCA_029257385.1). GTDB lineage: Bacteria > Pseudomonadota > Gammaproteobacteria > Chromatiales > Chromatiaceae > Thiorhodococcus. The sequence continues at coordinate 20,091 of JARIBS010000033.1, forward strand.
GGTTGAGGATGCCCTGGTCAACGACCGAGACTGTGGCATAGGCCGCCTGCCCGTCGGCGAGGTTGGCGACGGAGATCGGGATTTCGATGCGCTGGCGGGGCTTGACTGTGCCCTGGAGCGCGGGCGGAAGGTCGAGTGACAGCGCCAGTTTGCGCTCTTGTGGATCGACCGCGCCCCAGGCCAGACCGATGGCGCGCGCGGGCATGCGTCGCGCCTCGAGATCCATCGGGCGATAGAGCACGGCCGTCACATAGGCGCCCGGCCCCCAATCGGCAGTCACCGGCAGCGTGACGGATGCGCCCGACTCGGGGACATTCACCGCCTGCATAGCGATCACCCGGTCGTCGATCACCATGACCAGAGCCAGTCCGGGAAAGCGCGGCTCGATCCTGACCTGGGCCTGCTCGCCAATCTTGTAACGCGCCTTGTCAAGCGAGACCTTGAGCAGGTCTGGCGTATCTTGCGCATCAGGTTTGACGTACCAGCCGGCCTCGAACTCCAGGTCCACCGGCAGCACCCCGCCGTCCTGCCTCTCGAGCGTCAGACGATAGGCGCCCCATTCGACTGGAGACTCGATCCGCCCGGCATCGGTGGGTCCGACATCGAGCGCGCCGTCGGCGACACGCTCGGTGGTGGTCATCGGCTCATAGTTCCAGGTGCCCTCGGAGGCATACCACTGGAAGTTGGTGCGCAGCCGCGCAAGTGTCCAGCGCACGCCCTCAAGCGCGGTCCGCTGGCCGCTCGGGTCAATGGCGATTACCTCAAAGCGGGCATTGCCGCCTTCCTCGACCGAGCCATCGAACAGCGGCTTGATGCCGATGCGTGTCTGTCTGGATGCCACCGGCAACGACAGCGTGCGCTCGACGGCTCGGCCGCCGTCTTCCAGCACCCGCACCTGGATGTTCGCTTTCAGCAGTTTGCTGGTGGGCGGAGTCTCGGGGAGATCGAGCACGATTCGGGCCTTGCCTTCGGCATCCGTGCGCGCCGATGGCAGGGGAGCGCCGGTGGGATCGAGTGGTTCACTCTCCAGTCCGAATCGGTAACCTGCAAAACCAGCCAGTCGATCAGTCGGCTGCAACTGGATCTCGCCCTCGAGCGTGAGTCCCGCCGCTGGCGCGCCATAGAGGAATCGGGCATCCAGCGCGATCTCGGGCGGTGCGTCGGGATCAATCGACTGGGTTTGGGGGGCGAGATCGAAGGTCAGGCGCTCTGGCTCGAAATCCTCGACCAGAAAGGCGAGATTGGCCAGCGCTGGTTCCTTGGGATCACTGTAAATGGCCGCGCGCCAAGTCCCGCGCGCGACGGTTTTGCCAAGCGCCACGCTGGCCGAGTGCCCGCCCTGACCCTCATCGCGCGTGAGGATGCGTGCGTATTCCAGCCCGTCCGGGCGCTTGACCACCAGGGTGATGGGCAGATCGGTCACCGCGCGCGCCCTGGCGTCGCGAATCAACGCCGTGAGATGCACCGTCTCGCCTGGCCGATAGGCACCGCGCTCACTGACCAGATAGACGTCCAGCGGCTTGGGCGAAGGGCGCCCGTCGACGCCCCGGTCGCTAAGATCGAAGGGCGTCTGGGTCAGATCGAGAAAGGCATAGTCGCTGTCGTCACTCTCGGCGACCAGCAGGGCCGGGGCGTTACCGCCGGTGCCGCGCAGCAGTCCGGGTTCAAACTGGGCGTGACCTTCGGCATCCGTGATGGCGCGACCTAAAATGGCGTTGTTCGCCGCGACCAGGCGCAGTTGCACCCGCTCGACCGGTTGCGCGCTCGAGAGCGAGCGCACCAGTGCATGCAGTCCATCGTTTCCAGCAAATGAGGCAAGCCCGAGATCCGTCACCACAAACCACTGGGTGGCGCGTGCCTCATCGTCTTTGGCGCTGTTGTGAGGGCGTGCTGTCATGGCATAGACGCCAGGCTCGAAGTCCTCAATCAGCGCGCCGATCGGGACCGCCGTGGTGACCTCCCGGTTGAGTTCCGAGACGACCTCAACGGTGCCGCTCCAGATCGACTCGCCAGTACGCTCTTTAATGCGCTCAGTGTCCCACTCGCTGAGCTGCTTGCGAAAGACATCATCGGCGATCGTCTGTGTCAGTGCGCGGTCGCCGATGCGGTAGAGATGTGCCTCGAGTGTGTCGGTGTTGACCGAGACGACTGGAATGGCCGCATCGCCGCCTTTGGGCAGCACATAGGCACGCCCCAGAAAGCGCACCATGGGCGCACGGTCACGCACATAGATATCCAGATTGGAGCTTTTGATCAGACGCTCTCCGTCTGCCGCGGGGAGTCCGGCACGGACCGAGATCCGGTAGCGCTCGCCGTGTTTCACACCGTCGATACAGATTTGCTTGGCCTCGACCTCAATGGGCAGATCGGTGCGATCGGCGACGCGCACAAAATCGGCCAGGTTGGCGGTCTGGGTCGCGAGCGCATCGCTGAACTGGACGCAGATCCGGGGGCTTGCGGCGTCCGAGTCGACCTTGTGCTCGGTGATGCGAAAGCCGTGCTCGGCGACGAGCGTGTCGTAGGTCTGGCGCACGGTGCGCGTCTCGATCAGGGCCAGCGAAGCGCGCGTTGCACGGATCGCCCCGCGCCATTGCGCGCGTTTGGCGAGCGTACGCCCGAGAAGCGCCAGGACGGTGGCGCGTGATTGCCCATCGTCGCTACGCAGATAGGCGTTGACGGCGGCGCTGGTGGCCTGTTGCTGGAAGCGCTGCCGGGCCTGCCAGTCGGCGGGCTTGGCCGCCATGGAGGCATTCGCTAGTTCACTCCAGAGACGGCGATTGTGCGGGTTCAGACGCAACGCTTGGGTATGGAGGGCGGCGGCACGCTCCGGTTGCCCGGCCTGCATCGCGGACTCGGCTTGGCTGACCAGGGCCGCGACAGTAGCGCCAGGTTGCCCGGCGGTCTGAATGCGCGCCGCGAGCTTGCGTGCCTCATCCAGCTCGCGCGGCGGAAGAAAGCCCAGCTCGGCGGTCCGCGCCGCGCCAGTGTCGGCGCTGGAGAGCGCACCATCGACGATGCGCCCCGAGACCGCCCCGGTGAATGGACGCGGGTCGGCATGGCGCTCTTTGAGGAAACACCATTGTGTCTTGGTGTTGTAGGTAAATGCCTGACAGCGGGTGTCCTGTTGGCACGCGGCCTTGCAGACGTCCAGTGACACTGATTTCAACGTGGCGTAGTCACTGCCGAAATAGTCCGTGCCGGGTGTCAGGACAAGTTCGCGAGCCGTGACGGGCGCGTGGGCGAAAATCCCTAAAAGCGCCCCGAAGAGCCAGAGTAAAACCAACGGTTTGAGCGTTGTTGTGGATGACTGATTATGCATGTATACGACCCCTGAGTTCAGAATGATGAATCGAGCATGCCAATTATTTAATTGTTTGATTTAAAAGAATAAAGAGCCATCAGGCGAGGTGCTTTACAAGTCTGCGTCGGGCACGAATCGTGGAGGCTGCGACACGGATCTGGTTTTGGCTAATTCGTCAAGTACACGCTTTTCCCTTAACACGTAGTTTCAGTAAGGGTTAATATCTATACGCTTGACCGAATCAATGGTCGAGCGCGCAGTGCAAAAAGGCCATCGGCCATTTTCCACAACCCATTCAGGAGGGTTCGTCGTGTCTAGCTCCGCAAAACAACAAAGCTCCATCATGCTCGCTTTACTTCCGCTCGTGATTCTCTATGCCTGCTCCGTCGTCCTTTTCGCCATCGCGCGCGAAGACCTCGCTAGCACGACGCTGTACTGGGAACTCGCCATTCCGCTGGTTGCGATCATTTCGCTCATTACCGGTTGGTCGGCAGTCAGCGCACGAGGCGACTCGCGTTTGATGTACCTGCTCAAGCAAGTCCTGATTTGGGGGAGCTTGATCTGGCTGCTCATGCTGTTCCAAACCATGGGGTTTGATACCGATCTTGGCGAGCAGAAAACGACCATTAGCCTGATCTTCCTGCTGGTTTTTGTGTCGCTGCTGATCGGTATACAGCTCGATTGGAAAATGTTCTTCTACGGCGCCTTCCTTGGTCTCTGCGCCTACCTGCTCGCCGATGCGAGCCATTCGGCGATTCTAAACAAGATTGGCGACAGCTTTGGCATCGTAGACGCTCAAAGCAAACCACTGGCCATGGTCATCGGACTTGCCCTGGTGGCATTTTTGATCAGCGCTTTCATCCTCATCAGTCACCGAGCCGCTATCATGAGCCGGCGTAATCACGCCGCTTCCTGAACATCCAGTGACTTGATGCTGATGCGTATGGATACGCTCAGATCAGCAGTGGGGCGTACAGTCGATGGGATTATCCCTTGCCCCTGGTTCCGGGCTGTTTGATTCCTGGACCGGAATCAAGCAGCCTCCCGATCACTTGCGACGCTTCCGAGACTGCTTGGGGCGCGGACTAAAGTCGCGCAATAGTGCGCTCAGTCGCACCAGTGCGGCGTCGACGTCTGCCCGCCCATAGCGGGCCGGGATGTAGAGCGCGAGGAATCGGCTCGCGGGTGCACTCAAGTCGGGACGCTCGCTGGCCAGACGCTGGCCGTAATCGCTCGGCCCTTCGTGATGATGACGCGCAACACCGGCGCGGGCGAGCCGTGCGCAGAAGCGCTCATAGAGGACGTCGAGTGGATCGCGCTCTGGCGTGTCGCGCATCAGCGCAAGCATCACGATCCCCAACGTCAGTGACACCGCCACAATCATAAGCACCGCCAGGCCGTATTCGCGCAAGGCGCCGAGACCGATCCGATCGAGCAGTGCGAACTGGTCCTCGGAGGAGAAATCCAGAACCCAGTTCTGCCAGGTGGCATCGAGTGTGTCGCCCAGCAAACGCAGGTTGCGCGCCAGCCGCGCGATCATGCCGTGCTCATCGAGATCAAAGCGCACCGATGAGCTGGCCCCCAAAAGGCGCGCGGCGCTTTGTCGGTCGATCCGCGAGGGGTCAACGGATGCGGTTGGATCCACGCGCACCCAGCCGCGTCCACCGATCAGCACTTCCACCCAGGCGTGCGCGTCGGATTGGCGCACGATCTTGTACCCACCGAGGTCGTTGTCCTCGCCGCCCAGATAGCCCAGCACGATACGCGATGGGATGTCGGCGGTGCGCATGAGCAGCGCGAAGGCGCTGGCGTAGTGCTCGCAGAAGCCGCTGCGCGTCTCGAACAGGAACTCGTCGGCTGGATTGGCGCCGAGACGCGGCGGGATCAGAGTGTAATGGAATGCCTCGCGATTGAAAAAGGCGAGCGCCCGCTCAACGACCTGCCACTCTGTGCTGCTTTGAGCCTTCCAGTCGGCGACCAGGACACGCATGCGCGGCGTGATGTTCTCGGGCAGGCGCAGCGCCAACTCGCGGATGCGGGGGCTGGCATCAGGGGTGCGATAGTCCAGCGCCGAGCTGACGCGATAGCGCTTCAAGGCGTTGACCGGTTGCTCAGAGACGACCTGGAATTCGGGCGTTATGTGCGCATCGTCGGGACTGGCGACCGGCATGTCCAGGGCAAACAGCCAGCGCTGTTTGGTCGGCTCCAGAACGACCTCGTAGTCGATCATACTGGCTGCTTCGGCCAGTGCGATCGACTCGACGCCGTCGCTGTACGGATTGCCGGGAGTCCAGCGCCGCCCGTCCATCTCCCAGAGCACCGGGCCGCGCCAGTAGAGCTGATTCGACCCCGGCGGCGGGCTGTCGAAACGCACGCGAAAGGCCAGCTCACCGTTGACGACCAGGTCGCTGATGTCGCCGGGTTCCATGGTGTCGGACATCCCGGTCATGGCCGAGTCCCGATCCAGACCGAGATGCCACAAGGGTGCATCCAAACGCGGAAAAAGCAGGAACAGAACCAGAGTGAGCGGAACCGCCTGAAGTGACAGGCCACCGGCAATGCGCGGCGCCGAGCGCAGATCCGCCCGTTTCAATCCGCCATTGAGATCGACCAACAGGGCGACGGCGGCGACAGCGACAATGCCCAGATAAACCGCCAGGGCAAAAGATTCGTCGAAAAGGAACTGCACGACGATGAGAAACCCCAGCAGGATGGTGACCAGGCGCAGATCGCGCTTGGTGTTGAGCTCCAGTAGCTTGAGCGTGATCATGGTCGTAAACAGCGCCGCGCCGCCGTCCTGTCCGGCCAGGCTGTGGTAGCCATGCAGACAATTGGCCACGCCCGCGAAGGTCAGGAGGATGCGGACCGCGGCTCCCGGCATGGCCGAGGGCCAGCGCAAACCGGCCAGCCGGACGCAGAAGATCAACAGCAGGAAGGCGTTGATCTGCCAATGCATGAAGCGCAGTAACGGCAGACAGGCGACGAGGACCAGCAGGCTGGTCCAGAGGATCTGCCGGGTTTCGGCGCGTTCGCTGTGCGCGATGGGTGTTCTAGCCATACTCGAAAAGCGCCAGTCGTGTGAGACAGCGTTGTGCGTGAGTGGTCCCCAGCGCCGGCTGCTCGGCCCCATCCGGAAGCCGCAGACCAAAGCGCACCCCAGCGTCGCTGGCGTCGAGAACCTGACGGGTCATCAGCGCGAGTCGGGTCTCGGGGTCTGTGCCATGGAGACGGGACCAGTCGATCCAGACCTCCTGGCCCTGCTCGCCGCCGTACTCTTTGACCAGGAGTCCGCGCTCGCGGGCGAACGCCTTCCAGTCGATATGCCGGGGGGAGTCTCCATGCCGGTAGGCGCGCAGACCGATGTAGTCCTCCGCACCAGCGCCGCTCGAGCGTTTGGGCCGGCGATCGTCCCCGGCGTCATGGCTCGGCTCCGGCGCGCGCGCCGCAGGCATGGGGTAGACCAGGGTCGCCGCATCCACGCTCACATGGCACCAGGCGCGAAACAGATGCATAGGGTGGCGGGTCTCGAGGATCAGTGACTCCAGCCGCAGCAGGCCCCGTCGCTGTGCTGGAACGGCGAGCTTGACCAGCCGCTGGTCGCCGGCGGGCACACAGACTGGCGGCGGGCCGTCTTGGTCCTTGCGGACATGGATGTCATGGCGCAAGCGGCGCCCCTCGGCGCGCAGGCTGACCTCGAAGGCGGCGCTCTCGCCCGCAAAGACGGCGGGGCCGCCGCGCACCTGCAGCGTCATCCTGAGCAGATTGAGCCAGGCGTGATGCATCGCGATCAGCCCGACCGCGATCAGAAAAAAGGTAAAGAGCAGCCCGAGGTTGTTCTGGTAGTTGAGCGATCCCAGCAGCATCACCATCATGACCGCGCCATAGGTCATTCCGGCCCTGGTCGGGAGGATATAGATCTGGCGCGTACCCACCCGTGCAATGCCATCGGTGCCGGTCGGCACCCGGCGCAGCAACGCATCGAATCGACGTCGTAAAGTGGCCTTGAGGGTGCGCAGTGAAGCGGACATGAAACGCAACCGAATCAACCTTTTCTCAATCTCGGCGAGCGACGTTTGCCATGTCGCGCGAAATCCTTGTCTGAGCGTCGGATCACAGCGCGACGCCATCGAGGATAAAGCGCGCGACGTCCTCCTCGCCCCCCGACTGGCCCAGCTCGCCGGACACCAGCCGATGCGAGACGCAGTGCGGCAGAATACTTTGGACATCCTCGGGGATCACGTAGTCGCGCCCGGCCAGCAAGGCCCAGGCCTTGGACGCATTCAGCATACCGAGCCCGGCCCGGGGCGAGAGTCCGTAGGCGAAGCGCTCCGCGCCGCGTGTGAACTGGAGCACGGCGTGGATGTAGTCGATGATGGGGCTGGCGGCGTGGATGCGCGTGACCGACTGCTGGAGGTCAATTAACTGCGCGGTCGTGAGCACCGGCGCCTGACGCGCCACCATCGCGCGCCGGTCTTCCCCAGCGAGCAGGCGTTTCTCCTGCGCGGCATCCGGATAGCCCAGACGGATGCGCATCAGAAAGCGGTCGAGCTGCGACTCGGGCAGCGGATAGGTGCCGATCTGATGGAGCGGGTTCTGCGTGGCAATGACGAAGAACGGCTCGGGCAGCGGGCGGGTCTCGCCTTCGACCGTCACCTGGCGCTCTTCCATGGCCTCCAGCAGCGCGCTCTGTGCCTTGGGCGTCGCGCGGTTGATTTCGTCGGCGAGGACGAGCTGCGAGAAGACCGGGCCGGGATGGAAGCGAAAACTCTCAGCGGCGCGGTCGTAGATCGACACACCGATCACGTCGGCTGGCAGCAGGTCGCTGGTGAACTGGATGCGCGCATAGTCCAACCCAAGCAGCCGTGCGAACAGGTGGGCGAGGGTGGTCTTGCCCACGCCGGGCAGATCCTCGATCAGCAGGTGGCCGCGCGCCAGCAGACAGGCCAGCGCCAGGCGCAACTCTTGGTCCTTGCCGAGGATGACCGTGCGCGCTTGCTCCAGAATGCTCTCGGCGAGCGCGGGGCGAGACTGGATTCTGGTCTGGGTTTGGCTTTGCGCTAAGCTCATTGGCGGGTGACTCCCTGGGTATCGAGCAGTCTGTCTGGGCGTGGAAAAATTGCGCTTCTCAATCGTCTCTATCCTGTGGTTTGGGTTAGACTTATCGGCTTTGTTGGCTCGGACGTGCTGTGATGATTGCAAGCGATCGATACGATGTTGTGGTGGTTGGCGGCGGTCACGCCGGCACCGAGGCCGCGCTGGCGGCCGCGCGCATGGGCGCGCGCACCCTGCTGCTCACCCAGAACATTGAGACCATCGGCCAGATGAGCTGCAATCCGGCAATCGGCGGGATCGGCAAGGGGCATCTCGTCAAGGAGATCGATGCGCTCGGCGGGTTCATGGCCCGTGCTGCCGATCGCGGCGGTATTCAGTTCCGCACTCTCAATGCCAGCAAGGGCGCGGCGGTACGCGCGACCCGCGCCCAGGCCGATCGTTTGCTCTACAAGGCTGCGGTGCGCATTGCGGTCGAGGGTCAGCCGGGGCTTGCCGTCTTTCAGCAAGGCGTCGATGATCTCATCGTCGAGGGCGGGCGCGTCGTCGGTGTCCAGACCGAGATGGGGCTGCGTTTCATGGCGCGCACGGTGGTCCTGACGGTCGGCACCTTTCTCGGCGGACGGATCCATATCGGGCTGTCGAACTATGAAGGCGGCCGCGCCGGAGATCCACCATCCAACGCTTTGGCACAACGCCTGCGCGAGTTGCCAGTGCGTGTCGCGCGTCTCAAGACCGGCACACCGCCGCGCATCGATGCACGCTCCATCGACTACAGCCAGCTTGCCGAACAGCCCGGCGATAAGCCGGTCCCGGTGTTTTCCTATTTGGGCAGCGCGGCCGATCATCCGCGTCAGATCAGTTGCCATATCACCCATACTAATGAACGCACACACGAGATTATTCGCTCCGGGCTTTCTCGCTCGCCGCTCTTTACCGGCGTGATCGCGGGGGTTGGGCCGCGTTATTGTCCGTCGATTGAGGACAAGATCGCGCGCTTCGCCGACAAGCAGTCCCATCAGATCTTCATCGAACCCGAGGGACTCACAACCCACGAGATCTATCCCAACGGCATCTCGACCAGTTTGCCCTACGACATTCAAGAATCTCTGGTACGTTCCATCGCCGGTTTCGAGCAGGCCCATCTAACACGTCCTGGCTATGCCATCGAGTACGATTTCTTCGATCCGCGCGATCTGCGGCCATCGCTTGAAACGCGCGCCATCCAAGGGCTGTTCTTCGCCGGTCAGATCAACGGTACGACCGGTTATGAAGAGGCCGCCGCCCAGGGCCTGCTGGCCGGTGCCAATGCTGCGCTTCAGGTCCAGGGGCGCGAACCCTGGCAGCCGCGCCGCGACGAAGCCTATCTCGGGGTGATGGTCGATGACCTCATTACGCGCGGAACCATCGAACCCTATCGCATGTTCACCAGCCGTGCTGAGTACCGGCTCATGCTTCGCGAAGATAATGCTGATCTGCGCTTGACAGAAACGGGGCGTCGGCTGGGGCTGGTGGGAGAGGATCAATGGCGGCGTTTCGAGGCCAAGCGCGAAGCGATCGAATGCGAGCGCCAGCGTCTGCGTGAGACTTGGGTGAGGCCCGAGACTCTCGATCAATCCCTCGCCACCCAAGTGCTGGGTGAGCCTTTGCGTCGCGAGACCCGCGCGCTGGAGCTTCTGGCACGTCCCAATGTCGGCTACCAGGGCATTCGGGTGCTCACCGGCGATCTAAGCGCGGCTTTGCCATCAGAGGTGACCGAGCAGCTAGAGATCCAGGCGCGCTACGACGGCTATATCAGCCGTCAGCGCGCCGAGATCGAGCGCCAGCGCGAGCAGGAATCCAAGCCCCTGCCGGGCGATTTCGACTTCGACCGAGTGCATGGACTCTCGGGCGAGGTGCGTGAGAAATTCAACCGTGTGAGACCCGCGACCATCGGACAGGCCGCGCGCATCCCCGGCGTCACACCGGCGGCGGTCTCGCTGCTACTGATCCATCTCAAGCGGCACGCGGCACGCGCATGAACGCTGCTCTGCAACCGGTCGAGACGCGCATCGCACAACGGCTCGCAGAAGGCGCGGCGGCACTCGGGTTGTGCCTGTCGGCGCACGAGCAGGAACGCCTCCTGGGGTTCCTCGCCACGCTGACACGCTGGAACCGGCGCTATAATCTGACGGCCGTGCGTGATCCGCTCGAGATGGTCGCCAGACACTTGCTCGACAGTCTCGCCATCCAGCCGTTTCTGTTCGGAGACAGTCTGCTCGATCTCGGCACCGGAGCCGGACTGCCAGGGTTGCCGCTGGCGATCATCAACCCACAGTGCCAGTTCTGGCTGCTCGACAGCAACGGCAAGAAGGTCCGCTTCGTGCGCCAGGCGGTTGTGGAACTCGGGCTGGAGAATGTCGAGCCGGTCCAGTCGCGCATCGAGACGTACCAGCCGGGGCGAAAATTCAGTACCATAGTGAGCCGCGCCGTCGCCGCCGAAGAGATTCTGCGCGCCCCGACCGCCCAATTGCTCGCGCATCCCGGCCGAGTGCTGCTGATGAGGGGACGCGATGCGGGCGCGGGGCTGGACGCATCGAGCTTGCCAGGCGCCGTCGCACAGGTCCATCGACTCAGCGTGCCGTTTCTGGACGCTTCACGTCATCTGATCGAACTCCGGAGTGATTGAGCCGACCATGGTCAATATCATCGCGATTGCCAACCAGAAGGGCGGAGTCGGCAAGACCACCACGGCGGTCAACCTTGCCGCCTCACTGGCTGCGATGAAACGCCGCATCCTGCTCGTGGATCTCGACCCCCAGGGCAACGCCACGATGGGGTGCGGGGTGAACAAGCACACCCTTGAGTACACCACCTGCGACCTGCTGTTGACTGATATTGCGATCGCCGACTGCATCCAGCGCATCACCGAGCCAGCGCCCGGCTTCGATCTCTTGCCGGCCAATAGCGACCTGACCGCAGCTGAGATTGGGCTGATCGACTTACCGGACCGCGAGCGGCGACTGGCCAAAGTGCTCAGCAGCGCCGCCGGGGCCTACGAACTGGTTATCGTCGATTGCCCGCCGTCGCTGAACATGCTCACGGTCAATGCCCTGGTTGCGGCGCAGGGCGTGCTGATCCCGCTGCAATGCGAATATTATGCGCTGGAGGGTCTCTCGGCCTTGCTCGATACCGTCGAGCAGATTCGCGAGAGCCGCAATCAGGGGCTGCGCATCGAGGGGATTTTGCGCACCATGCACGATCCGCGCAACAACCTGGCCAATCAAGTCTCGACCCAGCTCATCATCCACTTTGGCGATCAGGTCTACCGCACCATCATCCCGCGCAACGTGCGTCTGGCCGAAGCGCCCAGCCATGGTCAGTGCGCCTTGATCTACGATCCCCAGTCGAAAGGGGCCATCGCCTATCTCGCGCTCGCCAGCGAAGTCCTGCGTCGTCACGATAAGCGCAAACACGCGGCATAATCCCGGCAGGTATGGATATCGAACACACACCTCTACCTAAGAAAAAGGGTCTCGGACGCGGTCTGGACGCACTGCTCGGCGCCGCTCGCCCGCCTGCGACCGAGGGGCGCGCACGCGCGCTCGAACAGGTGACGCATCTGCCGCTTGAGCACATCCAGCGCGGCAGATATCAGCCGCGCCTCGCGTTCGATTCCGACGCGCTGCGCGAGCTGGCCGACTCCATCCTCGCCCAGGGTGTAATCCAGCCAATCGTGGTGCGCCCTTTGGCCGAGCAGAGTAGCGCTGACCCGCGCTATGAGATTATTGCCGGTGAGCGTCGCTGGCGCGCCTGTCAGCAAGCCGGTCTGGCGCAGATCCCGGTGGTGATTCGGGAGGTCGACGAGCGGACCGCCATGGCCATTGGGCTGATCGAGAATATCCAGCGCACTGATCTCAACCCGCTCGAAGAGGCTGGCGCGCTGGGGCGCCTGATCTCGGAATTCGGCTTGACGCATCAACAGATCGCCGAGGCGGTGGGTAAGTCTCGCACCATGGTGACCAACCTGTTACGGCTGCTCGAACTCAACCCAGACGTTAAGTCATTTATCGAGCAGTCGCGCCTAGAAATGGGTCATGCACGCGCGCTGCTGGGCCTGAAAGGCCCGGAACAAAGCCAGGCCGCGCGTCAGGTGGTTGCGGGTGGACTCTCGGTGCGCGAGACTGAGCGGCTGGTTCGGCGTCTGCAGCAGGCGCAGGATGTCGAGGCGAGCGTGACGCCCCCGCGCGCACTCGACCCAAACATTCACCGGCTACAATCGGATCTGGCCGACAAGCTCGGAGCAAATGTCCAGATCCAGCATGGGCGTCGCGGCTCGGGAAAGCTGGTCATCGCTTACAATACGCTGGACGAACTCGACGGGATTCTCGAGCATATTCAATGAGCACTCGACATGCCTCGCAGCGCATAGACACATATGCGCACATCCGAGCGATCGCGGTACGAGCGGCAGTTGCACCTAAACGCTCGGGTTGCATTGACCCAATATCCATGACTCCCTATACTTGGCCGCTGTTGAGCGGAGCGCCCGCTCTGTTCACAAAGATCTGATGCGACAAATCGACGCGTTTCAAGTCAGGCGTATGCTGAATGCCCAGTTGATCTTCGGTGTGATCCTGGCGCTGCTCGCGCTGCCGCTTGGCGCTTCAACCGCAATTTCAGTGTTGATCGGAGCCGGGACCTGCTTGCTGGCAAATGCCGTGCTTGCCAGATCGGTTTTTCGTCGATACCGTGCGCAACGACTCGAAGATTTGATGGCAGGTTTCTATCGCGCCGAGGTTGTCAAGATCGCATTGATCATCGGTGTTTTCGGGATCGTCTTTGTTATATTCGATGGATTGAATATAGTGGCATTGCTGGCGGCCTATTTTCTGGTCCAAGTGGTGCCGACCCTGATTGCGGCACGATCGGGAAAACGCTGATAGGTCGCCGTTCGCGATCAACAGCAATACGGGCATTTTGCCCCGCGCGGAAGACACCGAGTCGCGGCATCTTCCTATGTCGCCGAAATACGAAGTGAGAATGATTGATGGCTTCTTCTGAAACGCTCGCGTCCCAAGCATATATTCAGCACCATCTCACCAATTTAACGCTCGGCGTTCATCCAGAGCATGGCTTTGGCTTCGCCCGCGACAGCGCGGCAGCGGCTGAGATGGGCTTCTGGGCAATCAATGTCGATACCATGTTTTTCTCGATCCTGCTGGGCGGCGTATTCATCTGGTTCTTCCGCCGGGTTGCCGAGGTCGCGACTTCTGACGTGCCTGGTAATGCACAGAACTTCGTCGAATGGATCGTGGATTTTGTCGAGGAGAACGTGCGCGGCTCTTTCAGCGGAAAGAACCCGATGGTCGCACCGCTGGCGCTGACCGTTTTCATCTGGGTCTTCCTGATGAATCTGATGGATCTGCTCCCGGTTGATCTGGTGCCGCACCTGTTCGGTCAACTGATGGCGGTGTTCGGCGCCGATCCGCACTATGTCTACCTCAAGATCGTTCCCACGACCGATCCCAATACAACCTTCGGCATGGCGTTGATGGTCTTCTTCATGGTGCTTTACTACAGCGTCAAGATGAAAGGCGCCCGCGGCTTTCTCGGCGAACTGACACTCCAACCGTTCGGTAAATGGGGCATGCCCGCAAACATAGTCCTGGAAGGCATTAGTCTGCTGTCGAAGCCCTTCTCGCTCGCGCTGCGGTTGTTCGGCAACATGTATGCTGGAGAGATGATCTTCATTCTGATCGCACTGATGTATGGCGGCGGAATCGTGCTCGCGGGAGCGGCTGGCATATTGCAACTCGCCTGGGCCTTGTTCCATGTCCTGATCATTACACTTCAGGCCTTCATCTTCATGGTGCTGACCATCGTTTATCTCGATATGGCCCACCAAGAGCCGCACTGAGCATTGTTGCTCAATCATTTCTTTCAAGAGTCTTTATTCTTTTAACAGATGCTCTAGTCGCGGTGACTAAAGTCTCAACTCGCTAACTAACCCCTGAGGGAATTTCATGGAACTCCAAGTCGCACAAGAATTTGCCATGGCCATCAAGCTGATCGGTGCCGGTCTCATGCTCGGTTTTGGTGCCATTGGCGCTGGCATTGGTATCGGCGTGCTCGGTGGTCGCTTCCTTGAGGGCGCAGCCCGTCAGCCTGAGCTCGTTCCGATGCTGCGTACGCAGTTCTTCATCGTCATGGGTCTGGTCGACGCGCTGCCGGTCATCGCGATCGCCATGGGCCTGTACCTGATATTCGCTGCCTAAGTCTGCATCCGAATCAACCGGGGTCGCGATCAGCGCCTGTCACCCTGACCAGGTTCGATGCAAAGGCACAAGGCAACGCTATGAATATCAATCTAACTCTGTTCGGCCAGATGATCACCTTTGCGGTGTTCGTTTGGCTCTGTATGAAGTTCATCTGGCCACCGATCGTGAACGCGTTGGCGAAGCGCAAGGAGCGTATCGCCCAAGGTCTGGCTGCCGCCGAGCGTGGCCATCAGGAAAAAGCCCTGGGTGAGCAGCGCGCGCTGGAAGTCATGAACGAGGCGAAAGACAAAGCCGCCGAGATTGTCAGCCTGGCGCAGCGGCGCGCGACCGATCTCATCGAAGAGGCCAAGGGCGATGCGCGCACTGAGGGCGATCGGCTGGTCATTGCGGCTCAGGCTGAGATCGACCGGCAGGCCAATCGTGCACGTGAAGAATTGCGCGAGAAGGTCACCACGCTGGCGATCGCCGCAGCTGAGAAAATTCTCCAGAAGGAAATCAACGTCGACACGCATAAAGCGATCGTTGACGATTTCGCCAAGCAGCTCTAGGGGATAGCCATGGCCGGAGATATAACCACCATCGCGCGCCCCTATGCCGAGGCGATCTTTGAGCGCGCCAAAGAAACCGGGCAGATCGATGCTTGGTCCGAAGCGCTGGCGCTGCTGGATGCGGTAACGTCTGACGCTCAACTGGCCGCCCAGATCGACAATCAGACCGTGCCGCGAGAAGATCTTCTTGAGCTCATCCTCGCTGTCTGCGGCGATGCGCTCTCGACGGAAGCGGCCAATCTGTTGCGGTTGCTTGCGCAAAATTCGCGATTCGCGGCCGTGTCAGAGATCGCCCGGCTCTTTGAGGAGCGGCGGGTCGCCGACCAAGGCGTTCGTCAGATTTTGGTTCGTAGCGCGTTCGAGGTCGATGATCAACAGCGCGAGGCGCTCTCTCAGGCACTCTCCAAGCGTTTCGGCGGCCAGATCGATCTGACGCTCGAGACCGACAGCACCCTGCTCGGCGGTGTCGAGATTCGCGCTGGGGATCTCGTGATCGACGACTCCGTTCGCGGCAAGATCAAGCAGCTCGCTCACGCTTTGCAACTCTGAACTGGACACCGTCATGCAATTGAATCCATCCGAGATCAGCGATCTCATCAAACAAAAGATCGAAAATTTCGATCTGCAGACCGAGGCCCGTACCGAAGGATCTATCGTCAGCGTGACCGACGGTATCGTGCGAATCCACGGACTCTCTGATGCCCAGTACTATGAGATGCTCGAATTTCCGGACAATACTTATGGACTGGCGCTGAACCTGGAGCGCGATTCAGTCGGCGCGGTGATTCTGGGTGACTACACCGATCTTTCTGAAGGCGACTGGGTGCGTTGTACCGGTCGTGTGCTGGAGGTTCCGGTTGGCGAGGGACTCTTGGGGCGCGTCGTCGACGCGCTGGGCAACCCGATCGACGGCAAAGGCCCGATTGATGCCGCCGGCAGTTCGCCGATCGAGAAGGTTGCGCCGGGCGTCATCGCGCGTCAGTCGGTCGATCAGCCGATTCAGACCGGTCTCAAGGCCATCGACGCCATGGTTCCGGTCGGGCGCGGTCAGCGTGAGTTGATCATCGGCGACCGCCAGACCGGAAAGACCGCGGTCGCCATTGACGCCATCATCAATCAGAAAGACACTGGCGTTAAGTGCATCTATGTCGCGATAGGGCAGAAGAACTCCTCCATCGCCGGCATCGTGCGCAAGCTCGAAGAGCATGGCGCCATGGATCACACCATTATCGTCGCGGCTGCCGCCGCTGAGTCCGCTGCCATGCAGTTCCTGGCGCCTTACGCCGGCTGCACCATGGGCGAGTACTTCCGCGACAAGGGCGAGGATGCGCTCATCGTCTACGACGATCTCACCAAACAAGCCTGGGCCTATCGTCAGGTCTCGCTGCTGCTGCGTCGTCCGCCCGGCCGTGAAGCCTATCCCGGTGATGTGTTCTATCTCCACTCGCGTCTTCTGGAGCGCGCCGCGCGCGTCAATGCCAATTATGTCGAGCAGGCCACGAACGGCGAAGTCAAAGGCAAAACCGGCTCGCTGACCGCACTGCCGATCATCGAGACACAGGCCGGCGACGTCTCCGCGTTCGTACCGACCAACGTCATCTCCATCACCGATGGACAGATCTTTCTGGAAACCGACCTCTTTAACTCGGGTATCCGCCCAGCCATCAACGCCGGTCTGTCGGTCTCGCGTGTCGGCGGCGCGGCGCAGACCAAGATCATCAAAAAGCTCGGCGGTGGTATCCGGCTCGCGCTGGCGCAATACCGTGAGCTGGCGGCCTTCTCGCAGTTCGCATCCGATCTTGATGAGGCGACCCGCAAGCAGCTCCAGCGTGGCGAACGTGTCACCGAGTTGATGAAGCAGGCACAATACTCGCCCATGGGCATCGGTCAGATGGCTATTTCGCTGTTTGCGGCCAACGAGGGTTATCTCGACGACGTCGATGTCAGGAAAGTCGTCGATTTCGAGCAGGCGCTACAGAGCTACATGAAGTCCGCACAAGCCGATTTGTTGAACACAATCGATTCAACGGGTGATTTCAGCGATGAAATTCAGCAGGGAATGCACTCGGCGATCAAAGACTTCAAGGCAAACAATACCTGGTAAACAACCGCCAGCGGCCAGCCGCGAGCCTCCAGCGTGAGGCATCGGCGGCTGGCGCGGTGATGTGTTTTGACAAGTATCGAACCTCCTCAGCCCCCAAGCCGACAGGCTGGTGGCTGGAAGCTAGAGGCTGGGAGCTAATAAATGGCAGGCGCCAAAGAAATCCGCACCAAGATCGCGAGCATCAAGAGCACGCAGAAGATCACCAAGGCCATGCAGATGGTTGCGGCCTCAAAGATGCGCAAGGCCCAGGATCGCATGTCCGCTTCCCGTCCCTATGCGGAAAAGATGCTCCAGGTCATCAGTCACCTTGCCAATGCGACACCCGAGTATCGTCACTCTTACATGGCGCTCGAACGCGAGCGCAAACGCGTTGGCTACATCGTCGTCTCATCCGACCGTGGTCTCTGCGGCGGCCTGAACAGCAACCTGTTTCGGCGTCTGGTGGTAGAGATCAAAGCCCAACACGAAGCGGGTGTCGAGGCCGTCTTCTGCACCATCGGCTCGAAGGCGCTGGCGTTCTTCAAGCGCTTTGGCGGCGATGTCAAGGCGCAGGCGACCCACCTCGGAGACAAGCCTCACATTGAGGATCTGATCGGCACGGTCAAGGCGATGCTCGATGCCTTCGAGTCGAAGGAAATCGACGCGATCTATATCGTTAGCAATGAATTCGTCAACACCATGACCCAACGCCCGGTGATTCGGCAGTTGGTTCCCATCGTCGGGGGCGAGCGCGAGACCATGCCCTATCACTGGGACTACATCTACGAACCGGACGCCCACACCGTCCTGAACGCCCTGCTGACCCGCTATATCGAATCGCTCGTCTATCAGGCGGTGGTCGAGAACGGCGCCAGCGAGCAGGCCGCCCGCATGGTCGCGATGAAGTCCGCCTCGGACAACGCCGGTGACATCATCGACGAGCTGCAACTCGTTTATAACAAGGCGCGACAGGCTGCGATCACCCAGGAGATTTCCGAGATCGTGAGCGGTGCCGCCGCGGTCTGAGCGCCCGCCCATCGCCGGTGAGCCAGTTGTTAGGACCAGATCCAGACAAAATCGCTAGACGCCACAAGGCAGAAGAGGAAAAGACATTATGAGTTCCGGTAACGTGGTGGAAATTATCGGTGCCGTCGTGGACGTTCAGTTCCCACGCGGCGATATACCCAAGATTTATGAGGCTCTGAAGATTGACTCGGCTGGGTTGACGCTCGAGGTTCAGCAGCAGCTCGGCGACGGCGTAGTGCGCACCATCGCCATGGGCTCGACCAACGGCCTGCAGCGTGGCGTCGATGTCGAGACGACAGGCGCACCGATTCAGGTGCCCGTCGGTCAAAAGACCCTCGGGCGCATTATGGACGTGCTGGGTAATGCCATCGACGAGATGGGCGAGGTCGAAAGCGAGGAGCGCTGGGGCATTCACCGCGCCGCACCCAAGCTCGAAGACCAGGCGACCTCCACTGAGATCCTGGAGACCGGCATCAAGGTCATCGATCTGATCATGCCGATCGTCAAGGGCGGCAAGGTCGGGCTCTTCGGCGGCGCTGGCGTGGGCAAGACCGTGACTCTGATGGAGCTCATCCGCAACATCGCCGCCGAGCACTCCGGCTTCTCGGTGTTCGCCGGCGTCGGTGAGCGCACCCGCGAGGGCAACGACTTTTATCACGAGATGAAAGACTCCAACGTGCTCGACAAGGTGGCGCTGGTCTACGGCCAGATGAACGAGCCGCCGGGCAACCGTCTGCGCGTTGCGCTCACCGGTCTGACGATGGCCGAGTTCTTCCGTGAGGAAGGCCGCGATGTGCTGCTGTTCATCGACAACATCTATCGCTATACCCTGGCCGGCACCGAGGTGTCCGCACTGCTCGGGCGTATGCCGTCGGCGGTGGGCTATCAGCCGACTCTGGCCTCCGAGATGGGCGCCCTGCAAGAGCGCATCACCTCGACGCGTACCGGCTCCATCACCTCTTTCCAAGCCGTCTACGTCCCCGCAGACGACCTGACCGACCCCTCGCCGGCCACCACCTTCGCGCATCTGGACGCGACCCTGGTGCTCTCGCGTCAGATCGCCGAGCTGGGTATCTATCCAGCCGTGGATCCGCTGGACTCCACCAGCCGAATCCTCGATCCCAACGTAGTCGGCCAGGAGCACTACGAGACCGCGCGCGCCGTGCAGGGCATCCTGCAGCGCTACAAAGAGCTCAAAGACATCATCGCCATCCTCGGCATGGACGAACTGTCCGAGGATGACAAGCTCACCGTCTCGCGCGCGCGCAAGATGCAGCGGTTTCTGTCGCAGCCGTTCTTCGTGGCCGAGGTATTCACTGGGTCGCCCGGTAAGTTCGTCTCCGTGAAGGACACCATCAAGGACTTCAAGGCCATCGTCGAAGGCGACTATGACCACCTCCCCGAACAGGCCTTCTATATGGTCGGTGGAGTTGAAGAGGCAGTCGCCAAGGCCGAAAAAATGGCTGCCAGCAGCTAAAGGGGTATGACCCATGGCAATGACAATCCATGTCGACATCGTCAGTGCCGAGGGGGCGATCCACTCGGGCACTGCAACCATGGTGTATGCCACCGCCGAGATGGGCGAAGTTGGTATCGCGCCACGTCACGCAGCCTTTATCAGCCGGCTCAAACCCGGTAACGTCAGGGTTGAGAACGAGCAGGGCGAGCAGGAGCATTTCTATGTCTCCGGCGGCATGCTTGAGGTCCAGCCGAGCGTGGTGACGGTGCTCGCGGACACCGCCATTCGCGCCCGTGATCTGGATGAGGCCGCAGCTATAGATGCCAAGCGCCGTGCCGAGGAGGCGCTTGCCGGTCGTGCGGCTGGTTTCGAGTATGCCAAGGCTCAGGCAGAGCTCGCCGAGGCCGTCGCCCAGCTTCGCGAGATCGAGAAGTTGCGTAAAATCAAGGCGATCTGATCGAGAACGGTCGCGATTTTTTGTCAACCCCTGCGCGAACGCCCCTGTCATTCCGACTAGGGGCGTTCGCGTTTGTGCGGCTCGAAGAAGGCATTTGTACAGTGCTCATCAAAGCCAAGCAGCCGCTGGCTAACAGGATTTTTTTAGAATGAAACTCGCTGTCGTGATACTGGCCGCTGGTCTCGGCAAGCGCATGCACTCGAGCCTGCCCAAGGTGCTGCATCCTCTGGCTGACCGGCCCTTGCTCGGTCACGTTCTGGAGGCTGCGCGTGCGCTCGCCCCAGCACGTATCGTTGTCGTCCATGGTCATGGCGGCGAGCAGGTGCGCTCGAGCTTCGCCACCCACGACTGCGTTTGGGTGGAGCAGGCCGAGCAGCGCGGCACCGGGCATGCGGTCATTCAGGCAATGCCAGCCGTCGCCGATCTCGATCGTGTGCTGATCCTCTACGGAGATGTGCCGCTCATCGCGCCCGAGACCCTGCGCGATCTGATGGACGCGAGCACCGACACCAGGCTGGGGCTGCTGACTGCCGAGCTGGATGATCCGAGCGGCTATGGTCGCATCGTCCGTGACGATCAGGGCCGTGTGGTGCGGATCGTCGAGGAGAAAGACGCGAGCGTCGAAGAGCGCGCCCTGACCGAGATCAATACCGGCTTTCTGATTGCCGACCGGAGGGGACTCGCCGATTGGCTGGGATCGATCGGAGATGACAACGCCCAGGGCGAATACTATCTGACTGACATCATCGGCATCGCCGCGCGTGAAGGCGTCGCGATTGCGACCACGCGGCCCACGGCGCTGGCCGAGATCGCCGGTGTCAACGATCGGGTGCAGCTCGCCGATCTCGAGCGCATCTACCAGCGCTGGGTCGCCGAAGACCTCATGCGCTCGGGCGTGAGCCTGGCCGACCCCGGCCGATTCGATCTGCGCGGACGTCTCGTGAGCGAGCCGGACGCCTACATCGACGTCAATGTCATTATCGAAGGCGAGGTGCGCCTTGCCACCGGGGTGCGCATCGGTCCTAATTGTGTCCTCAAGAACTGCACGATCGGTCCACAGACTCAGGTTATGGCCAATTGCATTATCGAGGATGCCGTAGTGGGCGCGAATGCCCGGATTGGTCCCTTCGCCAGGCTACGCCCGGGCGCGCGGCTCGCCGATCACACCCATGTCGGCAACTTCGTCGAACTCAAGAGCACGACCCTGGGGCAGGGTAGCAAGGTCAACCATCTGAGCTATCTGGGCAATACCGAGATCGGTAAGAACGTCAATGTCGGTGCCGGTACGATCACCTGCAACTACGACGGCGCTAACAAATTCAAGACGACCATCAATGACGGCGCCTTCATCGGCTCCAACACCGCGCTGATCGCACCGGTGACGGTCGGCGCGGGAGCTACCATTGGTGCGGGTTCCGTCATTACGCGGGATACACCGTCCGGGCAGCTCACCCTGACACGCGTGCGCCAAACGACCATCATCGGCTGGCAACGCCCGGGCAAAAAAACGACCTGATCACCTGCGCTCATCACCCAATAATACTGAGGTCAAGAACGCCATGTGCGGAATCGTCGGTGCCATCGCTCAACGTCCGGTTGCGGCAATCCTACTCGAAGGGCTGCGTCGGCTCGAATATCGGGGCTACGACTCGGCTGGACTCGCGGTGCTCGATGAGGCGCAGCGTCTCAATCGCGTCCGCACGCTCGGCAAGGTCGCCCGCCTCTGTGAGGAGGTCGCGGCCAATCCGCTTAGCGGGACGCTCGGCATCGCCCATACACGCTGGGCGACCCATGGCGAGCCCGCGACGCACAATGCCCATCCCCATGTCAGCCACGACCGCTGTGCCGTCGTTCATAACGGCATCGTCGAGAACCATGAGGCGCTGCGGATTGAGCAGATCGCGGCCGGTCACAGCTTCACCTCCCAGACCGATACCGAGGTCGTCGTACACGCGATCCACGATGCACTCGCACAAGGCGCCAGTCTGATCGAGGCCGTGCGCCAAGTGGCGATGCGCTTGCGCGGTGCCTTTGCGCTCGGGGTGATTGATGCCGAAAATCCCGAGCACTTGGTCGCCGCGCGGCAGGGCAGTCCGCTGGTCATCGGGATCGGGTTCGGCGAGCATTTCATCGCCTCCGACGTCTTTGCACTGTTGCCCGTGACCAATCGCTTCATCTTTCTCGAAGAAGGCGATATCGCCGAACTGACGCGGGAATCGGTGCGCATCTGGGACCGTGATGGCCAGTTGGTCGAGCGTGCGGTCAAGACCTCATCGGTGAGCGCTGAAGCGACCGAGCGTGGCACTTATCGCCACTACATGCAGAAGGAGATCTTCGAGCAACCCCGGGCGATCGCCGACACCCTGGAAGGGCGCCTGAGCGGTGATCGCATCCTGCCCGAGACCTTTGGCAACCAGGCCAGCGAGCTGTTTGCCTCCATCCGGGCGGTGACCATCGTCGCGTGCGGCACCAGCTTTCACGCGGCGCTGGTCGCGCGCTACTGGATGGAGTCCATCGCCGGCGTGCCCTGTCAGGTCGAGGTCGCCAGCGAGTATCGCTATCGCCGACATGTGGTCGCCGAGAACGCCCTCTTCGTCACCCTCTCCCAGTCCGGCGAGACGGCCGATACCCTGGCCGCGCTGCGCCAAGCCAAGGCATCCGGCTACGCAACCACGCTGGCCATCTGCAACGTGCCCGAAAGCTCACTGGTGCGCGAGTCGGATCTGGTCTTTCTCACCCATGCCGGTCCAGAGATCGGGGTGGCCTCCACCAAAGCCTTTACCACGCAACTCATCGGTCTGCTCCTGCTCACGGTCACCCTCGGGCGGTTCAACCGGCTCGACGCATCCGATGAGGCCCGGCTCGTGGCGCTGATGCGGTCGGTGCCTGGCAAGGTCGAGGAGGCACTAGCACTGGATGCGCGTATCGCAGAACTTGCCGAGCAATTCGTCGACAAGCAGCACACGCTGTTTCTCGGACGCGGCGAGCAGTACCCCATTGCGATGGAAGGGGCGCTCAAGCTCAAAGAGATTTCCTACATCCATGCCGAGGCCTATCCCGCCGGAGAACTCAAGCACGGTCCGCTGGCCCTGATCGATGAGCAGATGCCGGTGGTCGCCGTCGCGCCAAACAATACCCTATTGGAAAAGCTCAAATCCAATCTCGAAGAGGTCCGTGCCCGTGGTGGACAGCTCTACGTCTTCGCTGACTTTCACGTATCCATAGACGAGTGCGAGGGTGTCAGCGTCATCCGTCTGCCCGAGACCGACGACCTGATCGACCCCATCATCTTCACTATTCCGCTGCAACTGCTCGCCTACCACGTCGCCGTACTCAAGGGTACCGATGTCGACCAGCCGAGGAATCTCGCGAAATCGGTGACTGTCGAGTAGGGTCGTCAACAGCGGATCTGAAATGTGTCAAGTGACAATAAAGTTTGTGATTATTCACGAATCCCAGCCGAATCTGTAGGTCTGATCGACACTCTGAGTAGACACAACCTGCGGGAGGCGCGCGATGGCCCAGAACCTGGTTCAGTTTCAGAAAGGCTTGAGTCTGTTGGATTTTCTCAAGGAGTATGAGACCGAGGAGGCGTGCAGACAGGCGCTTGAGCAGTGGCGTTGGCCGCAGGGCTTTATCGTAGTCGCCGGCACGAGCCGGTACGTTTGCGCACCCGAGCGCTTTTGCAGTGCCGCCACTGCCGTCATCAAGCCTCGCTGACGGCCGGCACCGTCTTTGCGGCCACCAAGCTGATGAACTCAGCTTCGACGCCGACATAGTTCTTGGCGTCCGCGTCGATGAAAGCCTCCTCGACCTCAGCGGACAGGGTTTCTTGGGTGCCTTTGAGGGCCAGCACATAACCACCGGCGAGCGCGAGCCGACTGGACGCCATTGCTTCGACCAGGGTTGTGCCCTTCACGGCATTGAGCACCGGCTCATCGCCCCCCGTCACCCCCAGACCAACGGGATGGTGGAACGCTTCAATGGGCGCATCGCCGAGGTGCTCGCCACCACCCGCTTCGATTGCGCACAGAACCTAGCCGATATCCTCACCGGCTATGTTCGGTTATACAACCAACAGATCCCACAGAAGGCGCTCGGACACATCGCGCCGATTCAAGCGCTCAAAGACTGGCAACAGACATGTCCCGAACGCTTTAAAAAAAGGGTCTATAATCTTACGAGACTTGACACTTACGGGATTTGACATCTATTGATTCCATTCTTCACGATTCCGTTTGAGCGACACGGGCACTACCATTTATCCTATAAATACGGGCACTACCAAATAATGATCCTGTTATGATTTTTCGTCTGTTACGAGTCACGAGAGACAACAAAAAGACCACCAGCTTTAGTTGGTGGTCATTGAGCTGAGGAGTCTAAGCACATGAAATTATTACTTTCCTCTCGTGAGCAACTTCGATCAAATTGGAAAATGATCGCTTTGATATTAATCATATCGGCATTTCTTTTAAGCACTGCGTTGCTATTACACTTATGGAAAGGCATACCCGTCGGCAACTTAACACGTGACCCAAATGCCATTGTTGGAGCTCCTTTTTATAACGGATTTATTTCTCAAATAGGCATCTTCTTTTGGTCCGCTTCAGCAGCTATATGCATTTTTTCGGCCAAAATTATTACGAAAGGCCATGATAGTCTCAACATTAAGAGTTTTCTTTTTTTCTCCGGTCTGCTAACACTGGCTCTCAGCCTTGATGACGCTTTTCAACTTCACGAAGGTGTGTTGCCTTATTTAGGTGTGCCTGAAGAAGTTGTGATTGCCGTTTATGCTGGGTTTTTGATTTTTTACCTTATCAGATTCTATTCGGTAATATTAAATACACAGTACATCTTATTGGTGATCGCATTAGTATTTTTTGGTGTTTCTATCATTTTAGACTTATTTAATATTCCTTTTTTAAGCTCTAACCTATTTGAAGATGGCGCTAAAATGGCTGGTATAGTGAGTTGGTTTTTTTACTTTTTTCGAGTTGGAAAAGCTGCGGTTTCTTGCCGGATAGTGCCCTTTTCTGTATGATGATGGAAAATTTCACTTATTTTTAATCAATGCATTAGGGCTTATGTCATCATATAGATAAGAGCACTACCGATTGATTTTTAAATAAGCTCTTTATGTGTTTCGAGCAGATCCCGACAGAGGCCTGAGAAATGCATAAAGAGCCAATATTATATATCTTTGATGCGATTTCCCTGACTACCAAGGATCAAACTCTCGAGCACTTTATTCGGGTTATCGCCCCGCAGCTGGAGCGATTCATTCCGCAGTGAGCAGTCTATGCCCAGAGAGATCCGATTGGATCTCTCGCGGCTTCAGGTTATTGCGGCCACTGTTGAGGGGTTTTCTTGATCTTGCTCGTGTCGTAGCCGAGCGATCCGGCGAAGGCGATGACCTCATCATATTGCGCGGTTGTGATCGCAGGCTGGCGCGCCATGATCCAGATATAATCGCGTTTCGCTCGAGCCACGATCGTGATGCTGTAGTCGGGGTTTAGCCAGACGATGCGAAAATCAGCCTTGAAAGGCCAGATGAATTGCATATACCAGAGCGCGTTGGTGGTCGTGTCACGCACGAAGCCGGTGGGATGATAGGTCTTCAGCGGTCCGTCGAAGGCATCCTTGTTGAACAGGAATGTCGTGGCAATGGTTCCATCGTCGTTCAGAGCATATCTCTCGATGGCGTTGTGGGCGCCTTTATCGACGAAGGTCGGGATATTGGCAATGACGTACCAGTCTCCCATGAAGCGTTCGAGATCGACGTGATCGACTGTATCCATCGGTTCTCCTCCGTCGTCGGTGCAGGCACTCATGGACACGAGTAGTGAGAGTGCGACTATGAGCGTAAATGTGCGTTTTAGCATGAAATCGGTTCTCGAATAATTCAAGTTCAGCATCCGGCTCGGACGATGCCTGCTCTAGCTAAGTCTTTGGCGGTCCCGGGAAAAAGGCGTTGGTGCGCCGCACGTAGTTATGATAACCGGGCCGTCTTTCGCCGATATCTTTCTCCATCAATGACACTCCGGAGACACGCAGCAGCAGAAAAGTGATGAGAACGGGCGACAGCAGCGTCCACCATCCTCCGGCAGACACGGCAAAGAGATAGAAGCCCCACCAGATACATGCCTCGCCGAAGTAATTGGGATGGCGCGTATAACGCCAGAGCCCCTGATCCAAGACCTTGCCTTGATTGCTCGGGTCCGATTTGAAGTCCGCGAGCTGCTTGTCACCGATGGCCTCGAAGGCGAAACCAGTCAGCCAGAGGCCCAGCGCCACTAAATCCAGCAGCCCTAAGGGTGTGGGCGAGGTGGCCGCCAGCAAGGGCATCGAGATCAGCCAGGCGAGCACGGCCTGCAAACCGAAGACGATGTAGATGCTCTTCCACCAAAACCTTGGTTGGTTGTTCGATCGTATCTCTTGATAGCGAGAGTCTTCTTCCTTGCCGCGATTGCGCTGTGCGATATGCACCGCGAGTCGGATTGCCCAGATGGCGGTCAAGGCCACGACAAGCCAGGCGCGACTGCTCTGCTCAGGGGCCGATACCAGATACACCAGACCCATCACCAGAAAGAAGATCGACCACATCGAGTCGACGAAACTGACATCCTTCAGCTGAATGCTGACCAGCCAGCCAATGAACCCCAACGCCAGCGCGAAGCCGAGCGCGGTAAAATAGACGCCTACATCAAACATTGCGATTTCTCCTATCCAGTTCCAATGGCCTCACGCTATCGCTAGCGTCTTTGCCCAGGCGATCTAGGCGCCCAGCGATCCATGCCGAGACCGGCATCAGGAAGAACCACCCCGCGGCCAGCACGGCGAGCGCGACCAGTGCATCTGGGAAGATGACGCCACCGAGCTTTTCCCCTGCATAGTAAGCCAAG
Organism: Thiorhodococcus sp.; assembly: GCA_029257385.1. GTDB lineage: Bacteria > Pseudomonadota > Gammaproteobacteria > Chromatiales > Chromatiaceae > Thiorhodococcus. The sequence goes on from JARIBS010000033.1 coordinate 47,179, forward strand.
GGTCCGCCCAATGCGCCAAGGGCGCACGCAAGATACCAACGCCCCCGCAGCCAGGCCAGGGAGACGTTCAAGGTCGTCGCAAAGGCGACCCACATGGCAATAATCCAAACCGGCGCGAGCCAGGGCGCAAGCATACCCGATGGGTATGCGAGGAAGCCGAAGCGCACGAGCAGACTGTCCCAGAGTGTTCCGATAATGCCGATTGTGAGCACCATCACCGCCTCGGGCGCCGGTCTGGCAGTTTGATACAGATGCAGCGCCACCACGGCCGTCGTCACGATGACGCCGAGCCAGGGCAGGTCGTTGGCTCCGCCGAGCACGGATGCGAACCAGGCGATTTGAAAGGCGATAAGGTTGACGAGAATACGTGTCACGGACGATCCCTGAGTTGTGGGGGCTTAAGTTAGTGGTTCACCTGATGTCCGAGCGGCAAATATACAAGACGCAACGCTGGGCTTGTCATCACGGGAGAAGACTTCGATCATGGCGCTCGCGATCCGGTAACAGTCGCGTTGCCAGGATCGTCATTTCCAATCATCCAAAGAGGTTTTCATGAACTTAGATTTCTCAAAAGCCGCTGCAACCGCAGCCATCGTTTCGGTACTCATCTCGGGCTGCGCCGCAGATGGCTCGGGTATGACCGAAACCGGCCGGGGCGCAGCCATCGGAACCACCGGCGGGGCGGCAGCGGGTGCGCTCATCGGCTCGTTGAGCGCCGACGCCGGAAAGGGCGCTCTCATTGGTGCCGTCGGTGGTGCCCTGATGGGGACCGCAGTCGGTGCTTACATGCAAGAGCAGCGCCAGGACTTCGAGAAGGCGCTGGCACCCGAGATAGCAAGTGGGGTCATCCGCGTTCAGATGCTGCCAAATGATGAGCTTCTGGTTGGCATGACGGGGGCGACGACCTTCGAGATCGACTCGGACCAGATCAAGCCGGGTTTCTACAGCACCATGGACAAGATTGCCAATATCGTGAAGAAGTACGGCAAGACTCAATTGGCCGTCGCCGGACATACCGATAACACTGGATCGGCCGCACACAATCAGCGGCTTTCCGAGCGGCGCGCCTTATCGGTGCATAGTTATTTGGAGCGTAGCGGCGTGCTTGCCCAGCGCATCTCCTCTGCCGGGTTCGGACTCAACAGGCCCATCGCGAACAACGAAACCGAACAGGGTCGGCGGCTCAACCGTCGGGTAGACATCATGATCATGCCCATCACCGCAGGCTAGCTGGGGCGCATCACCTGGCCGCTGATCAAAGCGGCCAGTAAGACAGCATAAACGCGGCTTCGAGCCGCGTTTATCGTGACGCAACCGCGCTCGATCAGGCGTGCTGATCGTCCTCGGCGCTATCTTGGTACTGTTCAGACTCGTACCACATGACGTTGATGATGCCGAAAGCCAGTGCGAGCAGAACGCCCAGCATCCAGGTGAAATACCACATGCATTGTTCCTTTCAGTTGCGACTCGAGAAACGCCAGGCCGGTCCCGCGAAGGCGTGTTGTCTTAGTACGCCAGATGATCTTGAGACTCAATCTCCTCGACCGTGACGCGCCGCCACATCTTGGTGTAGGTCCAAGTCGTATAGAGCAGAATCAGTGGCACAAAGATCGCGGCGGCCCAGAACATCACTGTCAGTGTCAGATGACTCGACACCGCGTCCCAAACGATCAGGCTGCTGTTGGGGTTGGTGCTCGAGGGCATGATGAAGGGAAACATGGCCGCGCCTACCGTCATGATGATGCCGGCCAGGCCCAGGCTGCTGGCCAGCAGGCCCAGCCCCGGCCGGTTCAACATGGATGCCAGGATCGCGAGTCCGAAGCCGCCGAACCCCAATAACGGGAAGGCCAGCGTCCAGGGATGAGTGGCGTAATTGCTCAGCCAGGCACCGGCCTCCTGCACCACTTCCTTGGCGAGCGGGTTAGGGGTTGCGCCCAGGGCCGGCATGGACACGACGCGATAGCCGTCGATCCCGAGGCTCAACCAAATGCCCGCGAGTGCGAAGGCGATGATGGTGAGCAGACCGGCTTTCTTCGCCATGACCTTGGCGCGGGTGGCGATCGGCTCGGCCGTGCGCAGTTGCAGCCAGATGGCGCCATGCGTGACCAGCATCGCCAGACTCACCACGCCCGTCAGCAGCGCGAAAGGATTGAACAGACCGAAGAAGCCGCCGCTGTAGTAGGAGCGCAGTAGCTCGTCGAGGTGGAAGGGTACGCCCTGTAGCAGATTGCCGAAGGCAACGCCAAAGACCAACGCGGGCACCACCCCGCCCACGAACAAGCCCCAATCCCAGGTATTGCGCCAGCGCGGATCGGCGATCTTGTTGCGATAGTCAAAACCGACCGGTCGAAAGAACAGCGCGAACAGCACCAACAGCATCGCGAAGTAAAAGCCCGAGAAGGCCGTTGCATAGACGATCGGCCAAGCCGCGAAGATGGCCCCGGCCGCGGTGATCAGCCACACTTGATTGCCGTCCCAATGCGGGCCGACGGTGTTGATGATGACGCGCCGCTCGACATCGGTCTTGCCGAGGATGGGCAGTAGCACACCGACGCCCATGTCCATGCCGCCGGTGACGGCAAAACCGATGAAGAGCACCCCCAACAGCACCCACCAGATAAGTTTCAGCGTTTCATAATCGAAAATCATGTGCCTGCCTCCCGGCTAGTGCGCCTGTTTCTGAGGAGCCATGGCGGGCGACATCCCACCTGTCCGCGAGGCTTCACGCTCATGATAATAACGACCACTGTGCAGCGAGCTGGGTCCAAGGCGTGCGAACTTGAACATCAGGTACATCTCGACGATAAACAGTGCGGTGTAAAACAGCGCGAATCCAGCCAGGCTCAGAATAAGATCATTGGCGGTCAGGCTCGACACCGCGATGCTGGTCGGCAGCACCTCGCCGATGGCCCAGGGCTGCCGTCCGAATTCGGCGACGAACCAACCGGTTTCAGCGGCGATCCAGGGGACCGGAATACTGTAGAGAAACAGTCGCAGCAGCCAACGTTTGTCCTGGATGACCCGCTTGGCGTTGTAGTAGAAGCCCGCCACCAACAGCAACAGCATCCACACCCCAGCCGCGACCATGATGCGGAAGCTCCAAAAGAGCGGGGCGACCTCGGGAATCGAGTCCTTGACCGCCTGCTGGATCTGCGCCTCACTGGCCTCGGCCGGATTCTCTATATAGGGCTTGAGCAGCAGGCCGTAGCCCAGATCGTCCTTGTGCTCATCGAACACGGCGCGATTGGCCAGGGTGTCCTCGCCGCGACGCAGACGCTGCAGATATTCATAGGCGATCATACCGCTGCGGATACGGATCTCGTGCTGGATCATCAGGTCTTTCAGCCCGGTTACCTGTTGGTCGAGTGAGCGGGTCGCGATCAGCCCGAGCAGCCAGGGGATCTTGATCGCATCGTGCGTTTCCTCGGCCTCGTTGTCCGGGCGACCGTAGAGCGTGAAGGCTGCGGGCGCAGGCTCAGTGTGCCACTCGGCCTCGATGGCGGCGAGCTTCACCTTCTGCACGTCGCCCACCTCATAGCCTGATTCGTCCCCGAGCAGAATCACCGAGAGGATCGAGGCGAGTCCAAAACCGACGGCAATCGAGAAGGAGCGTTTCGCAAAGGCCAGATCTCGCCCCTTGAGCATGTACCAGGCACTGATGCCGAGTACGAACATAGAGGCCGTGACATAACCGGCTGCAACCGTATGCACGAATTTGACCTGCGCGACGGGATTGAACACCAGCTCCGTGAAGCTGGTCATCTCCATGCGCATGGTCTCGGGATTGAATTCGGAGCCGACCGGATTCTGCATCCAAGCGTTGGCGATCAGAATCCACAGCGCGGAGAGGTTCGAGCCGACCGCAGTCATGAAGGTCACGGTCAGATGCTGGCGTTTGGACAACCGCTCCCAGCCGAGAAAGAACAGCCCGATGAAGGTCGATTCCAGGAAGAACGCCATCAGCCCTTCGATTGCCAGAGGGGCGCCGAAGACGTCGCCGACATAGTGACTGTAATAGGCCCAGTTGGTCCCGAACTGAAACTCCATGGTCAACCCGGTGGCCACGCCGAGCGCAAAGTTGATGCCGAAGAGCTTGCCCCAGAACTTGGTCATGTCCCGGTAGATCTCGCGACCGGTCATGACATAGACGCTCTCCATGATCACCAGGATCCAGGAAAGCCCCAGCGTGAGGGGAACGAACAGGAAATGATACAAAGCGGTGGTCGCGAACTGCCATCGTGAGAGTTCGACCAGCGTACTGTCGAGCATGAGCGCTTCTCCGTTGAATTCGCAACCAGATGTCGCCGATGGCTGGGATTTAGTGTCAACCCCACCGATTCGAGCCTCCCCAGGGCCGGGCGGGTAGGGCAGTTTGCCAGCGCCGGTTGGAGGAGAGACTAGATCAGATCGGTCGCTTAGGGAATGACCTCTCGCAAGTGGTTGATAGAATTATTATTATTTTTTTTACAAGGAAGATTGTAAGGTTTTGCGAGAATGTTGGGTGTTTGCTGACCAATCATCAATGGAGCTTAATTGACACCTAGCCGTGACCGTGGTTGTGTTCATGCGGCTGTGCCGATGGTAGCGGTTTTCCGGCGGCGAGATCACTCGCTGCGCGTGCCGGATCCGTGGCGCTCGTGGCATGTACGGCGATGCCCTGGCGCGCCATGCGCTCGATGAAACCCTGGCCCGCGCTTTGGGTGATGAGCGCATCGAGCGCCAAGCCGAATAAGGGGTGATCGTTGCCGTGATAGTCATGTAAGGACATCCCGGCGGGCAGATCCAGACGCTCGATTTCTGCCGGGGCCTCTTGGCCGTCAGTCTCCAGGATCAGAAAGCGTCGAGTCTTGCCCGCGTGGGCGGTGATGGTGCGAAAATTCTGGCTGGTAATGGCAATACGCATTCTGTGCTCCATTAATAGTGATGTGGCGGGCGCGCTCATCGAGCGTGCGTCCGCTTAGACGGGTTGACGTGCAGCGTTACACAAACCCGTTGCCCAGTCTTCCATGGCGGCATTGGCGACGGGCATCGGGGTCTCTAAAAAGGTGACCATAAAACCGTCGTCGGTCTCGGCTACACCAATGGAGCGCGGACGACAGGCCAGCAACTGCGGTTTGGGTAATGAAATCCCAAAACAGAACACAACATTGCGTGCGGCGCGAATCCCCTCCCCGATGTATCCCTCAGGCAAGCCCCGTGTGTGTGCATAATGGTCAAACTCGGCGATGAAAACGGCCGAGCGATGGGCTTTGATACAGTCTATAAAGTATCCGCAAATGGCCTCGACCGAGGCAAAGTCGGTTTCCTCGCGCGCGATCTCGAGACAATAGATAGGGTATTCTGTGAGGGATACAGTCTCTTTCATCGTCAATTCCAGGGGCGGTCCGTGCAGTTGAGCATACGCATTGCCTGCTCTGTATTGAGTGATCGCCCACGTGCACGTACGGGCAGATCCCCGCTGCTGTATGAGCATTAGAGACAGGTAACAGGCACCAGTTTAGGGGCTTGGGCAATGCGTGGGCATTGAAATCAATCAACGCTTGAGATCGGCTCGCAGTGTGCGGATTTTCGGGCGTCAATCCTCGGCGATACGCCGCAGGTTGGGGATGTCGAGCAGGAAGTGGTTGGGGGAGGTCTCGACCAGCAGGCCCTGGCGCTTGAACTCCGCGATCGTGCGGCTGGCCGTCTCTGTGGTCACGCCGAGCATGGCGCCCATGTCCTCACGGCTGAAGAGCTGGCATTGACTCGTCTCGCGGTCGCGCACCAGGCGCAGCAACAGGCGCGCGACGCGTTGGCGCGCCGAACCTGTCGAAAGCTCAGTCAGCCAGGCATCGGCTTCTGTCAGGGCGCGTTGCCAGCGCGTCATCAGCTCGCGGTGCAGATCCGGATTGTTCTGGCCCAGATCGCGGACCAGACGCGCCGGAAAGCGGCATACCTCGGTGGCGTGCAGCGCGATGGCGTCGTGGTGGTAGGCCTCATCAAGAAGTGCCTCCAGACCAAGCACGTCGGTCGAGCGGGCAATGCGCACGATGCGCTGACTGCCGTCGGGCAGGTACTGTACGAGCTTGAGTGTACCGCTGCGGACCGTGAACATATGCTCGCCGGCGTCGCCGGTGCGATAGAGATACGCACCGGGTTTGAGCGTGAACTGATCGATGGGATCATGAATGCGTTCAAAATCGGCTTGCTGGAGACCGGCAAAAAGGACAGAGGCCCGCAGCGAGCAGTGGGTGCAATTCGCTTCGCCAGACCATGCCTCTCGCAAGGTGACAGTTTTCGTCATCAGTGTGGGTGGATCCCCGAGCCAAAAGTGAGCCAGTAAGGCGTGCGAAGATGGAATACTAACCTATGTGGAGCGTCCGGGTAGAGCGCGGGACATTCAAGTCACGCCCGATGATCCATCACATCGAACGTCTCAATTTTTCAGGAAATTTCATGACTCTGTTAAGCCTTGATTCGATCGCCCTGTCCTACGGGATTCCGCCCTTGCTGGAGGATGTCTCCTTCGGCATCGAGCGGGGCGAGCGCATCTGTCTGATCGGACGCAATGGCACGGGTAAATCCACGCTGCTGCGCATCATCTCCGGCGAGGTGCAGGCCGATGGCGGGCAGGTGCGGGTCGCGCCGGGGGCGACCATTGCACGCATGGCCCAAGAGGTCCACCTTGGCGAGGATGTCTCGGTGTTCGAGGCCGTCGCGTCCGGATTGGGGGAGCTCGGCGCGCTTGTCCAGGACTATTTCAGGCTCTCGCACGCGCTGACCGCAGACGCCACGGACGCGATGCTGACCCGGCTCGCGCACATCCAGCAGCAACTCGAGGACCGCGGCGGATGGGAGATTGAGCAGAAGACCGAGCGGGTCATCTCGCGTCTTGGTCTGGATCCCGAGGCCCGCTTCCAAGCGCTCTCCGGCGGGATGCAGCGACGCGTGCTGCTGGCCCGCGCGCTGGTGATCGAGCCGGACCTGCTGCTGCTCGACGAGCCGACCAACCATCTCGATATCACCTCCATCGACTGGCTGGAGGAGTTCCTGGTGGGCTTTTCCGGTGCGCTGCTGTTCGTGACCCACGACCGGCACTTCCTCCAGCGTGTCGCCACCCGGATCTTAGAGCTTGATCGTGGACGCATGACCGACTGGCCAGGAGACTACGCCAACTATCTGCGCCGTCGCGAGGAGCGTCTGCACGCCGAGGCGCAGGCCGCGCAGCACTTCGACCGCAAACTGGCGGAGGAAGAGGTCTGGATTCGCCAGGGCGTCAAGGCCCGGCGCACGCGCAACGAGGGGCGCGTGCGCGCGCTCGAATCAATGCGCGCAGAGCGCCTGACCCGGCGCGAGCTGCAAGGCACGGCACGCCTGCGCGTGAGCGAGGCGGATCGCTCGGGCAAACTGGTGATCGAAGCCGAAGGCGTGACCCATGGCTGGGGCGATACGCCGGTGCTGCGAGATTTCAGCACGCTCATTCTGCGCGGCGACAAGATCGGCATCATCGGTCCCAACGGCGTGGGCAAGAGTACGCTGCTCAAGCTCCTGCTCGGCGATCTGGAACCCCAGCACGGACGCATCAGGCGCGCCGACACGCTCCAGGTCGCCTATTTCGACCAGATGCGCGCCCAGCTCGATCCCGAGAAAAGCGTTCAGGACAACGTCGCGGGCGGCAGCGACCAGATCGAGATCGCAGGCGCAAGCCGTCACGTCCTGTCCTACCTCAAGGACTTTTTGTTCACGCCCGAGCGCGCCCGTCAACCAGTCAAGGCGCTCTCTGGCGGCGAACGCAACCGCTTGCTGCTGGCCAAGCTCTTCACCCGACCGGCCAATCTGCTGGTCATGGACGAGCCGACCAATGATCTGGATACCGAAACGCTTGAGCTACTGGAAGAGCTTCTGGTGAACTTCTCCGGCACCCTGCTGCTGGTCAGCCACGACCGGGCGCTGCTCGACAACGTCGTCACCAGTACACTGGTCTTCGAGGGCGATGGCCAAGTCTGCGAATACGTTGGCGGTTATGCCGATTGGCTTAGGCAGCGACCGGCGCAGCCAGTGCGCTCCGAGACGCCCGTGGGTAAGCCGGCGTCCGGTGCGCACAAGGACACGCTCAAACTTACAGACGGCGCGGCTAAGCTGAGCTATAAAGAGACGCGCGAATTGGCTGAGCTTCCCGAGCGCATCGAGGCACTCGAACAAGAGCAGTCTGAGCTGCACGGGCGCATGGCCGATCCGGTGCTCTATCAGGGCGAGACCGGTGCGGTGACCGAGCTGACGACCCGACTTGCGGAACTCGATACTCAGGTCGCGCGCGCCTATCACCGATGGGAGGATCTGGCCGCGCGTGAGTAGCGCTTTTTAAGGGCGTGGTCAGCGCCACCAGCGCTGATTTAAGATCGTACCTGTCATCATCGCTCGCACGCGCTGCGTCGAGTGGTTTTTCCTTCGTTGTGGAGTTGCGCGCTTGAGATTCACGGTCGACGAATTCCGTGCCTGTAAGCACAAATGTATCACCCTGCTGGGGATGTCCGGGGTTGGTAAGACCTATCTCTCGGCGATGTTGCGCCGCAGCGACTGGTTTCATTACTCGGGCGACTACCGCATTGGCACCCGCTATCTCGATGAGCCGATTCTCGATCTCATCAAGGCGCACGCCATGCGCGACCCCTTCCTGCGCGAGCTGCTGCGACGCGACTGGATCACGGTTCGCAACATCATCAAGATCAGCGACCTGGGGCCAGTGCTGAGCTTCGTCGGCAAGCTCGGCAATCCAGAGCGCGGCGGTCTGCCGCTGGAGGAGTTCAGCCGCCGTCAGGCGCTCTATCGCGAGGCCGAGATCGCGGCCATGCTCGACGTGCCGGTGTTCGTGCGTAAGGCGCAGGAGATCTACAACTATGCCCATCTGGTCAATGATGTGGGCGGGAGTCTGTGCGAGCTCGACGAGCCGCGCGTCATCGAGATGCTCGCCGCCCATAGCCTGATCCTCTACATCCGCGTGCCCGAGGCCGATGAGATCAAGCTGATCCAGCGCGCCCAGGCCGATCCCAAGCCGCTCTATTATCGCCCGGAGTTCCTCCAGGCCGCGGTTAAAGACTATTTGGTGCTACATGCGCTGGAGTATGTGGCACAGATCGACCCCGATGACTTCACCCGCTGGGTGTTTCCGCGTCTGTTTCATTCGCGGGTACCGCGCTACGAGGCCATTGCCCGCCCGCACGGCTATACGGTCTCGTCCGAGGACGTTGCCAGCGTGCGCGACGAGGCGGATTTTCTCGCGCTGATCGAGTCGGCCATCGGCCGCGCCGAGGCGAGTTGATATCGGCCAGGCCAACACGCGGTATCGGCGCCAGGCCGCCAGACTAACGAGCAACAGGATCGCGACCTTTCATGCCTATCGTTGCCCACAATGACTTGCCCGCCTTTGCGCGTCTCAAGGAGGAAGGCCAGCAGGTTCTCGCCCCCGAGCTTGCGCTGCAACAGGATATCCGCGAGCTGCACATCGGCCTGCTCAACATGATGCCGGATGCCGCGCTGGCCGCCACCGAGCGCCAGTTCTTTCGCTTGATCGGACAAAGCAACCAGATCGCGCAGTTCTATGTGCATCCCTTTACCCTCGACACGCTCAAGCGCAGCGCGCAGGCGCAGGCGCATATCGACCGCTACTACGAGCCTTTCGAGCGTATTCGCGAGGAGGGTTTAGATGCACTCATCGTCACGGGCGCCAATGTCACCGGACCCGATCTCGCTCTGGAACCCTTCTGGGAGCCGTTGATCGAGGTCATCGATTGGGCCTATACAAACGTCTGTTCGACCCTGTGCTCCTGTCTCGCCACGCATGCGGTGATGCAGTTTCGCTATGGACGACGCCGCCAGCCACTGCCCGCAAAGCGCTGGGGCGTCTTTGCGCATCGCGTGGTTGCCAGAAGCCATCCGCTCGTGAGCAATGTCAATACGCGCTTTGACGTGCCTCACTCCAGATTCAATGACATCAGCCACGCGCAGTTCGTTGCGGCGGGCCTGCACGTGCTGGCCGAGAGCGACGCGGCCGGGGTGCACCTGGCGGTCAGCCCCGATGGGTTTCGACAAGTGTTTTTCCAGGGGCATCCCGAGTACGACACCATTTCACTACTCAAAGAGTACAAGCGTGAAGTCCAGCGCTTTGGCGCCGGTGTACAGACCACCTATCCGCCGTTTCCAGACAATTACTTCGGCCTCCAGGCCAGCGCCATCCTGGATGAATATCAGGCACGCGTTCGCACCGCACTGGATCAAGAACAACAGGAGTTACCGTACTTTCCCGAGCAACACATTCTCTCGGGTCTGAATAACACCTGGCACGATACGGCCGAAGGTGTGATCGGCAATTGGATGGGATTGGTTTATCAAATCACCAACAATGATCGCAATCTCACGTTTATGTCGGGCATTGATCCAGACGATCCGTTGGGGCTGAAGCGCGTGACGCCATCGAGCGGTTAGTGAGTATCGCTGACAAGTTTGTGTTTGTTGTAGAAAAAAAACATTTTAGCGGTGCGCTCAGCATATCCGCAACTTTTTGTCGCAATAGTTAAAATAAGCTCAATGCATCACATTTTGTGCAGTAAATCAGCGCGGTTCGACCTTGTCGTTTGTTGCTTTAATGTACTAAGCTGTATCTATGAGACGCAGCGTGCGACCTATTTGATACAGCATGTGGTTTAGCTGGCTCAGCAGGTCGCTTCCGCGAGACGCCTCCGGCGCGATCCTGGGTGGTGTAGACGTCTCTCAAACCATTTAAGCAAATACTCTGACATACACGAAGGCCAGCCATGATCGAAACAACCGAGAATGCAATCCGCTACAAATGGGATCCTTTGACATCAACCGGCTACAAGCTGCGCTTTGATGCGGAAGGCGCCGCCAAGGGCGGCAATTACTGCTTCCATGTCGAAGACTGGCATTGCCGCACCGTCACCGGCGAGTGGCCGTGTGAAAATCTCGATGAAGCACTCGGCGTGCTCAACCACTTCTTCCGTGTCGACATCCAGCAGGAGCGCGAGCGCCTGAGCGCCTGGCTCCGCGTCGACGAGGTCTGAGCGCGACGCACAATTGATCCGATTGCTGGAAAGGGCCGTTCGCGGCCCTTTTTTTGTTTGCTCGCCAATTTAGACAAATCAATTCCGAGTATTGTGTGGGTTTGTAAGTGCGCGCGTTCGAATATTAGAATGTTCCAATTGTTCTCGTCGCGATCCAGCCAAAGGTGCCGCCCATGCAGGATCCAGTAAGCTACTCCGACAGCACTGTAGGCCGCGTCGAGGTCAAGGAGACGACCTGCTATATGTGCGCCTGCCGCTGCGGCATCCGGGTTCATCTGCGCGATGGCGAAATCCGCTACATCGACGGCAACCCCGATCATCCGCTCAACAAGGGTGTCATCTGCGCCAAGGGCAGCTCGGGCATCATGAAGCAGTATTCGCCGGGGCGAATTACCCAGCCGTTGCGGCGCAAAGCGGGCGCCGAGCGTGGTGAGAGCGCATTCGAGGCGATCTCCTGGGACGAGGCGTTTCAGATGCTCGAAGAGCGCCTCGCCAAGTTGCGCGCGGAAGACCCCAAGAAATTCGCGCTCTTCACCGGCCGCGATCAGATGCAGGCCCTGACCGGCATGTTCGCAAAGCAGTTCGGCACGCCCAACTACGCAGCCCATGGCGGCTTCTGCTCGGTCAATATGGCTGCCGGGCTGATCTACACTATCGGCGGTTCTTTCTGGGAGTTCGGCGGGCCGGATCTTGAGCGGGCCAAGCTCTTCGTCATGATCGGCACTGCGGAGGATCATCACTCCAACCCGCTCAAGATCGCCATCTCGGAGTTCAAACGTCGTGGCGGGCGCTTTATCTCGATCAACCCCATCCGCACCGGCTATTCGGCGATCGCCGACGAGTGGGTTCCGATCAAGCCCGGCACCGATGGCGCGCTGATCCTGTCGATCAACCACGAGCTGGTCAAACTGGGTCTGTTCGACCGCGAATTCCTCGTGCAGTACACCAATGCCGCCGAGCTGGTGGTGGACGACCCGAGCCGAGACGATCATGGTCTGTTCTACCGCGCCGAGATGCATATCGAAGAGGGCTGTTTCGATCCCCAGAACCGGCTCTGGTGGGACCGCGATATCGACGGCCCAATCAGCACCCACACACCGGGCGCCGATCCGCGCCTGATGGGCAGCTACACCCTTGAGGACGGCACGCCGGTCAAGCCGTCCTTCCAACTGCTCAAAGAGCGTCTGGAGCAATACACCCCGGAATGGGCCGCGCCCATCACCGGCATTGCCGCCGAGACCATCCGCCGATTAGCCCACGAGATGGGCGTGATGGCACGCGATCAGAAGATCGAGTTGCCGATCAAATGGACCGACTGCTGGGACAACGAACACGAGTCCGTGACCGGCAACCCGGTCGCCTTCCACGCCATGCGCGGAATGGCCGCGCACTCCAACGGTTTTCAGTCGATCCGTGCGCTAGGCGTTCTCATGACCCTGCTCGGGACCATCGACCGGCCCGGCGGGTTCCGCCACAAAGCACCCTATCCGCGCCCGATTCCGCCCTGTCCCAAGCCGCCGCATGGCCCGGAGGCCGTGCAGCCCAATACCCCGCTCGACGGACTGCCGCTCGGTTGGCCGGCCAAGCCGGAGGATCTCTTCGTCGACGCCGACGGCGAGGCGGTGCGCATCGATAAGGCGTTCTCCTGGGAGTATCCGCTCTCGGTCCACGGCCTGATGCACAATGTCATCACCAACGCCTGGCGCGGCGATCCCTACCCGATCGACACGTTGATGCTGTTCATGGCCAACATGGCCTGGAACTCGACCATGAACACCGGCGAAGTGCGCAAGATGCTGGTCGACAAGCAGTCCGACGGTGAGTACAAGATCCCCTTCCTGGTGGTCTGCGATACCTTCGCCTCGGAGACCGTCGCCTTCGCCGATCTGGTGCTGCCAGACACCAGCTATCTGGAGCGCCATGATGCGCTCTCGATGCTCGACCGCCCGATCTCCGAGTTCGACGGCCCGGTCGATGGGGTGCGTCTCCCGATCCTGCAGCCGAAAGGCGAATGCAAGCCCTTCCAGGATGTTTTGATCGAGTTGGGTTCGCGTCTGAAGCTGCCCGCCTTCACCAAGGAGGACGGCAGTCGCAAGTTCCGCGACTACCCGGACTTTATCGTCAACTACGAGACCTCGCCCGGCTCCGGAATCGGCTTCCTGGCCGGCTGGCGCGGCAAGCGCGGCGATCAGTTCCTCAAGGGCGAACCCAATCCGCGTCAGTGGGAGATGTACGCGCAGAACGGTTGCGTGTTCCATCACGAGCTGCCGCGCAGCTACCAGTACATGCGCAACTGGAACAAGGGCTATCTGCATTGGGCGCGCGCCCACGGCATGATCCGCTATGCTGAGCCGATCACTCTGCATCTCTACTCCGAAGTGCTGCAGAAGTTCAGGCTCGCGGCTCAGGGCAAGGGGCCGGGGCGTCAACCGCCCGAGCGTCTGCGCAAGCGCGTCGAGACCCATTTCGACCCCTTGCCCTTCTACTCCGACCCGCTGGAAGCTCAGATGATCGATACCCGGCGCTATCCGCTCAACGCCCTGACACAGCGCCCCATGGCGATGTATCACAGTTGGGATAGCCAAAATGCCTGGCTGCGTCAGATCCACAGTCACAATCATCTGTTCCTGAGTCCGAGCGTGGGGCTGGCCAATGGCTTCGAGGACGGCGACTGGGTTTGGGTCGAGTCTCCGCACGGCAGGGTGCGCTGCATGTGCCGGTTCTCCGAGGCGGTGGAACCGGGCACGGTTTGGACCTGGAACGCCATCGGCAAGGCCGCAGGTGCTTGGGGGCTAGGGGCGAATGCCGATGAGTCACGCAAGGGCTTCCTGCTCAATCACCTCATCACCGAAGAACTGCCAGCGCATGATGCCGGCGAGCATCTTTCCAATTCCGATCCCGTCACCGGCCAAGCCGCCTGGTTCGACTTGCGTGTGCGGGTCTACAAGGCTGATGAGAAGGAGCCGAAGATGACCTCGCCCCAGTTCAAACCCATGCCCCGTCTGCCGGGACAGGAGAAGCAGCGCGGCAAGTGGCAGTCCTATGTGGCTGGCGTATTCGGCAAGAAATAAACACGGCGCTGTCAATTGTCAGACAGCATCGTACTTGCCTGACTGACGTTGACCAGTCTTCTCTGTCCACCGACCAGCGATCACTTTCGATATGACTCAACTCGCACTCGTCATCGATCTCAATGTCTGCGTCGGCTGTCATGCCTGCGTGACTTCCTGCAAGGAGTGGAACACCTCTGGATGGGCCGGTCCGCTGGTCGATCAAAATCCCTATGACGGCTCGCCGACCGGCACGTTTTTCAACCGAGTGCAGACGTTTGAGGTCGGCACGTTTCCCAACACCGAGACGGTGCACTTTCCCAAGAGCTGTCTGCATTGCGAAGAGCCGCCGTGCGTTCCGGTCTGCCCGACCGGCGCCTCCTACAAGCGACCGGACAACGGCGTGGTACTGGTCGACTATGACAAGTGCATCGGCTGCAAATACTGCTCCTGGGCCTGCCCCTACGGCGCGCGCGAGGTCGACGAGCAGCAGAAGGTGATGAAGAAATGCACGCTCTGCATTGACCGCATCAGCGATGCCAAGCTCTCCGAGCGTGACCGCCAGCCGGCCTGTGTGATGGCCTGTCCGACCAGCGCGCGGCTCTTCGGTGACGTCCACGATCCCGACTCCGAGGTCTCCGTGGCCATTCGCGAGCGCGGCGGTTATCAGCTCATGCCTGAGTGGGGCACTAAACCCGCCAATCACTATCTGCCGCGCCAGAAGACCCGCATGCACATCGACCCCGACGAACTCACCCGCGTCGACAACCCGCTGCGCAAGGAAGACCTCACCACCTACACCGGCGAGGAAACCCTCGACGACGTGGCTTGGTAAACTCAAAGTGACCACTGATTCACACGACTCGCAACCAGCCGCTCAGGACCGAACGCCATGCATCCAGCCTTCTCAGTCATCTTTCTGACCACGCTGATCGGTGCCGGACAGGGTCTCTATCTGGCGATGGTCACTGGACAGCTCTATGCCGTCGCGCGGTTGCTTCCGCCGCAGAAGGATCAGTTCTATGCCATCGGCAGCATGGTTGCCCTGGTGCTGTTGATCGCCGGGCTGGTGGCGTCGTTTTTCCATCTCGGGCGGCCCGAGCGGGCCTGGCGCGCAGCGGCGAAATGGCGCACCTCTTGGCTCTCGCGCGAGGTCATCGTGCTGCCGATCGTCATGGCCCTGGTCTTTGCGTATGGCGCCGCGCATTGGATGGGATGGACACAGCCGCTCTTTCAGCTCGGTGAATCATTGCAGGTCGATTTGACGCTGTTGCTCGGCATCCTGGGAACGCTGGCGAGCTTTGCGCTCTTCGTCTGTACCGCGATGATCTATGCCGATGTGAAATTCTTACAAGAGTGGCACACGCCGCTGACGGTGAGCAACTTCATCTTCCTTGGCGCGGCCTCGGGCTTCATGCTGGCTACCGCTTATTCGGCCTATATCAGCAATCCGCTCGCAGCCTTCTATGGCGCTTGGGCAGTCATTCTGACCCTGGCTGGATTGGTCTCACGCCTGGCGCATTTGCGACACAACGCGCGTCTCAAGCATAAGAGCACGGTCCAGACGGCGATCGGTGTACGCCATAGCAAATTGTTGCAAAAGTCACAGGGCGCCATGGGCGGTAGCTTCAACACCCGCGAGTTCTTTCACGGACAGAGTCAGAAAACGGCTGATCGCGTTC
Organism: Thiorhodococcus sp.; assembly: GCA_029257385.1. Taxonomy (GTDB): domain Bacteria; phylum Pseudomonadota; class Gammaproteobacteria; order Chromatiales; family Chromatiaceae; genus Thiorhodococcus. The sequence goes on from JARIBS010000033.1 coordinate 62,968, forward strand.
GCTACGCCTTTCTCATCCTCGCCTTCCCGGTGCCGATCCTGCTCATCGGCGCGGCCTATGTCACCGTTTCATCAACTCTCCCGGTCGCGGCATTCCTAGTCCAGTTTGTCGGGTTGATGGCCGAGCGCTGGTCGTTCTTCGCCGAAGCCCGGCATCCGCAGAACCTGTATTATCAGTCGGTGGCATGATCAACTGCTGAGGGAGACATGCAATCACTGATGCGCCGCATCGACGGACTCTGGCTCGGCGCCTTACTGCTCTGGCTACTGCCCTTCGCGGCACTGCTGATACTGGGGCTGGTCTGGCTGCGCCAGGAAGGTCTCGTCCTCGTCTGGCTGGGGTCGATTCTACTGTTTAGCGCGGTTGGCTTCGGTCTGCAGGTGTGGCTGAAAAATCGACAACAGATCAAGCTCGATGCGGCACGCACCGAGGCCGACCCCAGCTGGTCGCCTGCCGCCGACGGCGCTTGGGCCATCATTGAGGATTTCGCCAACAGCGTCGAACCCGACGACTGGCCGTTGGAGGAGGGGGTGCGTCTTGGAGAGCTGGCGCGCCTGTCGCTGGAGAAAGTCGCGCGTCACTTTCACCCCGAAGTCGAGCAGCCGTTGCTGGAGCTGCGTGTACCGCACGCCCTGATGGTGATCGAGCGGGCCAGCCGGGATCTGCGTGAAACCATCACCGAGCAGATCCCCTTCAGCCACCGCCTGACAGTCGGCTCGCTGGCGCGAGCTTATCGCTGGAAGCCCTTCGCCGAGCGTGTTCTGGGTCTGTATCGGGCCGGGCGCTGGGTGGTCAGTCCGCCGAATGCGCTCTTGAACGAGGCATGGGCACATCTGCGCAAGCGTGGCTTTGCCATGGCGCAACGCGATGTCTACCGCTGGCTCTTGCAGGAATATGTCCGCAAGGTCGGTGTCTACGCTATCGATCTCTACAGCGGGCGGCTGTTGTTGAGCGAAGACAGCCCCGTCAAGCGTCTGACGCAGACTTCGCGCGCCGATCTGGAAGCCGCCACGCTCGCCGCAACCGAAGAAGGCGGAGAACTGCCGGGCGAGCCGCTGCGCATCCTGGTGCTGGGGCGCTCCAACGCCGGCAAGTCCAGCCTCATCAATCTGCTCTTCGGGCAGCTTCGCACCGCCACGGATGTCTTGCCCGACACCACCAGGGCGTTGACGCCCTACCGCTTGGAGCGCGATGGGCTGGAGATCGGGCTGATTTTCGACACCCCCGGCGCGGAGCGGCTCTCACACAAAGCCCTGAACGAAGCGGCGACCGCGGCCGATATGATCATCTGGGTGAGCGCCGCGCATCGCCCCGATCGCCAGACAGAGCGCCAGACGCTCGATGCGCTGCGCACCATCCAGGCCGCGCGTGTCGATCGCCGCCCGCCACCCATGCTCATTGCAGTGACCCACATCGACCGTCTGCGCCCGTTGCGCGAATGGCTGCCGCCCTATGACCTGACCGATTCGAGCAGTCTCAAGGCGATGAGCATCCAGGCCGCAGTCACCGCGCTCGCGGCCGACCTCGACGTGCCGATCGCCAATGTGATTCCAGTGTGTCTGGCCGAGGGTCGCGTCTACAACGTCGCCGACAGTCTCTGGACGGCCATCCTCAATCAGATGGATCATGCTCAACGCACCCGTCTGCTGCGCTGTCGGGATGAGAGCCGACGTGAGGAGAACTGGAATCTGCTACGTCGGCAATTGGCCAACGCCGGGCGTTTTCTGCTCGCATTACCCAAGCGGGTATCAGCCAAACACTAACCGCCGAGCGGTGTCTGTGCGTGGATGTCTGGATCGATGCTGATCTCCCGGTGCGTGGCGCCAGCCCGGTCGCTAAAGGCTTCGAGGTCTTCGCGGATGCCTTCGACACAAGCCTCGCCGAGACTGCCGTGCGGTCCACAGAGTGTGGCGCTCAGATGCAATTCGGACTCGCTCAGCCAGAGGCTCAGACGTAGCTTCAGCCTCTCGGCTTGAGTGTGTAGGGTGAGCCAGAGCGCGCATGAGGCAGTCGCCAGACGTGGGCGGTGCATCTCGATCCTGACCAGAGCGCAGTCTGGATGCTGGCAGCGGCGGCGCAGCGCATAGGCCAGCTCCCGATCGCAGAAGACCTCAATGGCATGCTCTACCTCGGTCAGTTGACGCCGCGCCTCGCGCAAACGCTCTGGGGCGTCGATCTCGGTGCGAATCTGCTGGCGCAGAACGCTTGCGAGCCGTTCGAAAGCCTTGGGCAGCGTGCCGCTATGAAAGCCGCGCCGCAGGAATCCCCGCATGGTCTCGCCATGACCGCCGATGATGGCCGGCTCGATCGGGGGGGCGCCACGGCGTCTGCCCGGCTCGGGAGGCAGTACGGAGTGGTTGGCGTCATAGATCTTCCAATTCTCTTTCAGCTCCCAGACCAGAAAGCCGGCCAGCCCCGGCAGCAGCAGCACCGTTAGTGTGGCAAAGGGGAGGGCGATCCATTTGGGCAGCAGCGGCTCGAGCAGATCAGTCAGCAGACGGGTGATCAGCGGCAGAAACGGCAGCATCAGCTTGTGCGCGACGGTGACCAAGGGAAAGTGCTTGATCGGATTGATCTGCGGTTCCACCAGCACGGTTGCGTAGAACTGAATGAATGCTTCCATCAGACGCCAGAGCGGGTACAGCAGCGACTTGAGTACGAGCTGGATGCGTGACTCACCGAGATGATGGCTGAGTCGCTCCTCGATGCGATGCAGAACCTGCTGAAAGCGTCGTGTCAGCTCTTTGAAAAAACGCATCAGCTCGCGGATCAGGCCAGTCACCAGCGTCTGGTTGAGACGCCTCAGTAGACGACTGGTGGCGCTGGCGAAATCGTCCTTTATGCGCCGTCCGGCTGGCGTGTTGCGGATGAGCACACCCAAGGCCAGCGTCAGCGCGAACAATGAGAAGTTCGGTTTCACCCAGGCGCCTTCGATCAGGCTGACAAGCGCGATGAGCGGCAGCGTCAGCGTCGCCCCGGCAAGCAAGGGCCGCAACAGATTGCGATCGAGCGCCCGCACGAGCCTGGTCTGCAGCAGCCGGTTGAGAGGCCGCCAGCGCGCAAGCCGTTTCAGGCCATCGAAGAGCAGCAGTCGCAAGAACCACAAGAGGCCATATAGCACAGCGCGTGCGCCGATCCGCCCGGCCTGGGTATAGGCAATCGCGTTGAACGCCAAAGCGATCGCGACGATCAGAAGCGGGTTGGCCAGATGCCATAGCGGCGCTCCAGAGGCGAAAAAGCCAATCAGGACGTCTAGGGTCTTGAGCCCCAGAAACGCCAGCGCGAGCGGCAAGATCAGATGGCGCAGCACGAGCCTGCCCGGCGGTGTGCCGAATAGGGGTGCGCCCAATTGCTGCAATCCTTTGATGTAGATTTCGCCGGGTTTGTATACTCCGGGCAGTGCGCGTGCGGCACTGCGATCGAAGCGTGTCAGACGATCACCGTGCATCAGGTCCTTTAGCGAGAGGTCCGGCAGACGCATCACATTACGCGCCACGATGTCGCGCACGTCGGTAAACTTGAGGTGACGACGCAGCGCGATAACGTCCAGAAGCTCGCACAGCAGTTTGTGGGCCGCAACCGCTTCGCGATGTGATTTGGCCGTGAAGCCGGCCTCCTCCAGCGCGCGGCGTAGATGCGGCTTGAGCTGTTTGTCGAGTTGTTTATTGACACGCCCCGAAAGCGCCTGCAAGGATCCAAGCGCCTGCTCTAACGTATCGATTGGCCAGCCGAGCCGTTCCAGTCGGTTGGCGGCTGAATCGAGCGCGCGCAGTGCTTTGAGATTGGCCTGAAACGGCAGGATCTGGCGGATCTGGCCGCGCCCGAGTGAGCGCAGCCAGTACAGCGGCCGAAGCTGGTAATAGGTCGCGCGACTCTCCAGCAGCACCTTTTCGAGATCCTTGAGCAGTGCGCGCGGCTTGTGCGCGCGCCGCCCGCGCGAGAGTATCAGACTCAACTGTGCGATCAGGGCGCCGAGCGCGCGCCCTTGGGTCAGGCTCAGCTTCCACTCGGCGGCCAGCAGATCGGCGAGTGCTTCTTCGACGCCAGTGCGCCGTTGAGCAAGAATCGCACAGACCTGTTGCGCCTCGGCCGAACATGACTCGCCCATTGCCCTGAAATGGCGCTCGGCCGCTGTCAGGTGCGTGATGGCCGCGGCATAGCGGTCTTGAAGCTCGGCGCGCTGAGCGATGCGAATGGCATGGCGAAACAGCAGCAAATGGAGCGCACGTCGAACGCCACGTACCGATGGGCCCCTTGCGCGACGCCGCGGGCGGGTCGTCAGGACGAGCAAGAAATTGAGCAGAGGCGCAAAGGCGCCGAACAGCCAGTGCTTGGCGCGAACCCTCCAATCCTGTCTGGGCAGTTGCAGCCCCTGGCGCAGGGCGTCGAGACACGGCGTTGGTACACCGGCATCCTTAAGCGGGGCGTCATCCTGCTCGGTGCAGGCGATGTCCGCCACCGCGATCGAGGTGCCTGGCGCGGCGTGCCGGCGCGGCTGGAAATCGGGATCCGAGCGGGCATAGGGCAGGTCGCTCGGCAGTAGAATTGGCTGGGCGTGCGGGCCAGAGCGCTGTCCTGGACGCGTCTGCTCCAACAGCCGCGGTAGAGGCCCGTCCGATCGCGGTGGCGGGAGGTCGAGTCCGCTGCGCCTCAGCCAGCCATCGAGTGCCTGCCAATCGCGCAGTGCGGGGAAGAAAAACCCGCGCACTCCAGGGCTGAAATAGCGCAATCGCGCCACCAGTGCGACGAAACCACGGCAGACCGTCATGTCGTCGAGACCGGGCGGAATGATGTTGTCGCGTGTGAGCACTTCGCGCACTTCCGCAAAGGCGATGTCGCCGATCAAGTCCTTAAGCCCACTCGGGCCGAACAGATCCAGATCCTGTTTGTCATCGCGCGCGCGTTGCCAGGCGCGCGCGATCTCGCCCTCGAAGCGGCGCGCCCAGTAGTCACGCAGCGCCAGACGCACACCGGCGGCATCGGCCTGCAGTTCTGCAGGCATCGGCAGCAAAATCACCTGATCGGGCAGGCTCAGCCCTTCGATTACCGCCAGCGCTTCGGGGTTCTCCGACTCCAGCCCACGCAGAAGCGCCGCGCAAGGCATCAGATAATAATCGAGCGGTGGAATCACGCCGGTATGGCCCAGTGACTCCAGATGCTCGACGATCAGGCGCTCCATGGCGCGCGAATGGAAGAGAAACACGCCTTCTGCGGGCTTGAAAACGTGTGACCGAAAAAGCCTGGTGGCGGCTTCGCCACTGGTGGCTGGAGGTTGCTCGAGCACGGGTCGATCAGGTCTCTGGGATGAGGGCGTGCGCGCTGACAGAACTGGTATGGCCTGGTGCGGCAATGCAAGGACTCAGTGGAGGTAGCGGCGATGATTACGGGCGCAAACAGGGTATACTTGATCGTTTCGGAAGACTTGGCGGCAAATTGCACCCAAACCCAGCTTCACAATCATAACATGGTACGCGCACGTTCCCGGCCGGGCGCTCGCCGAGCGATGCGCGGGTCGGGATCGCGCTGATCGCGGTTCTCGAATGGTGCTTTTGCGGGTGACGGAGACGCACCGAGCCGATCTTTATGGAGCGACTATGCACTATCGTGTTTTTTACCTCTTCGATCGATCCGGGGAATCGCTCTCCTCGGCCAGCGCCGTGGAGATGAGCGCCAAAACGATCTGCGAGCAACTGCTTCCGCGGCTTCAGAGCGAGGACGATTATCTCGGCATCATCGACGCCCAGGAGAACACGCTGCAGATTCTGTGCGAGCCTCAGTCGCAACGCTATTGGGTGGAGCTTCCGATCGATGCGGCCAAGGCATCATACGGGCGTTATCTCAACATCGAAGAGCTCAAAGAGCTCATGATGGTGCTGCCAGGCGTTTTCGACCGCGAGGCCCTCCCGGGGCTTGAGTATCGTCCTTGGTAGATCAAGGCGGCGGCTTCTGGTTCAAGGCTCCGCGCACCAGCCGGACTCGAGCGCTTTGTGTTTTGCCGACGCGGTAGTGCTGGCCTCCGAAAAAACTCACGCACCAGGCCCGATCCAGCCCGCCAGTGTCTGTCGACGACGACCAGAACAAGCCCCCCGGAGTATTTGGAAAGACCTGCGGATTGATCGCCGGTGCGTCGTGACAGCGCTCGACGATGCTCAGCAGCTCCTCTGCGGTGGGCAGTCGCCAATCCTTCCCGACCCGCTTAGCGAGCCTGTCTGCCCTCGGCCAGCTCAGCGCAGTCGGGCGCCCCTGACAGGCGTTGCTTGCGGCGTCCCAGGTCTGACCCTCGGCACAGCGCTGCCATTCCAGCGTGGTGCGCGCGTGGCGCACCACGGCGCCATCTTCCAGGGGCTGGAATTCGCTTGAGGGCGTGGTCTCCGTCTGGTTCCCGATACAGGCATCTGCGGCGCTGGGAATCTCCTCGGCGAGCGCGGATGGCGCCATCGCCGATAGCAGTAGCAGCCACCCGATCGCCGCTGATGTCTCGATGCTGGATGATCGCATGGCAGGTTCGGTTCTCCTGTTCTCGATTGTGCTCCATTGGGGGCGATTGCGGTCTTCTCTCAGTGGTCAGGTGTCGGTTTTCCTGCTCGCGAGGCTCGAACCTCAGGAAACGAGGTAACCGGCATTATTTATACAATTCGTGTTTTTTGCCATCTGGTCGAGATTTCTTGGTATCTTTGG
>JARIBS010000036.1 GCA_029257385.1 Thiorhodococcus sp.
GCCTCGTCGAGGGTCTGTTGCGATGCTTCAGGCATGAAAGAATCCATCACGGGAGCGAGCTTCAAGGGTTAGCCTCACATGGTAGCAAACTCCGACGGACCTGCAGGCGCCTTCCCGAGTGCCTGTCAGGGCGAGCGCGTTTAAATTCTCAGCCAAACACGACCTTGGCGCGGTAGTCGTCATTCCACGCGGCCTTGCGGCGCTTCTTGGGCAGACTGAACGCTGAACCCTCCTGTTCGAATAGATTCATACACAGGTGGCGCACCGAGGTCATGATGGCAGGGGCTTGTCCCTTGCGGATCCGGCTCGCATCGTCGCCGAATGTCACGTCGAGACGCCAGTGCAGGCGGTTCTCCACGCCCCAGTGCTCTCGCACAGCCTGGGCAAAACGGATCGCATCCGCCGCAATGGAGCTGATGAAGTACCGACGTTCGATGCTTTGCTTGCCGTCGCTGATACAGGTGCGCTCGACCATCCCGATGCTGCGCAATCGGCTCCACCGGGCGGTGTTGGGCAGGGTTCGCAGATCTTCGGTGATCCAGTAGCGGCGCACGTCCAGGCGACCATGATCTTTGTCCAGTTCCTCAGTGAAGTCAGCCTGGACATGGGCAAAATCGTCCTGCTGCGCGACGCTCCAATAGTCTTCAACGGCTTCCTGCAGGGTGCTCTGATTGCCCTTCAGGCCCAGAACATAATCGGCGCCTTGAGCGACGATCTGGGCGGCGATCGCGGTTTGGCATCCCATGGCGTCAATGGTGACCAAGCACCCTCGCAACTCAAGCAATTCCAACAGCTTGGGGATGGCCGTGACCTCATTGGACTTCTCGCTTGTCGCCTCTTGCCCCAACACGAGGCGATTGTTACAGGCCCAGGCGCTGACCATGTGCAAAGGCTGACGCCCTCGTCTGCGATCGCGCGAACCGCGTGCGCTCTTCCCGTCGACGGCGATCACTTCCCCGTCCGTGACTTCCGCGATCGACTGGGTCCAACTCAACAAGCAGGTCTGAAACCCCTTCGGGGAGAGACGCGCGATCACGTTCGCAATACAGTCATGAGAGGGCACGCCATTCTTAAAGGGCACAAACTGACGCAGCCAATCGAGCTTTTCGCATCCGAATTCCTCAATGGCCTCCCAGCCGTTCGCCCCGCTGACGACCGCGCAGATTGTCAACAGCACAATATCGGCCAACGCATGCCGCTTTCTACGCTCGATCCGGGGGTCTACCAGGGACGTGAAATGCTCAAGAATGCTTGCTGACATGAGAAACTCCAACGGTTGTTTCTCGCTAGCATCCGTCAACTCCCTGGAAAACGGAATGTTTAAACGCGCTCGCCCTGTCGACTCTCGCGTGTGACTGATCTCTCCATTCCAGGGTTGCGTAAACTACAGAGATTTTGACTGCATTCTCCATCACAGTTCGGTTGTGACCGAGCTGGTTAACTTGTCACCCAACACGTTGATATACGCTTCTCGCCTTTAGACAAAGGCGTTGTTCGAGAAGCGAGCAATCATCAGGGTTTAGGTGTCTTTTAAGGTAGCAGTCATGATCGGATCGCAGGCAGCCCGTCTTCAGTGTGTCAACTGGAATACAAATTTCATTTTACGAAATGTGATGACGGTGACATTCCTACTCTTGATCATGATCATCTCGGGCGGACGCGCGTATGCCGCGAAAATCGTCGAAATTGAGTGGGACTCCGTTGCGGATAACCGGCTCGATCATTATGAAGTCCATTACGGAACAGTAAGCGGTCAGTATGAGCATCAGCTAACGACGCCAGACACTGTCGCGGCAGTCGAGCTGGCGGACGCTGGTGCGGTCTACTACTTTGTGACGCGGGCTTGCGACTGGTCGGAGACCAATTGCAGCGCTTTTTCCAGCGAGTTGAGCGTCACGGCGCCAAGCAGGCCGGGTGACAATGCCGAAGAGCACTTGAGTGTCGACTTTTCAGCGAATGTTGTGCGCGGGGTGGTGCCTTTGACCGTGACCTTCGAGGAGACATCGACCGGGAATGTGACGAGCAGACATTGGTCCTTCGGCGATGGCGCAACCAGCACCGGCAATACCGCTGTGCATACTTATGTTCAGCCTGGTGTTTATACGGTCGAGCTGAGCGCCAACGGGCCGGCTGGCGAGGCCCGCGAGTCGAAAGTCGCCTATGTCAACGTGAGCGCCCACGACGCCGACGAGGCCAATCCATTCGTACCTGGATATTCACTACCCGGCTCTGCGCTCCCTGGACACTTGGATGAGACTTTCGATGTCTTGCCGATAGCGGTCGGCGATCTGCAGATCGACGACACGTGGCAGCGCATCGACTTCGATCGGACCTTCGATGACCCGATCGTCGTCGTTAAGGGCCTGAGTGCCTTCGGTGACGATCCGGCGGTGGTTCGCATCAAAGATATCGACGGCACGGGATTTTCGGTGCGCGTACAGGAATGGGATTACAGCGACGGTTGGCACAGGCTCGAGCATACGAGCTACATTGCTATGGAGCGCGGCCAACATACGCTGCCGGGCGGTGTGTTGGTGGAGGCTGGCTCGCTGTCGAGCGGCGTGACAGGGGCGTTTGAGTTTCAGGCGTTCAATACGGATTTCGTGGAGCCACCGGTGGTCTTCGTCTCGGTCAACAGTGTCAATGAGTTGGATGCGGTCAATTCGCGACTGCGCATTGTCAACACCCACGGATTCTTTGTCGGTCTCTGGGAGCAGGAGTACAACCACCAGTCACACGCCGAGGAGCGTATTGACTACATCGCGTGGGAGCAGTCGGTGGGCGAGGTGCAAGGTTTGCGTTACGAGGTCGGATTGACGCGCGGCGATATCGGCCATCAGCCCCGTTCCGTTGAGTTCGAAAGCCGGTTCGACGATCTGCCCGTTTTCGTCGTGGACCTGCAAAGCGCGCGCGAGGCTGACCCCTGTGCCCTGCGCTGGAGAGACTTGGGTGCGGGTTCAGCGCGACTCTGGGTGCAGGAAGAGCGCTCTCGGGATCTAGAGATCGGACATCGCCCGGAGCGGGTTGGCTACTTCGCGGCAGCGAACATCAAAGACTGATCTCAGCGTATCTCAACGCAATCAAGCGCCTCGACCGAGGCGTTTTTTATGGATGATGAACTCAGCGCTGATCGTGTGAAAATTTCGCCCGCATGGGCTGCATGGGGTACAGTTAGCAGCCTTCACCGATCCGATTCCCAACCCTGTTGCCGATGTTGGCCTGCGTCCTCGGACCTTGCCATCCATCCCGGAGGATACGACTCATGGCGGCTGATCTGATTGCACCTTCCATTCTATCGGCGGATTTCGCCAAACTCGGCGAGGAGGTCGACAATGTGCTCGCCGCCGGTGCCGACATCGTCCATTTCGATGTCATGGACAACCACTATGTGCCCAATCTGACCATCGGCCCGCTGGTGTGCGAGGCCCTGCGCAAGCATGGCGTGACCGCCCCAATCGATGTGCATCTCATGGTCAAGCCGGTGGACCGCATCATTCCTGACTTTGCTGCGGCCGGCGCGACCTACATCACCTTCCACCCGGAAGCGAGCGAGCATGTTGATCGCACGCTCCAGTTGATCCGGGACGAGGGCTGTAAGGCCGGGCTGGTGTTTAATCCCGCCACGCCGCTGAGCTATCTGGACTATGTGCTGGAGAAGGTCGATATAATCCTGCTCATGTCGGTCAATCCCGGCTTCGGCGGGCAGAGCTTCATCGCTTCCACGCTGGATAAGTTGCGCCGGGTACGCAAGATGATCGACAACTCCGGTTTCGACATCCGCCTTGAGGTCGACGGCGGTGTAAAAACAGACAACATCGCCGAAATCAAGGCCGCTGGCGCGGATACCTTCGTGTCTGGCTCTGGCATCTTCGGCAAGGGCAAGGACTCGGACCCGCACCGCTACGACAGCATCATCGCTCAGATGCGCGAGGCCATGGGCCGCGTTGAACGCTGACCGTCGAATCGAGCGGGAGACTTAAGATGCTGCGACCAAAGATGATTCTATGCGACCTCGACGGGACGCTGGTCGATAGCGTCCCGGATCTCGCCTACTGTATCGATGCCATGATGGTCCGGCTCGGCTTGCCGGCGCGTGGCGAGCGCGCCGTGCGCAACTGGGTCGGCAACGGGGTGGAGCGTCTGGTGCGGCGCGCCCTCATCGGCGCGCTTGATGGCGAGCCAGACGCGGCGCTCTACCAGAAAGCGTGCCCGATCTTCCTGGAACTCTATGCGGCCAACACCTGCACACGCTCGGCGCTCTATCCCGGCGTGCGCGAGGGTATCGGCTTCATAAAAGCAGCCGGTTATCCTCTGGGCTGCATCACCAACAAGGCAGCCCGCTTCACCGAGCCGCTGCTCGAGCAGCTGGAGTTAATAGACGATTTCGCCATCGTGGTGAGCGGTGACACGCTCCCGCGCAAAAAGCCGGATCCACTGCCTCTACTGCATGCAGCGGAATATTTCGGCGTTGCGCCGCAAGAGTCACTCATGATCGGCGATTCGGTGAGCGACGTGACTGCGGCGCGTGCCGCGGGGTTTAAGGTCATCTGCACCAGCTATGGCTACAATCACGGTCAGGACATCCGCGATTCCAAGCCGGACGCGGTAATCGATTCACTCGCCGAGCTGAAGAACCTGCTGGCTCCGCAGGCATGAGCAAAGGTCAATAGGCGATGCGTACGCATCCGATACGAGCACAGACAGGTTGGCGATGGCGAGGCTGATGCGCCTCGGACACCTCCCTCATCAATGCTCGCTCGGAGATCTTCATGACCCCTAAGACCTTCAACGCCCTCGCCGCACAAGGGCACAATCGCATTCCCATCGCCTGTGAAGTTTTGGCTGACCTCGAAACGCCACTCAGCGTCTATCTCAAGCTCGCCAGTGGGCCGTATTCCTACCTCTTCGAGTCCATGCAAGGCGGCGAGAAGTGGGGCCGTTACTCGATCATCGGGCTACCCTGCCGGACGCTGATCAAGATCAATGGCAACGACATCCGTGTCGAGCGCGACGGGCGCGTTATCGAGTCAACCGAGAGTGCGGACCCGTTGTCCTGGATCGAAGACTATCAAGGGCGCTTCAGCGTCGCGGAGATCGGCGGTCTGCCGCGTTTCACCGGTGGGCTGGTCGGCTATTTCGGCTACGACACCATCCGCTACATCGAGCCTAAGCTGGCTCAGTGTCCGAATCCGGATCTGCTGGGCACGCCCGATATCCTGCTCATGGTCTCCGACGAGGTGGTCGTTTTCGACAACCTCAGCGGTCGCATGTATATCATCCTGCATCTGGACCCGACTGCCGGCGATACGCTCGTCTCAGGCCAGGCGCGCATCACCGAACTGACCGAGCGCATGCGCCAGGGCACGCCTAACGGCTCGGGCGGCGCAGAGCGCCAGGTCTCTGAGGCGGACTTCGTATCCGGCTTCACGGAAGATGCCTTCAAAGCCGCCGTGGAGCGGATCAAAGACTACATTCTGGAAGGCGACTGCATGCAGGTCGTGCTCTCCCAACGCCTATCGATTCCATTTCAGGCCGCGCCGCTCGATCTGTATCGGGCGCTGCGCGGGCTCAACCCGTCGCCTTACATGTACTTTCTCGATCTGGGCGACTTTCAGATCGTCGGCTCCTCCCCGGAGATCCTCACCCGGCTGGAGGATGGCGTCGTCACAGTGCGCCCGATCGCCGGGACGCGTCGGCGTGGCGACACCGAGGAGGAAGACCAAGCGCTCGAAGCAGAGCTGCTGGCCGATCCCAAAGAACTGGCCGAGCATCTGATGCTGATTGATCTCGGTCGCAACGACGCGGGCCGTGTCGCCAAGACCGGCAGCGTGCGGGTGACCGACCGCATGATTGTCGAGCGCTATTCGCATGTCATGCACATCGTCTCCAACGTGGTCGGCGATCTAAAGGAGGGGATGAGCGCCATCGACGTGTTGCGCGCCACCTTCCCGGCCGGCACCGTCTCGGGTGCACCCAAGATCCGCGCCATGGAGATCATCGACGAGCTGGAACCCGTCAAGCGCGGCATCTACTCGGGCGCCATCGGCTATCTCTCCTGGAGCGGCAACATGGACACGGCGATTGCTATCCGCACCGCAGTCATCTGCGATGGCAGGCTGCACATTCAGGCCGGCGCAGGCATTGTTGCCGACTCTCAGCCCGAGCTGGAGTGGCAGGAGACGATGAACAAGGGCCGCGCCATCTTCCGCGCCGTCACCGCCGCCGAAGTCGGGATCGACCGTTATGGCTGCGGGCTGAAGGGCGTCTGACCATGCTGCTCATGATCGACAATTACGACTCCTTCACTTACAACCTGGCCCAGTATTTTGGTGAGCTGGGCGCCGAGGTACAGGTTGTGCGCAATGACGCGCTGAGCGTCGAGCAGGCGATCGCCCTGCAACCCGAGCGCCTGGTCATCTCACCGGGTCCCCGCGCCCCAGCCGAGGCCGGGATCTCGGTTGCGCTGATTCGCGCCATGGCCGGGCGCGTGCCGATTCTGGGCGTCTGTCTCGGACACCAGTCCATCGGGCAGGCCTTCGGCGGGCACATCATCAAAGCGCCAACGGTCATGCACGGCAAGACATCACCGGTGCATCACTCCGGCCAGGGGGTCTTCCAGGGGCTCGCCAACCCCTTCGAGGCGACACGTTATCATTCGCTGATGATCGACGAGGCGAGCCTTCCCGAGTGCCTGGAAATCACCGCCTGGACCCAGGACGACGACGGCGAGCGTGAATCCATTATGGGGCTGCGCCATCGTGAGATGTCGATACAGGGTGTGCAGTTCCACCCCGAATCCATCCTCACCCAACACGGCCACGACCTGCTGCGCAACTTCCTGGAGGAGAACTGACATGGATATGAAGGAGGCGATCAAGCACTGTATCGAGCGGCGGGATCTAAGCGCCGAGGACATGACCGCAGTCATGCGCATGATCATGACAGGTAGCGCGACACCGGCTCAGATCGCAGGTTTTTTGGTCGCGCTGCACATGAAGGGCGAGAGTATCGTGGAATTCTCCGCAGCCGCCGCAGTCATGCGCGAGCTGGCGCGCGGCGTGGACATCTCGGGCCTGGATTACACGATCGACATCGTCGGTACCGGCGGCGACTCATCCGGCACCTTCAATATCTCAACGGCCTGCATGTTCGTGGCCGCAGCGGCCGGCTGTCATGTCGCCAAGCACGGCAATCGTTCGGTGTCGAGTAAATCGGGGGCGGCCGATGTGCTCGAAGCCGCAGGCGTGCGGCTCCAGCTTTCCCCCGATGAGGTGGCGCGTTGCGTGCGCGAGGTCGGTGTCGGTTTCATGTTCGCACCGGGGCATCATAGCGCGATGAAGTATGCCGTTGGTCCGCGCCAGGAACTTGGCGTGCGAACCCTGTTCAATGTCCTTGGCCCTCTGGCCAATCCGGCGGGGGTCCGCAATCAGGTTCTGGGTGTGTTCTGCAACGAATTGCTGGAGCCGTTCGCGCATGTGCTTCAGCGTTTGGGCAGCCGCCATGTGCTGGTCGTCAATGCGCGCGACGGACTCGATGAGATCAGTATCGCCGACAGAACCGATGTGGCGGAACTCAAAGACGGGGTGATTCGTCACTACAATATTTGCCCGGAGGACTTCGGACTCGAGCGCGCCACGCTCGATCAGATTCGTGTCACAGGCCCGGTCGAGAGTTTGGCCATGCTCCACAGCGTGCTGGAAGGGCGACCGGGACCGTCACGCGATATCGTCCAACTCAACGCGGGTGCCGCCATCTATGCCGCCGGGCGCGCGGACACGCTCGCCACGGGCGTTACGCTGGCCGGTGAGGCCATTGGAAGTGGCGAGGCGCTCAAGCGGCTGGAGCGATTGGCCGCGCTCACTACGAGTTTTGCCTGAGCATCGCGCGGACAAAAGGGCTAGATTTCTATGGCAGACACCCCGGATATTCTCCAGAAGATTGTTCACCGCAAGGTCGAAGAGGTTCGTGCGCGCTCCGAGCGCCGTCGTCAGTCGGACCTGATCTCCGAGTTGGCCGAGGCCGGACCGACACGCGGTTTCGCCGCTGCGTTGGCGGCACAGATCGACGCCGGTCAACCGGGCGTGATTGCGGAAATCAAAAAGGCCAGTCCCAGCAAGGGTGTGATCCGCGAAGATTTTCGCCCAGCCGACATCGCCGCGAGCTACGCGCGCGGCGGGGCCGCCTGTCTCTCCGTGCTCACGGATGTAGACTTCTTCCAAGGCAAAGACGACGACTTGAAACAGGCCCGCGCGGCCTGCGACCTGCCGGTGATCCGCAAAGACTTCATCATCGATCCCTATCAGATTTACGAGGCACGGGTACTCGGGGCGGATTGCATCCTGCTGATCGCGGCCTGTCTCGATGATGTGCAGCTACGCGAGCTGAGCGCTCTGGCGCACGAGATCGGGCTGGATGTCTTGACTGAAGTCCATGATGCCGGGGAGCTAGAGCGCGCGCTTGCCGTTCCGGGCCGGTTGATCGGCATCAACAATCGCAACCTACGCACCTTCGAGGTCAGCCTGGAAACGACCATCGGACTCCTCGCGGCCATCCCGCAAGAGCGGCTGCTAGTGACCGAAAGCGGCATTCTTGGTCGCGAAGATGTTGCGCGTATGCGCGCGCATGGTGTTCATGCGTTCCTGGTCGGCGAGGCATTCATGCGCGCGCCCGATCCGGGTGTCGAGCTTGAGAGGCTGTTCTTCGACTGAACCCGGATCGGCACGGGCGCTTCCGAGATATGCATCCCGGTACGGTTGCTGGCTCCTAGCGTGTCCCGAAGACGACGATCGTCTTGCCCTTGACGTCAACCAGACCTTGCTCCTCCAGGGTCTTCATCACGCGCCCAGCCATCTCGCGCGAGCAGCCGACGATACGTCCGAGTTCCTGGCGCGTGACACGGATCTGCATGCCATCGGGGTGGGTCATGGCGTCAGGTTGTTTGCACAGATCGAGGAGTGTGCCGGCAATGCGTCCGGTGACATCAAGAAACGCTAGATGCCCGACCTTGCGGCTGGTGATCTGCAATCGCTCGGAGAGCTGTTGACCAATGCTGTAGAGGAACTCTTTGGCAACATCCTTGAGTTCGTCGTTGAGTAATCGATCAAGCCGCTGATAGGTGATCTCGGCGACCTTGCACTTGGTGCGGGTGCGGATGATGACGCTGCGCGTATTCTGAGGAATGAACAGCCCCATCTCGCCGATGAACTCGCCTTTGTTGATGTAGGCGAGCATCAATTCGCGGCGCTCTTCCTCGTCGTACATCAAGGCCGAGACCGAGCCTTCAATGAGATAGTACAGGCTCTCGGCGGCCTGTCCCTGACGGATGAACTCGACGTGTTTATCGTAGGTCTTGGTGTGACAGTGTGCTAGGAATGGCTCCAGCCACTTGGGGTCTTCTTTCGGGAGTGTGATGATACTCATCGCTCGGCCTGCCTGGGGGACGGGTTAACCTGGATTCTAGGTGCGCTGAGGCGGCTTGTCGAACTATGCTAGCCTTTGCGCCTGTTTCGCAGTACCTGAAAGTATGCGTGTAGTTGGGGCTTCGGTTGCAGATGCTGTGTAGCGCTTAACGGCAAAATTCGCAAGGGCTTGAGCGGCAATCCACCGGATCCGCGGCAGCCGTAGTAGACGATTAGAACAGGTAGGTCAATGAAAGCAAGAGTCAAGTGGATCGATGGGGTTGCGATGCTGGGCGAGTCCAGCTCGGGACACGGCGTTATCATGGATGGTCCGCCGGAGCTGGGGGGGCGCAATATCGGCGTCAGACCGATGGAAATGCTGCTGCTTGGCATGGGTGGGTGTACACAATTCGATGTGCTGCTGATTCTGCGCAAGGCTCGCCAGGAAGTGACCGATTGCGTCGTCGAGTTAGAGGCCGAGCGGGCCGGACAAGACCCGAAGGTGTTTACACGCATTCATGCCCATTTTATCGTCACCGGCCGCGGCCTCGATCCGAAACGCGTGGAGCAGGCGATCCGCCTGAGCGCCAAGAAATACTGCTCGGCTTCCATCATGCTTGGTGCCACAGCGAGCGTCACGCACGACTTTGAACTCCGAGATGCTTGAACGTTACGTGGGGCAAAGCTCTATGCGACATGATGCCCACCCTTGCACTGACCGGACTTGATCGGTAGCTTGCGCGATCGCGTTTTTCTCGGGACCCCAGACCATGCCAACGACCCTCAAGAAGCTGCGTCTGCACGGCTTCAATAACCTGACGAAGACACTCAGCTTCAATGTCTACGATCTCTGCTACGCTGAGACGCGTGAGCAGCGCGAGGCCTATATCGCCTATATCGACGAGGCCTACAACGCCGAGCGTCTGACAGCGATCCTGACTGATGTCGTCGACATCATCGGTGCGAATATCCTCAACATCGCCTACCAGGATTACGATCCTCAGGGCGCGTCCGTGACCATGCTGATCTCGGAGGAGGAGCTGGTGGCCGAGGGGCTGTCGAACAACGCGACGCCGGGGCCATTGCCGGAAGCCGTGGTCGCCCATCTCGACAAGAGTCACATCACGGTTCACACCTACCCCGAAACCAATCCGCAGACTGGAATCAGCACCTTTCGAGCCGATATCGATGTGTCCACCTGTGGCCGTATCTCTCCGCTCAAGGCGCTCAACTATCTGATCCATGCCCTGGAGTCGGATATCGTCATCATGGACTATCGGGTGCGCGGCTTTACCCGTGACGTCAAGGGACGCAAGCACTTCATCGACCACAACATCAGCTCTATCCAGAACTACCTGTCGCGGGACACCAAAACGCACTATCAGATGGTGGATGTGAATGTCTATCAGGAAAATCTCTTCCACACCAAAATGGTGATCAAGGATTTCCAGCTCGATGACTATCTGTTCTGCGTCGAGGCGAAGGATCTGTCGCGCCAGGATCATCAGCGCATTCAGAAACTGCTCAAGCGCGAACTTGCCGAGATTTTCTACGGACGCAATTTGGGTCGCAACCTTGAGCTCAGCGGGCGGTGATCCCCGTCCCGCGATTGCGAAGGCTCGATGATCAATATGCGTCAATCGGCCTCGCGCGCTCGGGTAGTAGATATCGCGTTACACCCAGTAGACGCTGCGCGTCATGACGCGCGAGGTAAGCTTCATCGCCAGACGGATCGGGCGCGGAAGCTCAGCGCCGCCGGCCGACTTGGCGATCTGCGCGTGTTTGACCTCGTCGGCCTTCATCTGATTGAGGATGGCACGAGTGCGCATGTCGTTCACAGGGATTTGCTCAAGATGATCATCCAGGTGACTTTCAACCTGACGCTCGGTCTCCACGACGAATCCCAAACTCCATTTGTCGCCCGCTAATCCGGCTGCAGCACCCATAGCAAAAGATGTGGCGTACCAGAGTGGATTGAGCAAGCTTTTGCGGTCGCCGAGTTCTATTAATCGCTCTTCGCACCAGGCTAGATGGTCGTTTTCCTCTTGGGCCGAGTGCTCCATGCGCTCGCGTACCTCGGGGAGCTTCGCCGTCAGCGCCTGCCCCTGATAGAGCGCCTGAGCGCAGACTTCTCCGGTGTGGTTGATGCGCATCAGTCGCGCCACATGCTTTCGTTGCGTCTCTTCCAGTTCCACACCGGGCAGCCCGTCGGCTGGGTTGGTGCGCTCGGTGGTGCGTGGAGGGCCAAACAGCGTGCGCAGTGCATGGTCGGCATCAATCAGCAGGCGATCCAGCGTGGAATAGTGGCGGCGGTTGGTGGTGGGTGTGTTCATGGTTCGGTGGATGTGTCCATCTGGTTGATGCTTAAACGTATTCTGGGTGGCGGATTGACGGGTTTCAAGCTGAGGGTGTCGGTTGGCCGGTATTGGCGGAATCGGATTTTGGAAGTTGTCGGGCGATCAGCTCGATCGGATGGCAGACTTCGATACTCAGTCCGGCCTCGCGAATGCCTGAGGCGAGATGCAGGGCACAGCCGGGATTGGTGGTCACGACGATGTCGGGTCGCGCTTGCGCCAGCGCGTCGAGTTTGTCATCCAGCAGCGTCTTGGCCATTGCCGGTTGTTGCAGCAGATAGATCCCGGCCGCTCCACAGCACTGATCGTTGCCCGGCAGGGGGGCGAGCAGTGCGCCTGGAATTTTACTCAACAAGGCGTAAACGGCGCTGGCGCCACCCAAGAGGTTGCGGTGCGAGCAGGGTTCATGTACGAGAATCCGGCGCACGAGAGGGCGAAGTTCAAGCGTGCGCCGCCAGTTGCACTGTTCGATGAAAGCGCAGATCTCTTGCGTGTCGCACAGCGTTGGATGGTCTTTGAGTTCGGCGACGCAGGCGCTCGATACCCCAACCAGTGGACGACCGACATGGAGACGGGCGCTGGCCTCACGATAGGTGTCGGCTTCCTGCGCAAATCCAGTGTGTCGCATCAATGCACCGCAGCAGCTCGGCTCGGGCGCAATCCGGACCGGCATGCCGAGATGTTCGCACACCGCGATCACGGCCGCGATCGCGCCACCCTGTGCGCTGGATCCCATGCAGCCGACGAAGAGGTCGAGCCGCGCGGCTTCGGGTTCGCGTGCGGCGACCCCGCGCGATAGCGCGCCCATCGCGACTGTCAGGCGGTGATAGATGGCGAGCTTGCCAAGCCGGTCGATGCGCAGCCGCTCGGCCAGTTGGGCCAGTCCACTGCGACGATAGTGGCGCGCAAACCACCCCAGCCAGCTGGTCACGCGTGCATTCGATAAAAGACCGAGCGCCAAGCACAACGGTCTGCGCCGCCAGGGCGATGTTGCCGCGACCCGGCGGGCCTTGGCGACATCGGCCAGGCGTCCGTAGGCGACCAGCGATGGACAGACTGTCTCGCAGGTGCGGCACGTCAGACAGCCGTCCAAGTGTTGAGCCATGACCGGCGACATCACAAGTGCGCCAGTCAGCCAGCCCTGGATCAGCGCGATACGCCCGCGGGGAGAATCGGCTTCGTTGCGTGTCTTGCGGTAGGTCGGACAGTGCGGGAGGCAGTAACCACACTTCACACACTGGTCCGCCAGACGAAGGATTTCCTGATCGGAAAGTCGAGGCTGATGATGCGAAACACTCGGCGGTATCCGTGTATTCAAGGCAGCTTCCACGGTTTGGGTGAGACGTGCATGGCCGGTATCAAATATATGCGCCACGATGCTATAGACGGCGTGGTTGTCGAAGCGGCATGGTACTCTCGATGCTTAGCTCTTGGTCAAATTCAGGTCATTGACAATGGCGTATTACCGCTACCATGTCTTTTTTTGCACCAATCAGCGCGCAGACGGCAGCCAGTGCTGCGCAGAGTGTGGCGCATCTGCGATGCGAGACCATCTCAAGCGTCGCACCAAAGAACTCGGCTTGGCTGGGGCGGGAGGTATTCGCATCAACACCGCAGGGTGCCTGGGCCGCTGTGCCGAAGGGCCGGCTGTGGTGGTCTATCCTGATGGCGTTTGGTACACCTATGTCGACGAAGAGGATATCGAGGCGATCCTGCACGAGCACCTCATTGATGGGCGGGTCGTGGATCGCCTGACGCTGGCGTCCTGAGCGCTCGATTGGCGCTTGCGCTCTTAGGTCGGGCTGCGTATAGTTGGCGGTCTTTCTAGACGCAGATAACGATTTTATGGCCAGCGCGCTAAACTTCACCGTGCGTGGGCTTCCCGGAGCGAAGGATCATGACGACGACTGTTAGCGCCAAACCCGCCGAGGTTCGCCGCGCCTGGTATCTGGTGGATGCGGAAGGCAAGACGCTCGGGCGTCTCGCCAGTGAACTGGCGTTGCGGCTGCGCGGCAAGCACAAACCCGAATACACGCCGCACGTCGACACAGGCGATTACATGGTCGTCGTCAATGCCGAGAAGATCCGTGTGACCGGAAATAAGCGCCAAGACAAAATGTACTATCGCTATACCGGATATGTCGGCAACCTGAAGTCTACCAACCTCGAGAGGTTGCTGGAGACCGCCCCGGAACGCGCCATCCAACTGGCCGTGAAAGGCATGCTCCCGCGCGGACCGCTCGGTCGTGCGATGTTCAGAAAACTGCGCGTCTACGCAGGCCCCAATCACGGCCACCAAGCGCAGCAACCCCAAGTTCTCGAGCTCAACGTTTAGGAATCAGACGTATGTCGGAGACACAACTCTCTACCGGTCGCCGCAAGACGTCCGCCGCACGTGTTTTTTTGACAGTGGGCTCCGGCACTATCACTGTCAACAATCTCCCGCTGGATGAATACTTCGGCCGTGAGACCGCGCGCATGATCGTGCGCCAGCCGCTTGAAAATGTCGGCATGGTTGACCGTTTAGACGTGAAAGTGACCGTCAAGGGCGGTGGAAATACCGGTCAGGCTGGCGCCATCCGTCACGGTATCGCACGCGCACTCGCGCTCTATGATGAAGAGCTTCGCTCGCCGATGCGCCGCGCCGGGTTTCTGACGCGCGATGCACGTGAGGTCGAGCGCAAGAAAGTCGGGCTGCATAAGGCCCGCAAGCGTCCTCAGTACTCGAAGCGCTAAAAAACCACTACTCAGCGCTAGCGGGAGGGGCACAACCCCTCCTGGCAAACGATCAGGGGCGTGGTGCTAAAGCACCTCTTCTTGGGGGATCGTCTAGTGGTAGGACAGCGGACTCTGACTCCGCTAACCTAGGTTCGAATCCTAGTCCCCCAGCCAAATACTGCCCTCATAAAACCCGCCTAGCCACTAAAGCTCAGGCGGGTTTTTTGTGTCGTCTATCATGCCTTCATGGCATGTAGTCCAAAGCCTGATTACCGAGAAGTCATCAATATGCTGGGCTGTCGAGGAGCATTTGCCCTGCGGAGCAGATGCGCGATACGCTTTAATTGACAAGAGAGTCGTTGTCGCGACCTAAATGAAGACTGCGGTGCAAGCGATCGTTTGGGCTCTTGTAATGACTGAATGATGTGAAAATGCTACACAAATTGAAAGTGTGTCTTTTTTCCGCCCAATCTGTTGCAAAACGCTCTGTCGTCCTCTATAGTTCACAACGCAAAGCCTGATTGCGTTCAGTTTCTGCAGTCAAACTGACAAATTCACAACAGCGGAGAACAGCATGAACAAGAAACTCCTCACCCTAGCGGTTGCCGCCGCTATGGTTGCTCCAACCGCAGCGATGGCCGAAGCCATCATGTATGGCAAGCTGCACGTCTCGATCGACTGGGCTGACGTGGTAGGTTATGGCACCGCACCCGTGGTCAATCCGGTCACGGGTGAGATCATCGGCGTCGCGTCCGAGAAATATAAAGGCTGGGGCATGAACGGTGGCGGAGCCATTCCTGGCGAAAGTCGCTCAAACCGTGTTGGTATCAAGGGCTCTGAGGATCTTGGCTACGGCCTCAAGGCAATCTATCAAGTCGAGCTTGGCGTTCGCTTGACAGAGGAAAGCACGACCGGAAATGCAATATCCGGCGGAAACGACACCATCACCATGCGTAACAGCTTCGTGGGTTTGGCCGGCGGCTGGGGTACCGTCCTGGTCGGTCGTCATGACACGCCCATGAAGATCTCTACCGCCAAGCTTGACCTCTTCGCCGACACCATGGCCGACTACAACGGCACCGTTGGTTTTGACGATATCCGTGCTGACAATTCCGTTGCCTATATCAGCCCCAGCCTGGTCGGCTTCCAGTTGGCCGCCATGGCCCATTCAGGTGGTGCTTCCACCGCTATCAACGAAGAGAACATCAACTCCGACAGCCTGGCCGAGGCATACTCCGTCGCTGGTATCTACAGCAATGGTCCTTTCTATGCGTCCTTGGCGTATGAGTCCCTGGGCAGCGAACTGTTCATGAACTCACTGACCAGCCAGTTGGGTCGTACCTACCCGAACGGTACTCCACGTTCCTTCTATGTGGATGACGACTACACCAAGTGGCGTGTTGGTCTCGGTCTGCTGGATTGGAACGGCTTCACGCTGACCGGTATCTACGAAGAGCAGTCCAATCTGCCGGGTGGCCAGATTGGTCTAGTGGATGGCTTTAGCCCGGTGGTCCCCAGCTTTAGCTCGATGGAGCCTAATGAGAAGCTCAAGATTTGGCAGGTCCAAGCGGGCTATGCCTTCGGCAATAACATGATCAAGGGCATGTACGGTAGCGGTAACCGTGACGGCCGCGTTCCAAAGCCCGACGCCTTCAAGGATCTTAAGGATTCCGTCAAGGGTGATTACTTCACCTGGGCCGTCGCCTTCGATCATAACCTCAGCAAGCGTACCAAGGCATACGTGCTCTACACGCAGGTTGACGATGACGCCCCTGTCGGCGATTGGGATGGCTTCTCGGTTGGCATGATCCACAACTTCTAAGCGCTACGCTTAAAGTTGTGAGAATAGAAACGGGACTTTAAAGTCCCGTTTCTTGTTTCTGGATGCTGGTCGTCTGAGGCAGCAGTTTGGCTAATTTGCCTTCAGAATTTCGGGGCCATCCGCCGATCCTAGAATCAGAATGTCTGCAGGTCTGAGGGCGAAAATCCCCACTGTGACGACACCGGCGATATTATTGATGCGTTGTTCGAGCGCCAGTGGCTCCAGGATTTCAAGGTGATGGACATCCAGGATCAGGTTGCCGTTATCGGTCACGTAGCCTTCGCGCCAGATTGGCGTTCCACCCAGCCGCACCAACTCACGGGCGACATAACTGCGTGCCATGGCAACGACTTCAACCGGCAGCGGAAAAGCCCCAAGCGCTTTGACGAGTTTACTCTCGTCGGCAATGCACACGAAGGTCCGGCTTGCCGCCGCGATGATTTTCTCGCGGGTCAGCGCGCCACCCCCCCCCTTGATAAGCTGAAGTAGCGCATTGGACTCATCGGCACCATCGATATAGACCGAGAGTTCGCCAGCGGCGTTGAGATCCAGTACGGGGATTGCGTGTCGCTTGAGACGCTCGGTGGATGCCTCCGAGCTGGAAACAACGCCTTCGATACGCCCCTTGATCTTTGCCAAGGCATCGATAAAGTGATTGACGGTCGAACCTGTTCCAACCCCAATTACGCCTCCATCCACATAGTCCAGAGCAGCCTCGGCGGCCTGTTTTTTTAGAGCGTCCTGATTCATTGAGCATTCTCCAGTTGCTGCCATTGTTGCAAAAAAGTCACCCTCTGCAGCGGCTAGAATAGAACCCCGCTTCGGTGACGACCGCATCGAGCGCAACGTCCCAGGTACGCGGCTCGATACGCTCCAAGCGCTGACATTCGTGTGCGACGCCGATCAGCCGTGGTCGCTTCCAATATTTGCGCTTGCTCAGATAGGCCAGGGTTCTATCGTAGAAACCGCCGCCCATGCCAATACGGTGACATTGGGCATCAAAACCGACCAGCGGAATGATGAGCACATCAAGCGCCAGTGGGCGCAGAAGATGGCGTCCGCGCACAGTCGGCTCGGGGATGCCGAATCGATTCGATCGCATCCGCGCAGCGGTCAGATGGCGTGCGAACCAGAGCCGACCACGATACCGCCCGATGCGAATCGGGCTTAGAACAGGAAGATAGCACTGCTTGCCTTTGCCACAAATCATGCGCATCAGCGGGCGGGGATCGAGCTCGCCATCAGCGGGCCAGTAGAAAGCAATTCGCGTAGCGTTTAAGACAGGCTGTGTCGCTGCGAGTCGTTTTGCGACCGAGATGGCGTGCGCGCGCTGCATCTGTGGTCGTATGAGACGACGCTGCGAGCGCAGTTGGACTCTGAGGGCGGGCAAAGATTGCATTTTGTGGGGTGGGGGGACACCCCCCATGTGCGTCGTCGCAGGCCTTCGTTCTTGAACCAGGCGGTTCAAGTGGGGACAATCATCGCGGCTTCAGGCTTTCCGCTCGGTGACGGACATGCTCAACAGCGTTGACTTCATATCCCCAGGGCAGCGATTAGGCTCAAGAAATACCCAGGCCGCTATCGAACGCTACAGGGGGTGTCTTAAGATAAGAGGCTATACTTTTTCGTCGGGCGCGTCCAGTGGAGGGGAAGCTTCGCTCGATTTCTCTGGTACCGATGGCTTAGGGAGCTTCGGCGTGTCACCCGCCAGCGCTTGGTTGACGCGCTCTTGCAACTGGCTGAGCCGCTTTCCAGACTCTGCATCCAATCCCACGCCGACCACCTGCGAGCGCTGTAGCTGGACAAGATCATGGGCGATGTTGAGCGCGGCCATCACGGCAATGCGATCGGTGCCAATGACACGGCCAGTTTGACGAATCTCTCGCATGCGGCTGTCGAGAAGACGCGCGGACGCTCTGAGGTCGTTCTGCTCGTGATGCGCGCAGCCGATCCGATAATCTTTGTCGAGTATTTTAATCGTAACTTGCAACGGCTCTTCGATCACAAATTCTCCTCCATTGCGCGCAATCGCGATAGCATGGCCTCGACACGACTTCGCGCCTGCTCGGTTTTTTCAATTAATTCGCTCCTTTCCGTGACCAGGGACTCCTGACGCACGCGCAGAGACGCGTTCTCATCGCGAAGCCTCTGGCTCAGGCGGATCAGTGCATTTACCTGCTGCTCAAGTTGGTCGAGGTCAAAGTTGGCCAAAGTCCGCGACTCCGTTGAAATTCTCCGCACTATAGAAGCGGCTTTGTGAGCGGTCAATTGGGTAAGGCCCCATGCTATGATCAAAGATCATAAATACCCTGGGGCTTCTACTGTCCACCAAACAGGTTAACATGAATATCGACCGCTCCCAGATTGGCGATTATCTCAGCGCCAGCCCCCTACACCCAACGCTTGCCGAGGCGCATGGAATACTGTGCGGCTTGCTCTGCTGCGGGGCAAGCGATCCCGTGACGCGCTGGCTCGATCAGATCATGCCCTTGACAGGAGCAGATGATGACGCGTCTCAGCGCACTGAACGTGCCGTCCTGCGCGATTATGCGCTGTCTATCGAGACCGCCATCAGTGGTCCTGATCTTGCCATCAATATTCCGACTCCCGACGAGAGCGCGCCGCTCATTGAGCGTGCCGCCGCCACTTATGATTGGGTGCGCGGATTTCTCTATGCCATGGGCGTTTTGGGTATCTCCGAGCAGACCCTCTCCGAGGACGCCCGTGAGGTCTATCGCGATTTTCTGACCATGACCCGCATGGATTTCGACGATCTCGACGAAACAGAAGACAACGAACAGGCGTTAACCGAAGTGACCGAGTTCATCCGAGTGGCGGCCATGCTGATCCATGATGAGCGCATTGATCCCCGCGCACACACCGAGCAGACATGACACGATCCGAGTACAAGCGACGCCGAAAGGCGCTGGCAAAACAGATCGGCGCGAATGCGATCGCGATCCTACCCGCCGCGCGCGAACGCATCCGCAACCGCGACGTGCACTACCCCTTTCGCCAGGACAGTGATTTTAACTATCTCACCGGCTTCACTGAGCCCGATGCCTTCGCCGTCATCGCGCCGAAGCGCAAGGAGGGCGAATTCGTCGTCTTCTGCCGCCCACGCGACGAGGGGCGCGAGCAGTGGGATGGCTCACGTCTGGGCGTCGACGGCGCCAGGACGACGCTCGCCGCCGATCAAGCCCATCCACTGAGCGACTTAGACGACTTGATGCCGACCCTGATCGACGGGCGCCAACGGCTCTATTACGCCGTTGGTCACGATGCGGCGCTGGACGCTCGGGTCAT
Source organism: Thiorhodococcus sp. (assembly GCA_029257385.1). Lineage (GTDB taxonomy): Bacteria > Pseudomonadota > Gammaproteobacteria > Chromatiales > Chromatiaceae > Thiorhodococcus. The sequence continues at coordinate 19,599 of JARIBS010000036.1, forward strand.
GGGCTGGGTCGATCAGATCAAATCACGCGTGCGCACTGGCGCCCGCGCACCCGATACCTTCATCACCATCGAGTCTCTGCTGCATGAGCAGCGTCTGCGCAAAAGCAAGGCGGAGGCGCAGCTCATGCGTCGCGCTGCGACAATCTCAGCGCAAGCGCATCGCCGGCTGATGCGCATCTGCACCCCAGGCATGTGCGAAAGCGATCTGGATGCCGAGTTCCAGTACGCCTGTGCGATTGACGGCGCGCGCCATCTGGCCTATCCCACCATCGTCGGGAGCGGCATCAATGCCTGTATTCTGCACTACACCGATAACACCGATACACTCAAGGACGGCGATCTGGTGCTGATCGATGCCGGCTGCGAGCTGGATGGTTATGCTTCCGATATCACCCGGACTTTTCCTGTCAATGGTCGTTTCAGCCGGCCCCAGCGACAGCTCTACGAACTGGTCCTCAAGTCCCAGTCAGCCGCCATCAAGAAAGCACGGCCCGGATGCGGATGGAATGAGCCCCACGACGCTGCGGTTCGGGTGCTGACCAAGGGGCTGGTCGATCTGGGAATCCTGAAAGGCAAGCTCGCCAAGCTCATTGAGGACGAAGCCTATAAGCCCTATTACATGCACCGCACCGGCCATTGGCTCGGGATGGACGTGCATGATGTGGGGGATTACAAACACGACGGCGAATGGCGCGTGTTCGAGCCCGGCATGATGCTGACCATCGAACCCGGACTCTATATGCCCAGCACCGATGTGGTGCCAAAGGTCTATCGCGGGATCGGCATCCGCATTGAGGATGACCTGCTCATCACCGAGCACGGCAACGAGATCCTCTCGGCTGCAGTACCCAAACACCCGGATGAGATCGAAGCCTTGATGGCTACCGAGGCGGATACGCTGGACCCTGACGGGCTCTGTAACGGAGCGTAAATCCAATGATGCATGACTACGATGTGGTGATTATCGGCGGCGGTCTCGTAGGCGGCAGCCTTGCCTGCGCCCTCAACGGCACCGGACTCAAAGTCGCCCTGATCGAGGCCGTGGCGCCGCGTTGCGAACAACAACCGAGCTACGACGAGCGGGTGATCGCCGTGTCGCTCGGCAGCCAGCGGATCTTCTCCGCCATCGGTCTGTGGCCAGATATCGAACCCGAGGCGGAAGCCATCCTGAAGGTCCATGTCTCCGACCGCGGACACTGCGGTTTCGCCAGACTCGATCATGCCGAGGAGGGCGTCGAGGCCCTGGGCTACGTCGCTCCGGCGCGCGCCATCGGGCTGGCCATCCATGCGGGACTCGAACGTGCCGCCAATCTCAAGCGCTACTGTCCGGCGCAACTGCTGAGTCATCGCGTCCACGCCGACGGGGTCGATGTCGATGTTGTTGCCGAGGGCGAGACGCTGCACCTGCGCACCCGACTCCTGGTCGCCGCCGATGGCGCTAACTCGGCGGTGCGCCGTCAGCTCGATTTGGCGACCGAGGAGCGCGCCTACGGGCATGACGCTATTATCACGACCCTAACACCGGAACGCCCGCTGCGCGGACTCGCCTTCGAGCGCTTCACGGAGTCCGGCCCTTTGGCGATGCTGCCTATGACCAACGGGCGTTATTCGGTCGTCTGGACCTGTCGTGAGGATGAGACGGCCGAGATCCTGGCGCTTTCAGATGCCGATTTTCTCGCCCGTCTGCAAGCGCGCTTCGGCTATCGGCTCGGGCGTCTCGGACAGGCCGCACCGCGCCGCGCTTATCCGCTCAAGCTGCTGTTGACACGCGATTCGGTCCAGGAGCGTCTGGTCCTGATCGGTAATGCCGCGCATTCACTCCATCCGGTCGCCGGGCAGGGTTTCAACCTGGGATTGCGCGACGTCGCCGCCCTGGCAGAGGTCGTGGCACAGAGTGCGGTCAAGGGCGGCGATGTTGGCTCAGCCGCGACGCTGGCCAACTACCGCCATTGGCGTCTGCGCGATCAGATCGCGACCGCCCGGCTGACGGATGCTCTGGCGCGGCTGTTTGTCATGCGCTGGCTGCCCGTGCGGATCGGCCGCAATCTGGGCATGCTGGGTCTCGACCTCATCCCGGGCGCGCGCCATCTGCTCGCCGAGCGCTTCATGGGTCTCGGCGGACGTCTGCCGCGTCTCGCCAGGGGACTCCCGCTGGAGAATACACATGCCTGATGTTGAGCAATGCTTCGATATTGTCGTTGTCGGCGGCGGGATGGTCGGTGCCGCGTTCGCGGCTGCCATGTCCGGCAAGGGTCTGACCATCGCCGTCATCGAGGCCAGGGAACTAGCCCGCGGCTGGCCCGCAGGAGAGATCGATCTGCGGGTCTCGGCCCTGAGCCGGGCGAGCCAGCGGATTTTGCAACGACTCGGGGTCTGGGAGCGCATCCAGGTGCTGGGTTGCAGCCCCTATCGCCAGATGCACGTCTGGGACGCCGTCGGCGGTGGCCACATCCACTTCGACAGCGAGGCCGTGGGTCAGGCCGATCTCGGCCACATCATCGAGAACCGGGTCACTCAGCTTGCGCTCTGGGAGGCGCTGGAGCACCTCGCGGACATCCAGCTCTTGTGCCCCGCAGCCATCGTGGATATCGATCAGGGCGAGCCGACCTCGCGCGTGCTCCTGACCGATGGCCGCTCGATCCAGGCGCGGCTGGTGGTCGGTGCCGACGGTCGCGACTCTCTGGTGCGCGCGCTCGCCGGGATCGAGACCGAGGGCTGGGACTATGACCAGCGCGCCATTGTGGCCAATGTGCGACCCGCCGAGTGGCACCAGGAGACCGCCTGGCAGCGGTTTCTACCAACCGGTCCGTTGGCTCTGTTGCCCTTGGCCGACGGGCGCTGTTCGCTGGTCTGGTCCGCCACCCACGAGCGCGCCACAGAACTGATGTCCATGGATGACCTGTCGTTCTCAGAGGCATTGACGGACGCCTCCGAGGCCCGGCTTGGTCGTCTCGCGCTCGATGGCCCGCGCGCGGCGGTGCCGCTGCGCCTGCAGCACGCCAAGCAATATGTACAAACCGGGCTGGCGTTGATCGGGGATGCGGCGCATGCAGTCCATCCGCTGGCGGGGCAGGGCGTCAATCTCGGCTTTCTGGATGCCGCCGAGTTGGTGGCGGCCATCGAGTACGGTCGCGCGCGTGGGCGCAATATCGCCGGACTCTGGACGCTGCGACGCTACGAGCGGGCGCGCCGGGGTGACAATATGCTGATGCTCGCGTCCATGGATGCCTTCAAGCGTCTATTCGGTAACGATATGCAGCCATTGTCGGCTCTGCGTAGTCTGGGCCTGCAGGCAACCGATCGGGTCGCACCCGTCAAGCGGCACTTGATGGAGCGCGCCTTGGGCATCGGTGTCGCTCTACCACCCTTGGCCGCAGCCTAAATAGGGTACTGAACTCGTACGCGTTAGCGGATCTGCGGATGCTGCCCACCCAAACCAACCGGACATTTGATCAAGCGAGGACGACCATGTCAGCAAGAAATGCCTTCTACGCACAATCCGGCGGTGTTACGGCAGTCATCAACGCCTCCGCCTGCGGTGTCATCGAGACTGCCCGACGCCACACCGACCGCATCGCCAACGTTTATGCCGGACGCTACGGCATCATTGGTGCGCTCACCGAGGATCTCATCGACACCAGCCAGGAATCCGACGAGTCGATCGCCGCGCTGCGCTATACGCCGGCCGGCGCCTTCGGCTCCTGCCGCTACAAGCTTAAAAGCCTGGAGGCGAGCAAACGCGAGTACGAGCGTCTGATCGAGATCTTCAAGGCGCATGACATAGGCTACTTTTTCTACAATGGTGGCGGCGATTCGGCCGATACTTGCTACAAGATCTCGCAGCTTTCGGAAAAGCTCGGCTATCCCGTCCAGGCGATCCATATCCCCAAAACCGTCGACAACGACCTGCCGATCACGGACAACTGTCCGGGTTTCGGTTCAGTCGCCAAATACATCGCAACTTCCACGCTCGAGGCGTCCTTCGACGTGCGCTCCATGTCTAAAACTTCGACCAAGGTTTTCGTTCTTGAAGTCATGGGACGTCATGCTGGCTGGATCGCCGCCGCTGGCGGACTCGTGGAGGATCACGCGATTCCGGTCATGATTCTGTTTCCCGAGATCGAGTTCGACCAAGAGCGCTTCATAGCCGCGGTTAAGGACAAGGTCGAGCGGTTCGATTTTTGTACCATCGTCATTTCCGAGGGGGCCAAGTACCCGGATGGCCGTTTCCTTGCCGAGCAGGGCACGCGCGACGCCTTTGGGCATGCGCAGTTGGGCGGCGCTGCGCCGGTGGTCGCGAACATGATCAAGGACGCCACCGGCTATAAGTTCCACTGGGCAGTAGCCGATTATCTCCAGCGCGCAGCGCGTCATCTGGCCTCAAAGACCGATGTCGAACAGGCGTATGCTGTGGGTCGCGCGGGCGTTGAATTTGCGCTGGCCGGGCATAATGCGGTCATGCCCATGATCAAGCGTCTAAGCAATGATCCTTATGCGTGGGAGGTCGGCGAGGCACCGCTCTCGGAGGTCGCTAATGTCGAGAAATTCATGCCGCGTGAGTTCATCTCAGCGGATGGCTTTGGCATCACGTCGGCCTGCAAGGAGTATTTGATTCCGCTGATCCAGGGCGAGGATTATCCGCCCTTCGAGCGCGGCTTGCCCAAATACGTCACCCTCAAAAACCTCCCGGTCGCGCGCAAGCTCGCGCCCTTCGAGCTCTAATGGCACACGCTGCGCGCGCCGATCACGCGCGGAAGGGCGCGCAAAATATCTGCAGGGTTGGGGTTTTCGGGCGCATCTTGGAATACACTTAAAATCTTTACGCGTCGCAATCAGCCCGTCAGGGGCTTTTTGTCATGTGCTTGTGGTCCGCATAAGTGCGGATTCTTGATTCAACAGAGGCTAGCTCATGGATTTATCTAAGGTTTCCCGGGGCGATAGCATCCCCCACATCCTCAACGTCATCATCGAAATCCCGTCGAACTCGGATCCGGTGAAGTACGAGATGGATAAAGAAACCGGGGCCATGTTCGTCGATCGCTTTATGTCGACGGCCATGTACTATCCCTGCAATTACGGTTATGTGCCCAATACCCTGTCCCCAGATGGCGATCCGGTCGATGTCCTAGTCATCACCCCCTATCCGCTCATTTCCGGCTCGGTTATCAAATGCCGCCCTATCGGTGTGTTGACGATGACTGACGAGTCAGGCGACGACGCCAAGATCCTCGCGCTGCCGGTCGACACACTTTACAAAGGTTATCGCAACGTCGAGAGCTTCCGCGATATGCCTCAGCATCTGCTTGATCAGATCGCGCACTTCTTCGAGCACTACAAGGATCTCGACGAAGGCAAATGGGTACGTGTCGGCGGCTGGGGCGGTCGCGAGGAAGCCTGTCAGGAGATTATGGAAAGCGTCAAAATGTTCGAAGACGCCCCGGAAAAGCCGGCCTTCTGATGCCACTGACGCACTTCACACCCAGCGGCGAGGCGCACATGGTGGACGTCGGCGATAAGGCCGCGACACGCCGTCGCGCCCTGGCCGAGGGGTGCATCCGAATGGACTCAGCGACGCTCGCCCTGATCAAACAGGGCGGCCACCAAAAGGGCGATGTGCTCGGCATCGCGCGGATCGCTGGTATCATGGCCGCCAAGCGGACCGCCGAGCTGGTGCCGCTCTGCCATCCACTGAGCCTCACGCGGGTCGCTGTCGATCTCGAGATCCTCCATGCCGACAGCGCCGTTCATTGCCGCGCAACCGTAGAGACGCACGGGCAGACGGGCGTCGAAATGGAGGCGCTGTGCGCGGTGCAGATCAGCCTCCTGACCATCTACGATATGTGCAAGGCGGTGGATCGCGGTATGGAAATGACTGATATTCGTCTCGTCGAAAAGGCCGGAGGTCGCTCAGGTCACTGGGTGCGTGATCCAGACTGGGCCGAGAGCTGACATGCGGGCCTTCTATCAAGGTGCGCACTTCCTCACCGCAGCGGCCAAGCTGGAACAGGCGCCCGAGGACATCGGGCGCGAGGTCGCCTTCGCCGGGCGTTCAAATGCGGGAAAGTCGAGCGCTATCAACGCGCTCTGTCATCAAAAGGCGCTCGCCAGAACCAGTAAAACGCCCGGGCGTACGCAACAGATCATCTTTTTCGAGCTGGACGACGAACGCCGGCTGGTAGATCTTCCTGGTTACGGCTATGCCAAGGTGGCGATCTCGGTCAAACAGCAGTGGCAGCAGCATCTCTCGCACTATCTCGAGTGCCGCCGCTCGCTCGCCGGTCTGGTCATCGTGATGGACATCCGCCATCCATTGATGGACTACGATCGGCAGATGCTCGACTGGGTCAGGCACCGCGATCTCTCCATCCTCCTCCTGCTGACCAAGGCCGACAAGCTCAAGAAAGGGCCGGCGCGCGCGGCGCAACTTGCAGTGGAGCGTGCCGTTAGCGCTGATAGTGACAGAATTAGCGTGGAATGCTTCTCAGCGCCAGAGCGATTAGGTGTCGAGGCCGTTCAAGCGAGGCTGGATCAGTGGCTTGAGGTTGCTGTGTGAGTGAGCCAGGTGGCACATCCCTGTGTCAACTTCGATTTCAATCAGTTGGAATCCTGGCGTCTCTCCGAGTTGTCTACTGATGAACTTCGGCTCTTTGAGCCCTTGCCCGAGGACGTCCGGCAGTGGCTAGAGACTTTCACGCCATCTTTGCGTGTATATCCATCGACCCAGTGGCACGCGTCTTGTGCCTCGCATGCGCTTTTCTCAAGCCCCTTGCAAACAGATTGAGCCGCGGCTGGCTGCATGCCAAGTCCTACGAGCAAAAGCGCTGAAGCGATTGCCATACCTAAGCTGTGTCGTGAGCCGATCGTTGTCATTGGAGTTCCTCGTCGTTGTTATGCGTGTTCAACAAACGCGTTCTTGCATCCTGATGCAAGATGTAAACATATAGTGCACTTGCGCGCTAAAATCAAAAAACGCGCAAAAAGTAATGGTTTTTCGCTGTAGCGTTTGCCCCGAGGCCACCAGACAAGCACTCAAGAGCGCTGTAAACTTGCCCGGACGCGCTGGTCTCAAGCCAGCCTGAGCGTGCTTTGATTTCATCGTGATCGACCGCCCTATGTTGCACCGAGAACCGCCCCGAGGCGCGTTGAGGTCTACTCTGCAACCTGAGTCCAGGAGCTGTACGG
>JARIBS010000074.1 GCA_029257385.1 Thiorhodococcus sp.
CGCCGATGCCTGCGATGTCCTCTTTCAGGCCAACCAACCGCAGTCGGTCGCCGCCCTGGGCCAGGGTATCTGGCTGGCCGTGACCTGTCCGATCGATCCTGAGCTGACCATCGAGCTGCTCAACCACGTTATCGAAGACACCCCTGACGACTCCGACGGCGCGGCAGTCGCCGCCACTACAGCGCTGTTTCTCGCCGACGTGCGCGCCGAGGGCCGAGAGCGCGAAGACCTGATGTTTTTCGCCACCCAGTTGCTCGGTATGGTCGCGCGGCGCCATAGCGGAGTCGAATCCGCCGCGCAGCTCGACGCCTGGATGGAGCGCCTGGAGCTGAAAGAGCCGGAGAAATTCCTGGTGCGTCTGCGCAATGTCGTCGATGTCCTGGTTCAGGACGATTGGTGGTTCGACCGCGAGGCCCTACAAGAACGCATGCCATTGGCCTGATGATCGATCCGGCGACGCCGCCCACCCAAATGCCCGGAGTAAAGCGCCATGTTCTGGAACGAAGACGACGCGGCAGACGCGCGGCCCAGTCCTGACACGATCGTCGACATCCTATTCTCGATCGCGTGTAAGCGCATTCCGGTCGACCACGCCTATCCGCTCTCGTGCGCGCTGCGCTCCGCCCTCCCCTGGGTCGCCGACGAGCCGCGCCTGGCGGTTCACAGCATTTATGGCGCCGGCTCCCAGAATGGCTGGGAACGCCCCGAGCATGGCGAGGACACTCTGCTGATGGTTTCCCGACGCACCAAACTCGGCATCCGCGCCCCCGCAACCCGCGCCGATGAGCTACTCTCGACGCTTCCGGGAATCCGCCTCGAAGTCGCCGGTCATGCACTGACCCTTGGCCCCGGCAAGATCAAGCCGCTGAGTCAGGAGACGACCATTTTTGCCCGCTATGTCGCCATGGAAACCGATGCCGAGCCGGAGGAGCATTTTCTCGCTGCCGCCGCGCGGACGCTCGAAGCGATGGATATTCAGATACGCAAGGCGCTGTGCGGCAAGACGACCCGCCTGCGTGGTCCCGATGGCATCATCCAGACCCGCAGTCTTATGCTGGCCGGTCTGACCAGGGAGGAGTCCATCCGTCTTCAGCAACGGGGTCTGGGACCCCATCGCCTGATGGGATGCGGAATCTTTATCCCACACAAGGGTATTGACTCCTTACAGCAGCAAGCCTGATTGCGTGTCGGCGAACTTGTCGACACCATCATGAGTTAATAAGATTCTGGCCTTCCAGCACGCCCAAGCGCCAAAACGGCCAGAGCACGGACTGGCCGAAATAATTTCATGATGAATCGAGGAGACTGAAATGGCCATCGAAGTCAATGGCAAGAACATCTCGACAACCGACGACGGTTATCTCGAGAACCACGCCGACTGGGACGAGGATGTCGCGCGCAAGCTCGCCGAGATCGAGCGCATCGAGTTGACCGACAGGCACTGGGACGTGATCAAGCACCTGCGTGACGAATACATCGACAACGGCCAGAACCAACCGATGGAGCGCGCCCTGCTCAAGAGCATGGGCGAGATCTGGGGCAGCAAGCCCAGCAGCAAGGATCTCTACCAGCTCTTCCCACTCGCACCCACCAAACAGGGCACCAAGATCGCCGGCCTGCCCGCAGTCAAGCGCAAGGGCGGTTACTGAGGGTACGCCTGCTAAACGAAACGCATGGGCCAGCGACACGCCGACCCATGCGTTTCGGCGCCCGTCGTCTATCCGGCAGACTGCTGCGCCAACTGTTTCAGCCTCTGGATCATGGACGCAAGACCGTTGCGCCGGGTCATGCTCAGATTTTCGTCGAGACCGATGCGGGCGAACAATGCCTCGGCATCGAAGTCCAGAATGGCGCGTGCCGGTTGGCCTGAGTAGAGCTGTTGCAGCAAGGCAATCAGCCCGCGAACGATATTGGCATCGCTGTCGGCCAGGAACTCGATGACATCATCGGTCCCCGGCTTGAGGCGCGCCGCGATATGGACCGTGCTCTGACAGCCGCTGACGGCGTTGGCCGCGCTCTTGAGCGACGCGGGCATGACGGGCAGTTGGTCCCCGAGATCGATGATATGCTGATGACGCATCGGCCAGTCGGGCAGAAAGGCAAAAAGCTCGACGATCTCTTCGGCCGCAGCCTCGGGCGATTGCGCGACGGCGGCGGGGTAGAGCACATCCGGGGTTGGTTCAGGCACGATATGCGCGACCGACGCGCGCGAACGTTTCAGCGCCGCGCTGGTGATCTCGGCCAGCCCATCGGCCAGACGGTCGATATCCTCCTTGCGGTTGTAGACGCCCATGGACGCACGGGCGGTCGAAGAGACCCCCAGCCGATCCATGAGCGGCTGACAGCAATGATGCCCGGTGCGGATACAGACCCCAGCCAGATCGAGCTGCGTGGCGACATCCAGCGTGGCGATCGGTGGATCGACCATCACCCAGGACACCACCGCGCTCTTCTCGCGCGCGGTCCCCTTGAGTTCCAGCCCCGGAATTTCAGCGAGCCGCCCGGTCGTATGGCGCAATAATGACTGCTCGTGGGCGCCGATGCGCTCAAGTCCGATCGTCTCGATCCAGTCGATCGCGGCCGCCAGTCCGACGGCCCCGGAGATGTGCGGCGTGCCGGCCTCAAACTTGTTGGGTAGCGGCGCGTAGGTCGTGCGCGCGAAAGTCACCCGCTCGATCATATCGCCGCCACCCTGGTAGGGCGGCATGGTCTCTAGCAACCGGCGCTTCCCATAGAGCACCCCGATACCGGTTGGACCATAGAGCTTGTGGCCGGAGAAGGCGTAGAAATCCGCATCCAGCGCCTGGACATCGACCGGACCGTGGGCGACCCACTGCGCACCGTCGATCAGCACCAGAGCGCCAGCGGCGTGGGCCTCGGCGATAATCTCGCGCACCGGATTGATGGTCCCGAGCGCATTGGAGACATGATTAATCGCAACAATGCGCGTGCGCGGAGACAGCAGCGCGCGATAGGCATCCAGATCAAGTTCGCCGGCATCGTTGATGGGAATGACCTTGATGCGCGCGCCGCTTGCCTCGGCGGCCAACTGCCAGGGCACGATGTTGGAATGATGCTCCAGCACCGAGAGGATGATCTCATCGCCCGGCGCCAGCGATGCACGCCCCCAAGCCGAGGCGACTAGATTGATCGCGGCCGTCGTCCCAGAGGTAAAGATGCATTCGGCAGGCTCGGCCGCGCCCAAAAATCCCGCAACGCGCGCTCGGGCGTCTTCGTACAGATGCGTGGCGGTCTGCGAGAGTTGATAAACGCCACGGTGGATATTGGCGTGATGGTGTCGGTGGTAGTCACTGACCGCACGGATGACCGCCTCCGGCTGCTGCGTGCTGGCGGCGCTGTCGAGATAGACCAGCGGTCGGCCGTGTGCGCGCGTCTGCAGAATCGGAAACTGAGCGCTGATTTCCTCCACGCAGAGAGGGGCCTGATACGATGTCGCGAGAGAGATTGAAGCTGTCATAGAGACTGTATTCTGATCGGGAATGACGAATTCAAGCGATCGAACTCAAGAACCCAAGTATGACAGTTGGTGAAACACGGCGAAAGCCGTCCGGGTGGATCTGCGGGTCGCAGGCGGGCGCACACCGCCCAAACGCAAAACGGCGACCGCAATGGTCGCCGTTTCAGAATTTGGAGCGGGAAACGAGACTCGAACTCGCGACCCCAACCTTGGCAAGGTTGTGCTCTACCAACTGAGCTATTCCCGCTAAGAGCCGTGCATTATAAGGGCTATTGGCTCCATGTCAAGCAGCGTTAAGAGGCCGACTCAGCACCCTGTGTCTGATCCTTGCCCGAGAGGCTCGGCCAGGCGGCGGTCATATAGAGCAGCATCGACCAGAGCGTGAGGATCGCCGCAACATACAGCAACACGATCCCGATGTCGTAGACCCAGGGTCCGAAGATGGAGTCGCGCAGGATCATGAGCACGATGGAGATCATCTGCGCGGTGGTCTTGATCTTGCCCAGATTGGACACTGCCACCGTCGCCCGAGCACCAATCTCGGCCATCCATTCGCGCAGGGCCGAGACCGTAATCTCGCGCCCGATGATGACCATCACCGGCAGCGCGATGAGCACAAGCGGGTCGGCCTGGAGCAAGACCACCAGCGCGACCGCGACCATCAGCTTGTCGGCGACCGGATCGAGAAAGGCACCGAGCGCCGTCATCTGCCCCAGACGTCGCGCCAGGTAGCCGTCGAGCCAGTCGGTAATCGCCGCGGCGCCGAACACGGCACCCGCAGCGTAGCTCGCCCAAGGCGCATCAATGTAGAAGACGGCGACAAACACCGGGATCAGGACGATGCGCAGCATCGTGAGGAGATTCGGCAAGTTCCACATCGTTTCTTTAAGATCCCGCTGCGTCTTGGTGAAAAGCATCGTGGATGTGCTGAGCCAACTGTGGGCCGATGCCCTCGACCCCGGCGATCTCCTCGACACCCGCCCGCATCAGACCGCGCAGCCCACCGAACTGCGTCAGGAGACGCTGTCGGCGCTTGGGGCCGACTCCGCTGATCTCCTCCAGCACGGAGGTGGTGCGGGCCTTGGCGCGACGCTGGCGATGGCCGGTGATCGCGAAACGATGAGCTTCGTCGCGGATCTGCTCAATCAGATGCATGGCCGGTGAATCGCTCGCGAGTATAACGGGCGTCTCTCGCCCCAACAACCAAAGTTGTTCGGTTCCGGGGCGTCTGTCCGGCCCTTTCGACACGCCAACCAACAGCAGACCGTTGATGCCCAGCTCTGCAAGGGCTGCATCCACCGCACCGAGCTGACCGCGCCCGCCATCGATGAAGAGGACGTCGGGGATCGGATACTCGCCCTGTTTGACACGAGTGTAACGGCGCGTCAACGCCTGATGCATGGCCGCATAGTCGTCGCCCGGCGTGATGGCGTCGATGTTGAAACGCCGATAGTCGGATTTGCGCGCCCCCTCTGCGTCGAACACGACACAGGAGGCCACGGCCCGCTCGCCGCCCGTGTGACTGATGTCGAAGCACTCCATGCGCGCCGGAAGCTCCTCGAGCGCCAGCGCCTTGCGCAGAGCCTCCAACCGGCGTGCATATCCGGCCTGACTGCCCAGCCGAGAATTAAGCGCGACCTGGGCATTCTCGCGCGCCATCTCCAGCCAGCGCGCGCGCTCGCCGCGCACGTTCACACGCATACGCACCCGTCGTCCAGCCTGCTCGGAGAAGGCCGTTTCGAGCAGTTCGGCATCTTCGGGCGAGACACTCAGAATCAAGTCTGGCGGAATAAACTTGTCGACGTAAAATTGGGCAAGGAAACCGGCCAGGAGCGTCGCCTCATCTGTATCCGGCGGCGCCTGGGGAAAGAACGCCTTGTTGCCGAGATTGCGTCCACCGCGAATGAAAAAGACCTGCACGCAGTTGACACCACCCTCCTGCGCGCTGGCGATGATGTCGAGATCGCCGCCCTCCCCGTTCACATACTGACGCTGCTGGATACGCATCAGGGTCGCGATCTGATCGCGCAGCAGCGCCGCGCGCTCGAACGCCAGATCCGCCGAGGCGCGCTTCATGGCCGCGCCGAGCGCCTCAACTACTTCGCCCGTTCGGCCATTGAGGAACTGGATGCTGTGCGCGACATCCTCGGCGTAGTGCTCGGGGCTGATCAGCCCGACACAGGGACCGCTGCAACGCTTGATCTGGTATTGCAGAC
>JARIBS010000136.1 GCA_029257385.1 Thiorhodococcus sp.
AGGGACTCAACGTCTTTAACGACAAGTTCGTCCTGGCGCGGCCGGACACCGCTACGGATGTCGACTTCGACGGTATCGAGAGCGTCATCGCGCACGAATATTTCCACAACTGGACCGGCAACCGCATTACCTGCCGCGACTGGTTCCAGCTCAGTCTCAAGGAGGGTTTCACGGTCTACCGCGATCAGGAGTTCTCCGCCGATGTCGGCTCGCGCGGCGTCAAGCGCATCAGCGACGTGCGACTGCTGCGGGCGCATCAGTTCGCCGAGGACGCAGGGCCGATGGCCCATCCGGTGCGCCCCGATGCCTATATCGAGATCAATAATTTCTACACCGCGACTGTGTATGAAAAAGGCGCCGAGGTGGTGCGTATGCAGGCCAACCTGCTTGGCCCCACGGTATTTCGTGAGGCGACCGATCTCTACTTCGCGCGTCATGACGGACAGGCCGTCACCACCGATGACTTCGTGCGCTGTATGGAAGACGCCAGTGGGCGCGATCTGGCGCAGTTTCGTCTCTGGTATCGGCAGGCGGGCACGCCGCAACTGAGCGTTCGCGATGACTACGATGCGGATGCCGGGTCTTACACCCTGACCATCCGCCAGCACACCCCGCCCACGCCGGGGCAGCCCACCAAGGCGGCGTTTCACATCCCGATCGCACTTGGGCTTTTAGGGGCAGACGGAAGCGACTTGCCGCTGCGACTCGCAGACGAGACTGGCACGGTGAGACCGGGGACGCGGCTGCTGGAGCTGTGCGAGAGCGAGCAGCACTTTTGTTTCGTCGGCTTAAAGGCGCGCCCCGTTCCCTCGCTGTTGCGTGGCTTCGCGGCACCGGTGAAGGTGCAGTTTGATTACAGCGACGCCGATCTGCGCTTTCTCATGGCCAATGACAGTGACGGTTTCAATCGCTGGGATGCCGCTCAAAGCCTGATGCAACGGCTGCTGCTGGCGCTGGTGGCCGATCCACGCGCCGAGATTCCGGCGTCATTCTTCGCCGCCTTTGAGCAGGCGCTGCTGGATGCCTCGCTCGACAAGGCGCTGCTGGCGCAAGTGCTCACGCTACCATCCGAAAGTGATCTGGCCGATCAGATGTCCGTCGTAGATGTCGAGGCCATCCACCGCGCCCATACCGCGCTGCAATGCGCCATCGGCGAGCGTTTGCGCGAGTCGCTGTTGAAGGTCTACCGCGACAACGACAGCCTGGAACCCTATGCCTTTACACCGGAGGCCGTCGGGCGTCGGGCGCTCAAAAACCTATCGCTAAGATATCTCATGAAGGCGGCTGATGATGAGGCGCTGGCGGCCTGTCAGGCGCAGTTTGCTGCAGCCGCGAATATGACTGATGTCATCGCCGCACTGCGCTATCTGGTCGACTACCCTGGAACCGAGGGCATGAGTGCGCTAGAGGACTTCTACCGGCGCTGGTCCGGCGAGCCGCTGGTTCTGGACAAGTGGTTTAGCGTCCAGGCGACCAGCCCGCGCGCGGATACGCTCGAGCGGGTGCTCGAACTCATGACGCATGCCGATTTCTCGCTGGGAAATCCAAACCGTGTGCGCAGCCTTGTCGGCGCCTTTTGCAATGCCAATCAGGTGAGATTCCATGCCAGCGATGGAAGCGGTTACGCCTTCCTCGCCGATCGGGTGCTTGAGCTGGATCCGCTCAATCCGCAGATCGCCTCGCGCTTGCTCAAGTCGATGATCCGCTGGCGACGCTTTGATCCCGAGCGTCAAGCCCTGATACGTGCGCAGATCACGCGGATTCTCAATGCCAAGACCGTGTCGGCGGATGTCTTTGAGGTCGCCTCCAAGGCGCTGGAGGCATAGCGCGCGTATCCGTGCTCAGGCGAGTCCGACGGTCAGCGGTTGCGAGCGCTCGAAACGGCTCCAACGCTGGCCGTCCCAAGCCTCGATCGGGCGAAACCGGTCTTTGTAAGACATCTTCGTGCAGGCCCCGATCCAGTAGCCGAGATAGAGATAGGGCAGGCCGAGTTCACGCGCCGCCTCGATCTGTGCCAGAACGGCGTAGGTTCCAAGTGCACGGTCTGAGAGTGCGGGATCGAAGAAGGTGTAGACGGCAGACAGGCCATGCTCGAGCACATCGGTGACTGCTACCGCGACCAGTCTGGCGCCTAGTCGAAGCTCGATGAACCGGGTGGTGCCGCCCCAGGGCGCGACCAGGAACCGGCGATAGCTCTCCTCGTCGGTATCATTGGCCATCGCGCCATCGGGGTGGCGATGCGCTAGATAACGCCGATAGAGTGCGAAATGCTCCTCGTGGAAGGCGGCCGGGCCGTCGATGATCAGGATATCGGAGGCGTTGCGTTTGTGGTTGCGCCGCTGCGAGCGATCGGGCTGGAACTCCCGGACTGGAATCCGCACCGCAACACACTGCGCACAGCCGCTACAGGCGGGCCGGTAGATATGCGCCCCGCTGCGCCGAAAGCCCTGATCCATCAGTCCTTGATAGGTGGTGCTGTCGATACGCGCGGTGGGATCGACGAACAGCGTCCGGGCGCGCTGTTCGTCGAGATAGGAGCAGTCGTGATCGGCGGTCATATAGAGCGCCACATAACGTCCGCGATAGGTGTTGGTGTCTTGAGTCATGCCCGGTGAGCGCCGCTTCGATCGCAGGGCGTGTCGGATATGCTCGGTGGCGCGGGCGCACCGCCATCATCCCAGCTTTCGGTGCGGCCAGGCGCGGCGCAGAATCGATCAAGGAGCGCGATAAACTGCGCGCGCGGGAGTTCGATCGCCCCCAGGCTTATCAGATGCTGGGTGCGCATCTGACAGTCGATGAGACCGAAGCCCCAGTCCGCGAGCTGTTGGCAAAGATGCACCAGAGCGATCTTGGAGGCGTCGGTCGTGCGGCTGAACATTGATTCACCAAAAAACGCCCGCCCGATCGCGATGCCGTAGAGTCCGCCCACCAGCTCGCGGTTCGACCAGACTTCCACCGAGTGCGCCAGGCCGCGCGCGTGCAAGCGCTGATAGGCGGCGATCATTTCGGGCATCAGCCAGGTGCCGCCGTCGGCGTCGCGCGGTTGGGCGCAGGCGCGGATCACGCCCTCGAAGTCGCGGTCGAGCGTGACCGACAACGCCTGCTTGCGCAGCCGTTTGTGCAGACTTCGGGAGATGTGGATACGCTCGGGAAAGAGCACGGTGCGCGGGTCTGGCGACCACCAAAGGATGGGGTCATCGGCGCTGAACCAGGGAAAGATGCCGTGGCGATAGGCGTGTTCAAGCCGCATCGGCGACAGATCGCCACCGATCGCCAGGAGTCCGTTAGGCTCACGCAGGGCCAGACGCGTGTCTGGGAAGCGGGTCTGATCGTGCGGATCGAGTAGGGCGATCATGATGTGCGTGTATTCGACCTGACCGTCTCTTAGATGGATTCGCTGGGACCGCTCACCCGGTAGGGGCTATGGCCCTGCATTGTGGCGATGTAGTCGTCCATGCCCTGAGTCTCCGCCACCAGAAATTTCGCCACTGCCGCTCCAAAGTCGGGGTCGGCCAACCAGTGAGCGGACCAGGTCCGGGTTGGTAGAAAGCCGCGACTGAGCTTGTGCTCACCCTGCGCACCCGGTTCAAAGCGCTCCAGGCCGTGCTCGATGCAATACTCCAGCCCCTGGTAGTAGCAGGCTTCAAAGTGGAGGCTGTGGTAATCGCGCACGCATCCCCAGTGGCGACCATAGAGCGAGTGCTGGCCGATGAGGTCGAACGCGGCCGCCACGATCTCGGCGCCATCATACGCCAGCACCAGCAGCAATTGCTCACCCATGGTGGTGGCGATGTCTTGGAAAAAGGGCAGGTTAAGGGTGGGCAGACCGCCGCGCTTATCGAAGGTGTCGCAGTAGAGCTGGTGGAAGAGCGCCCACTCGGCCTCGCTCACCAGATCGCCCCTGACGCGGCGGATGCGCAGACCGCTGTCGGTGACGCGTCTGCGCTCGCGTTTGATCATCTTGCGTTTGGCCGAACTCAGCGCGTTGAGAAAGGCCTCGAACGAATCGTAGCCATCATTGCGCCAATGAAACTGGCAGCCGACGCGCCGCATCAACCCCTGTGACTGGAGCTGGTCGGTCTCCTGCTCGGTGGTGAACAGCCAGTGCAGA
Source organism: Thiorhodococcus sp. (assembly GCA_029257385.1). Lineage (GTDB taxonomy): Bacteria > Pseudomonadota > Gammaproteobacteria > Chromatiales > Chromatiaceae > Thiorhodococcus. The sequence continues at coordinate 4,112 of JARIBS010000136.1, forward strand.
GAAGACACCTCCAGGCGTTGGGCCACCTGCACGGAACCCTGGATGAGCGCGCGTGCATAGTCCGCCCCCAGGCTCGCCCGTCCGGTCAGGATGCGTGGGCCGGTCGCGGGTGTGTAAGGCGAGGCGATGACCAGCTTCGGGTAGTATTCACGCCCGTTGCGCCGGTAGGCGTCCGCCCAGCTCCAGTCGAAGACGAACTCACCGTAGGAGTTGAACTTGAGATACGCGGGCGCGACTGCCAGCAGGCGCTCGTCGGCGTCGCGCAGTGCCAAGTGATTAGGGATCCAGCCGAACCGCTCGCCGACACAGCCATGGGTTTCCATCGCCGCGAGAAATTCATGACGCAGAAAAGGCGTGTCGGGATCGGCGAGTCGATTCCAGGCATCGGCGGGAATGTCGGCGATGCGTGAATGGGTTGTGAGCTTGTACATCGGGCAGCCTGGGTCGTCTAGCGATGACGATCAGATATGGGCACGCATGGCCCAGCCAATCCGGTGGCGGTTTTTCGACGGGTCGAGCGCATGGTCTCGACACCGCTTGTTCGCCAGCCGGATGGCCTGAAGGTCCAATCTCCCGCCTGGACAACGATCGAGAGATTGTTGCGTTGCTCAAACGCCGGCAGTCGCGAGTGCGTCGAGGTACTTTTCGGCATCCAGGGCCGCCATGCAGCCGCTACCGGCGGAGGTGATGGCTTGGCGGTAGACATGATCCATGACATCCCCCGCGGCGAAGACTCCAGGTATGGAGGTCGCTGTGGCATTGCCCTGGATGCCGCTGTGGACCTTGATGTAGCTGTTGGCCATGTCGAGCTGACCCTCGAAGATCTGGGTGTTGGGATGGTGGCCGATGGCGATGAAGACGCCGTGCAGATCGATGTCCTCGGTGGCGCCATCGCCCAGCTTGCGGATGCGCATGCCAGTCACGCCCGTGGCGTCGCCCAGAACCTCATCGAGCACATGGTTCCAGGCGATGCGAATGTTGCCATTCTCAACCTTCTCGAAGAGCTGACGCTGGAGGATTTTCTCCGCGCGTAAGGCGTCGCGACGATGAACCAGAGTCACTTCGGAGGCGATGTTCGACAGATATAACGCCTCTTCAACCGCAGTGTTGCCGCCGCCAATGACGGCAACCTTTTGATTGCGGTAGAAAAAACCGTCACAGGTCGCGCACGCTGAAACACCCCGCCCACGGAACTCCTGCTCGGAGGGCAGACCGAGATAGATGGCGCTGGCGCCGGTCGCGATGATGAGTGCGTCGCAGGTGTAGACGCCCGCATCGCCAGTAAGCGTGAAGGGCCGCTCGCGCAGGTCGGTGGTGTTGATGTGATCGAAAATGATCTCGGTTTCGAAGCGCTCGGCATGACGGCGCATCCGCTCCATGAGTTCCGGACCTTGTACGCCATCCGGGTCTCCAATCCAATTGTCGACATCGGTGGTGGTCGTCAACTGCCCGCCTTGCTCCAGACCCGTGATCAGGACGGGTTTGAGATTGGCCCGGGCCGCGTAGACAGCAGCGGCATAGCCAGCGGGGCCGGATCCTAAAATCAGCAGTCGGCAGTGTTTGATGTCACTCATAAATATTTCTCTCCAGAGTGCCCGAGGTGAGGCAAAACTGCATAATTCAACCCTGCGTTGGGCGGTCGCCGCGCTGAGCGTAAGCCGATCAATCTAAGGGTTGGCATTCCCAAGGTAAAGCCTGCGTGATCAACATTGCAGGGGGGAGGGTCGGTTCGATATGCGCCAGCATGCGCTCAACGGACCATGGTCAGACGCAGACAAGTGCAAACGCTGAAATAGTAAACTATGATTACAAACAATTAGCGCGAGAATCGAGTGTAATTCATGAAGGTTTTCCGGTGTTGGTCGCGATCTATCCTACTGATGGTTATGAGTGTCGCGGTGCTGGTGGGGTGTGCCGGGAAGAGTGGGGGTCGCGTGAGCGAGGATGCACATCACTCCTCGGAAGTGGTGCTGACCGGGCTGGCGCAAATTGGCAGTCCCTATGTCTATGGTGGCGCCACACCAGCAAAGGGCTTTGATTGCAGCGGCTTGACCCATTACGCGCATCATCGTGCCGGGCTGTCCATTCCGCGTACCGCATTGGCGCAGAGTAAGGCCGCTAAACCAGTCTCTAAGAGCAGGCTGCGAGCGGGCGATATGGTCTTTTTCAAGACCGGGCCTAGCGACCATCATGTGGGGTTGATGATCGACGACAAGCGCTTCGTCCATGCTTCTACCTCGCGTAAGAAAGTTCGGGTGTCGAAAATCGACAACCCATACTGGGAGAGGCATTTCATCGGCGCTGGAACCTTTTTACGATGACCGGGTCACTGCCGCCATGGGCGCAATGTCGGGGTAAATAGCTCGCCTTTTGCCCCCTCCTGTAGCACAATGTTCAACGGCTTCCGGTGACGGACCGGGAGTCTCGAAGTCGCCACACTGTGCATAAGCACACACTGTGCCTATCTATGGAGTATCATCATGTCCGATAAGCCAATGAGTAAGAGCCGTCGTGACGCCGTCAAGATCATGCTGGGTACCGCAGCAGCGATTCCAGTCATCAACATGGTCGGTTTCGGCACCGCTCGCGCGGAGGAAATCCCCGCAGATGCAGTCGCCCTCGACGATATGACCGCGCAGGCGCTCAAGTACCATCACGACGCTGAAGAGTCCGAGCGTGTCGCGTCAGCACGTCCTGGTCTTCCGCCGGAAGAGCAAAACTGCGAAAACTGCAATTTCCTGCAGGAGGAGATCGGTGAGGGTGACTGGAAGGGCTGTCAGCTCTTTCCCGGCAAGCTGATCAACCTCAATGGCTGGTGCGCTTCCTGGACAATGAAAGCCGGTTGATCTCGCTCTGTGTGTGAGTAAAAAAGACGGGGCACCTGTGCCCCGTTCTTCGTTGTCGGTGAACCCCCTCCCAATGTCCCGCCAGCTTGCAGGCTAGCTCCAGATCGCGCTTTAGCGCCGCGCCCGAAGATCACAGTGGGCTGGACAGCCATTGATTGGCCGCTCGCACCTTTGAACTTAACCTGATCTTTTCTATCTAATCGCCTCCAGACCGCCAATCCTAAAGGCGTCCGAACAACACGAATTTGATGTATCTGCGGTATTTTGATCATGTCTACACCATCTGAAACAACCTCCGATTTCGCCAATGCGCGCCCCTATGTCAGTCTGGGAACGTCTGTCACGACCCCCTCCTCACGCCTCAGACTCGCCTTCTTGAGAGCGATCGTCTGGAGCCTGGTCGGGATGATCTATGCACCACTTTTCACCGGACTCGCTGAGCTCATGAGCGTGGCCGGTTTGGGTTTCTACGCTTACCCACTGGCTGCGGGGTTGGCGGGAGCTGTTGGGGCAGTGCTCTATGGCGCGCGCGAGCTGGCCCTGATCAGCTCCGGAATTGGCGCAGCCGCTGGTGTGGCCGTCCTCATCGTGCTGTCTGGACAAGTCACACTCACAACCGCGGTGCTGATTGCCTCTGGTTTAGCCGCTGTCGTCGGTTTAACTGTATCCTTTCCGCAGCGCTGCTCCCGGCATGTGCCCGGCAAGCTGTTGGCTGGTCTGATGGCGGGCGTGTTCGGCGGTGCGCTGCTTGCAGTCGCTGAGCATTTGCATCCGGCGCAATTTTCGGCCCTTGCCACCGTCGCCTTTCTGGTCAGCGTGAGCGCTATCCTCTATGTGGGTTCTGTCGGCGGGTGGGTCGCGCTGTCGCGCCGACTGCGACTAGAAGGGCGCTCTTGCTATATCGTGGAGTCCGCGATCATGGCCATCCTGGCCGGTGTCGCCGCAGGCAGTGTCTGGATGGTAGCCGCCCCTCTGCTGGGCACCGATGCCGGTGCGCCGCAGATGGCCAGCGTCAGCATGCACTACGAACTCCAGGGGGCCGTACTAGGCGGACTGCTCGGCGGAGCATTGGCTGGGCTTCTGCTTGAGACCTTCCGTTTTTCCTGGGTCAATGACCTTTGAGTGCAGGCTGTCTGGGATGGCACTTCTCGCCAGCACATTGGAGCGACTGCTGCGACGAAGCCGCGTCGTCGATCGATTCACGGATATCCATCACTCATGGCAAAGAGCACATCCAGCCGGCGCTGGCTTGACCGGCATGTCAAAGACCCTTACGTTCAGCGCGCCCAACGCGACGGCTACCGTTCGCGCGCGGCGTACAAATTACTGGAGATTCAGGAGAAGGATCGTCTCATCCAGCCGGGGATGCGGATCGTCGACCTGGGCGCCACGCCAGGAAGCTGGTCGCAGATCGCACATCGGTTGAGCGGTGCGCGCGGGCGCGTGGTCGCGCTCGATATCCTGCCCATGGAGGCGCTCTCTGGGGTGAGCTTCCTGCAAGGGGATTTTCGTGAGGACGGCGTGCTCGTGCAGCTTAGAGAAATGCTCGGCGGCGAGCCGCTGGATCTGGTGCTTTCCGACATGGCCCCCAATATTACCGGGATGATGGTCGTCGACCAGACGCGCGCGGTGTATCTTGCGGAACTTGCACTGGAATTTACCCGCGAGCATCTGAAACCGGGTGGCGCTTTAGTGGTCAAAATTTTTCAGGGCGAGGGCTTCGATGACTATGTGCGCGAGCTGCGCGGTAGCTTCACCAAAGTAGCCACACGCAAGCCCAAGTCGTCCAGATCCGCGAGCCGCGAGGTGTTTCTAGTGGCAAAAGGCTTTCATACTTGAGCCGTCAGTGCTAGCTTCATGTGGCCAGATCCGTTGAACTTTCTCGAGATAACAGCAGGGGCATCAACCCGTGAGTGACATGGCAAAGAATTTATTGCTCTGGGTGGTCATCGCCATTGTGCTGATGTCCGTGTTCAACAACTTCACCACCACCCAAACCAGCCCGAGGAGTCTGGATTATTCGGACTTCATCGCACAGGTCAAAGACGGCGGCGTTAAAGAGGTCACGATTCAGGGCCGCTTGATCGAGGGCGTCTCTGGAGATGGACAGCGCTTCACCACGTACAGTCCCGGCGATGACGGCCTGGTTGGCGACTTGCTCAACAGCAACGTCATCATCAAGGCCACACCGCCCGAGAAACCGTCGTTTTTGATGCAGATCCTGATCAACTGGTTCCCGCTCCTGATTCTCGTGGCGCTGTGGATCTTCTTCATGCGCCAGATGCAGGGCGGGGCCGGTGGCCGTGGCGCCATGTCGTTTGGCAAGAGCCGTGCCCGCATGCTCTCGGAAGATCAGATAAAGGTGACCTTCCAAGACGTGGCGGGCGCCGAAGAGGCCAAGGACGAGGTCTCCGAGATGGTCGACTTCCTGCGCGATCCAGGCAAATTCCAAAAGCTCGGCGGCAAGATCCCCAAGGGCGTACTCATGATCGGCCCACCGGGAACGGGCAAGACCCTGCTGGCGCGCGCCATCGCGGGCGAGGCCAAGGTGCCGTTCTTTACCATCTCCGGTTCGGATTTCGTTGAGATGTTCGTCGGCGTGGGTGCCTCGCGCGTGCGCGACATGTTCGAGCAGGCCAAGAAGCATGCCCCCTGCATCATCTTTATCGACGAGATCGACGCCGTCGGGCGCCATCGCGGCGCCGGACTCGGCGGCGGTCATGACGAGCGCGAGCAGACCCTCAACCAGCTTCTGGTCGAGATGGACGGCTTTGAGGGCAACGAGGGCGTGATCGTCATCGCCGCCACCAACCGCCCGGACGTGCTCGACCCGGCCCTGCTGCGACCTGGGCGCTTCGACCGTCAGGTGGTGGTGCCGCTGCCGGACGTGCGTGGGCGCGAGCAGATCCTCAAGGTGCACATGCGCAAAATCCCGGCCGCAGAAGACGTCCGGGCATCGGTTCTCGCGCGCGGCACCCCAGGATTCTCCGGCGCCGACCTCGCCAATCTGATCAACGAGGCGGCACTTTTCGCCGCGCGTTTCAACAAAAAGATGGTCGACATGGACGACATGGAGAAGGCCAAGGACAAGATCATGATGGGCGCAGAGCGCCGCTCCATGGTGATGTCCGAAGACGATAAGCGCCTCACCGCCTATCACGAGTCCGGTCACGCCATCGTCGGTCGTCTGGTGCCGGATCACGACCCGGTGCACAAGGTCAGCATCATCCCGCGCGGTCGGGCGCTCGGCGTGACTTTGTTCCTGCCCGAGGACGATCGTTTCAGCTACAGCAAGCAGCGCCTGGAGAGCAGTATCGCCAGTCTGTTCGGCGGGCGGGTGGCCGAGGAGCTCGTCTTCGGTGCCGACAGCGTCACCACCGGTGCGCAGAACGACATCCACCGCGCGACCGAGATCGCGCGCAACATGGTCACCAAGTGGGGGCTTTCCGACAAGCTGGGTCCGCTGACCTACAGCGAGGACGAGCAGGAAGTCTTTCTCGGCCATTCGGTCACGCAGCACAAGAGTGTCTCCGATGAGACCACGCACCTGATCGACGAGGAGATCCGCGACATCGTCGAGCGCAATTTCCGGCGCGCACGCACGTTGGTTGACGAGAACATGGACAAGCTCCATGCCATGGCTGCGGCACTCATGAAGTACGAGACCATCGACGCCGTCCAGATCGAGGACATCATGCAGGGACGCGAGCCACGTCCACCCAAGGACTGGGAGGATGACGATGAGCCACGGCGTCCAGTGACACCGCACGACGACTCCCTAGACGTCACCGACTCGCCCAAGAACGGACCCGTCGGACGGACTGCGGGAGAGCACTGAGCGCATGCATCGCTATTTCGGCACCGACGGCATTCGTGGGACCGTCGGCGAGGGGTACATTACCCCCGAGTTCATCTTGAAGCTGGGCTGGGCCGCCGGTCGTGTCCTTGGCAATGGCGGCGGTAAGGTGCTCATCGGCAAGGACACGCGTATCTCGGGCTATATGTTCGAGTCCGTGCTGGAGGCCGGGCTGGTCGCGGCGGGCGTCGATATTCGTCTGCTTGGACCCATGACGACGCCTGGCGTGGCCTATCTGACCCGCACCTTCCGGGCCAGCGCGGGGATCGTCATCACCGCCTCGCACAACCCCTTCCAAGACAATGGCATTAAGTTCTTCTCAGCCGATGGCGACAAGCTCCCCGATCATGTGGAGCGCGCGATCGAGGCCGAGCTGGAAAAGCCGTTGCAGACCGTTGAGTCAAGCAGGCTGGGCAAGGTCAAGCGTATCGATGACGCCAATGGCCGCTATATCGAGTTCTGCAAGAGCACCATCCCGGCAAGCTTGCATTTCCGTGGCATCAAGATCGTCGTCGATTGCGCCAACGGTGCCACATACAACACCGCCCCCTATGTTTTCGAAGAGCTTGGTGCAACGGTGGTGCGAATCGGCAGCGAGCCAGATGGCTTCAATATCAATCATGGAGTGGGGTCGACTAGCCCCGAGGCCCTTTGTCAGCGTGTGATCGCCGAAGGCGCCGATCTTGGGATCGCCTTTGATGGCGACGGCGACCGTGTGCTCATGGCCGACTCCAAGGGCGCTCTCGTCGATGGCGATCAACTCCTGTACATCATCGCTAAATCGCGCTTATTGGCAGGCGCGCTGCGCGGTGAAGTGGTCGGAACCCTGATGAGCAACCTTGGCTTCGAACACGCCCTGCAACGCTTGAAAATCGGTTTCACGCGTACCCAGGTCGGCGACCGCTTCATCATGGAACGGCTCAAGCACGACGACGGGATCCTCGGCGGGGAGCCGTCGGGGCATATCATCTGTCGGGACCGCACCTCGACCGGGGATGGCATTGTCGCGGCGCTCCAGGTCCTCGCCGCGCTCAAACGTCTCGACACCAGCCTTGAGGAACTCAGCGCAGAGGTCGAACGCTATCCCCAGACGCTGATCAATGTCCGTCTCAATGAGCGCCGCGACATCAGTGCCCTGCCAGTCATCCGGGATGCTGTAACAACGGCCGAGCGGGAGCTTGCCGGGCGGGGCAGGGTACTCTTGCGGGCCTCGGGTACCGAAGCCCTTATTCGGGTCATGGTCGAGGGGAGCGACGCACAGGAGGTCGACCGCTTGGCCGAATGGCTCGCCGATAACGTGCGCGAGCAGATCGGACATTAAGCAGTCTTGAACTCAACGTTTTGGATGTATTGTGGCTATCGTTAGAAAAAGCGCATTGGTGCCGCACTCGGCATCGCAGATGTTCGATCTCGTGTATGACGTCGCGTCCTATCCCCGTTTTCTACCCTGGTGCAACAATGCCTGGGTGATTTCGGAAACCGACGAGAAGATCTGCGGCCAGATTGAAGTGTATCGCTTGGGTATCCGCCAGACCTTTAGCACCTGCAATCAGTACGAGCGCGATCGGTTCATGAGTATCGATCTGCTCGACGGTCCCTTTCGTAAACTGGTTGGCGCCTGGCGTTTCACACCGCTGCGCGAGGATGCCTCAAAGGTCGAGCTAGAGCTGGAGTTCGAGTTTTCCGGTCGTCTGATCGACAAGGCGTTCGGTAGCGTTTTCAATCAGATCGCCAACACCCTGGTCGATGCCTTTTGTAAGCGCGCCGACGACGTCTACATTGACTGATTATCTACATATCAGCGTCGCCTATGTCGGGCGCAGCACGCAGGTGCTACGTCAGCTGGAGTCCAGATCCGGAATTGATGTGCGCGAGGCGATCGAGCAATCAGGACTCTTGCAGCAGTTTCCTGAGATCGACCTCGACATCAATAAAGTCGGTATTTTCGGGAAGGTGGTCAAACTCGATCATGTGCTCAACGATGCCGACCGTGTCGAGATTTACCGCCCATTGATTGCCGACCCCAAGCAAGCGCGTAAACGGCGCGCGAGCGAAAGCGCCAAGCCCAATACCGAGCGTCCTGCACCCTAAACGCGCTCTCGATGTGTGCGCACACTAAGCCCTACTCCTTTGGCTCCAGGCCCACGGCCTTCAAGCTCTTTTTGAGCAGTCCCGGGCGCTCTTGGTAGTCGGGAACCTCGACCATGATCTCCTCGGGCTCACGCGCTGCGGCGCGTGCTTTGTCTGGGCGCAGGTCTCCATCGATTCGAACGAGCTGATCTTCCTGGAAATGGAGCGTCAGGTCACGCTGCTTCATCTGTGCGTGCCCACGCTTGATGGTATAGGTATAGTCCCAGCGATTAGTATGGAAAAAGTCCGTCAACAGTGGCGTTCCCAGAACGAAGTTGACTTGTCGCTTCGTCATGCCAAGTTCGAGACTGTCGACCATCTCTTCGCTGATGATATTGCCTTGCTGAACCGTCATTTTATAGACGAAAGGCAGGTTTTCGAGTATCGACGTTTGATACGTGTCCGGCCTTTCGTCGCGCGCGCAGCCCAGCACGAAAACAGCCGTCAGGCAGCCAATCATCGTAAAATTGAAAATCTTTCGCATCTTGTCCTGATAATGACGTTGCGATAAACCGTATCATCATACAGCAGCGTTGGTCCTCTATTACAGCGGATCAAGCGCGGCAATCACGCTAAACCGGCCCATGCGGTACGGGAACTGCAAGCGAGGGGAGCATCTCATTGGAAAATCAACAGATCAAACAGGCAGGACTCAAAGTCACCGTGCCCCGGGTTAAGATCCTAGCAATCCTGGAGAGCTGTGGTAAGCGTCATATGAGCGCAGAAGACGTCTACAAGGAACTCCTCAGCCAAAATGAGGAGATTGGCCTGGCCACCGTCTATCGCGTCCTGACACAGTTCGAAGGGGCGGGTCTCGTGTGTCGACGCCACTTTGAGAGCGGTCAGTCTTTGTTCGAACTCAATAGCGGCAAGCATCATGATCATCTCGTGTGCGTCAAGTGCGGCAATATCGTGGAATTCGTCGATGCCCTTATCGAAGAGCGCCAGATTAAGATCGCGGCAGAGCACGGCTATGTGATCGAGGATCATTCGCTCGTACTCTATGGCGTGTGCGGCGAATGCCGCAAGGGTGGCTGAAGCGCGCGCCGCTGCGCCCCCATGATCAAGCGTTCGCGCCCGTCTTTTCTCCTCCCCATGCTGAGTCTGATGCTCGGTCTGCTGGGTGGCTGTCAGCAAAACGAGGCCCCTGACGCCGAGGCGCGTGGCGAACGCCCAAGCGCCGTACATCCGGTCGAGACCATCGTGGCACAACGGGTCGATGTGAGCGCCCAGCACGAACGGCCGGGGTCTTTGCGTTATCGCCGTCTCGTGCGTATTTTCAACCAGGAAGAGGGCCGCATCACCCAGTTGGACCTGTTCGAGGGCGACCGGGTCAGGCGTGATGCGTTGCTGGTCGCTCTCGAAGACGACCTGCTACGCGCTGAGATCGACAAGGCGCGTGCCACGCAAGCCCAAGCACAGCTCGATCTGAAACGCATGGATGACTTGCGCGAACGACGCGCCGTTTCGGAGTCCGAGGTGAGTCTGGCGCGCACCGCTCTGACCGTCGCGCAAGCCGAGCTGCGAGTACTGGAGACGCGCCTGGCCTTTACCAGAATACGCGCCCCGTTTGCCGGGGTCGTCATCGAGCGGTTAGTCGAGCCGGGCGATTTCGCGACCAAGAACAGCCATCTACTCACGCTTGCCGATCCAGGCTCGTTGGTCGCTGAGATCTACGCCTCCGAGCTGATCCTGCCGCATCTGCGCCTTGAAGACCCGGCTCGCCTACGCATTGACGCGCTGGGAGACCAAGACTTCGAGGCGCGTATCCTGCGCATTCATCCGCGTCTGGAGTCGACAAGCCGTCAAGGCATTGTTGAACTCAGCCTCGTGCCTATCCCCGACGGCGCCCGGGCCGGACAGTTCGTCCGGGCCACGCTTGAGACGGCCAGTGTCGCGCGTCTGCTGATTCCGTTTCGTGCGCTGCGCCGCGATCGTGCGGGCGAATTCCTGTGGCTGATGGAGGACGATACAGCGGTTCGCCGCACTGTGCGCAGCGGTTTGCAGATCGTCGAAAGCGTCGAGGTTCTCGACGGTCTGGTGCCGGGGGAGCGCGTCATCACCCGTGGCTTTTTGGGACTGAGCGAGGGAAAGACGGTCAAGGTGCCGAGCCGCTGAGGCGTGAGGCTGCACGATACGTCCGGCTCGCCGGTAGCGATCATCCATTGATGATCATCAATACCTGCAATCAAAAATATCAGTTTGTATCGATGGTCTTCAGCGCTTCCCATAGACTGCCACCACACGCAGTAGGCGCCGGACCATGCACGTATTCAACGAGATTCGTTTCGACAACCTGCGCGGCGACCTGTTCGGCGGGGTGACAGCAGCCATCATCGCCCTGCCGATGGCGCTGGCCTTTGGCGTCGCCTCCGGCGCCGGTCCCGCCGCTGGGCTTTATGGGGCCGTGCTGGTCGGTCTGTTCGCTGCGCTCTTCGGCGGGACGCCGACCCTGATCTCCGAGCCGACCGGCCCGATGACCGTGGTGATGACCGCCGTCATCGCCAGCCTGATCGCCGCCAATCCCGATCAAGGCATGGCCATGGCCTTCACTGTGGTGATGCTGGCCGGTGTCTTTCAGATGCTGTTCGGCGCCCTGAGGCTCGGCAAGTACGTCACCCTGATGCCTTACACGGTCATCTCGGGCTTCATGACCGGAATCGGCGTCATCCTCATCATCCTCCAGCTCGGACCCTTCCTGGGGCATGCGCCCCCTGCCGGTGGTGCGCTGGGCACGCTCGGCGCACTGCCGGAATTGTTCGCCACTATCAAGCCCGCTGAAACCGCGCTGGCGCTCTTGACGCTGGGGTTGATTCTGTTCTTCCCCAAACGCCTGCGTGGCATCCTGCCGCCGCAGTTGGTCGCACTGGTGCTGGGCACCCTGATCTCGCTCTACGCCTTTGGACAGATCGATATCCGGCGCATCGGTGAGATTTCGAGCGGACTGCCATCGCTACAGTTGCCGGTCTTCACGGCTGCGCAATGGCAACTGATGGCCGTAAACGCGCTGATGCTCGCCGTGCTTGGCAGCGTCGATGCGCTGCTGACCTCGGTCATCGCCGAGAGCATCACGCGCAAGGAGCACAGTTCCAACAAAGAACTCTTCGGACAGGGCATGGGCAACCTGGCCTCAGGGCTATTCGGCGGCATCCCTGGCGCCGGTGCCACCATGGGCACGGTGGTCAACATCCAGGCCGGCGCCCGCAGTGCGCTCTCGGGCGTGACGCGCGCGCTCATTCTCATGGTGGTGGTGCTCTGGGCGGGCGGGCTGACCGCGCAGATCCCGCTGGCGGTGCTCGCCGGAATCGCGCTCAAGGTGGGGCTAGACATCGTCGACTGGTCCTTCCTCAGACGGGCGCACCGCGTCTCGCTGAAGGCTGCGGCGATCATGTACGGCGTCATCGGCCTGACGGTCTTCGTGGATCTCATCACCGCCGTGGCGGTTGGCGTCTTCGTTGCGAACGTCCTTACCATTGATCGGCTTAGCAAGCTGCAGAGTCAATCGGTGAAGGCCACCGAGCATCCTGGCGGAGCCGGTGACCTCACGCATGATGAGCAGATCGTTTTAGAGCGCGCCAAGGGACGCATCCTGGTGTTCTCGCTCGGCGGGCCGCTTATCTTCGGACTGGCCAAGGCCATCTCGCGCCAGCACGCGGTGCTTGATGAGCACCAAATCCTGGTGCTGGACTTCACGGATGTTCCGGTGCTCGGCGTCTCATCGTCGCTCGCGTTGGAAAAGATGGTGCTTGATGATCTTGAAAAGGGTAGGGAGGTGTTTATCGCCGGTGCGCAAGGCGATGTCAGGCAGCGCCTGGATCGCTTGGGTATCACTGCTGCACTGCCGGCGGGGCATCTGCTGGCGACCAAACAAGCCGCGCTTGAGCGGGCCGAGCAATTCCTGCTCGGCACCGAACGCGCCCCCGCAGCCCCGGAAAGGCAGTTCGCCTGAGGCTGATCTAGCCCTGGTTGACGCCGCCGCTTTCGCCGAGCGGGCGTTAGCGGTTAGAGCCGATGGGCGTATAGCACCTCGATTTCGTCGATATAGGCGATCCCGGAGTAGTTGTCGAAGTAGCGCTTGGCCACCTTGTCGGCGATCTCGCGCGCGACGTCCCCGCTTGCCGTAATGACCTCGAATTTGATATTGGAGAAGGTGTCCGAAATGGCTGGCTGGCCTGATGAGCGCGTATTCCGACTCCCCTTGCCGCCAGCCGCCATCACCGTGTAGCCGGTCGCTCCGGCCGCATCAATGATCTTGGTGATGTCCTTCAACAGCACCTTTTCAGTGATAATCACCAGCTTTGCCGCTGTCTGTGTCATGGCGCGTTTTCCTCTTCGCCGTCCAC
>JARIBS010000131.1 GCA_029257385.1 Thiorhodococcus sp.
GCGGCACACTGATGAGCCGACTCAGCGCTATCTTCGCCGGCACGCCGGATTTCGCCGTGCCGAGCCTGGCCGCACTCGCCGCCGCTGACGTGGACCTGATCGCCGTCTATACCCAGCCGGACCGACCAGCAGGGCGCGGGCGCAAGCTCCAGATGAGCCCGGTCAAACGGCTGGCGCTCGAGCAGGGCATCCCGGTCTACCAACCCGAAAGCCTCAAGCGCGATACGCACGCCGTGGAGCAGCTACGGGCACTGGAGGCGGATGTGATGATCGTGATCGCCTACGGTCTCATTCTGCCGCTGGCGGTGCTCACCGCCCCACGCTTGGGCTGCATCAACGTCCATGCCTCTCTGCTGCCGCGCTGGCGGGGCGCCGCGCCGATCCAGCGCGCCGTGCTCGCCGGGGACAACCGCTCCGGGGTGTGCATCATGCGCATGGAGGAAGGTCTCGATACCGGCCCGGTTTATCATCGCGTGGAGACACCAATTACCGCTACAGAGACCGGCGGCAGCCTACACGACAGGCTCGCCGAACTGGGCGCCAGGGCGCTCGTCGAGGCACTCCCAGGCATCGCCGACGGTTCCAGCAACCCCCAGGCGCAGGACGACGCGCTGGCGACCTATGCCCACAAGCTGACCAAGGACGAGGCCGTGATCGACTGGTCATTACCGGCTGAGGAGATCGAGCGCCAGATTCGGGCCTTTGATCCCTGGCCGGTGGCCCAAACGCGTATCGGCGAGGATGTTGTGCGCATCTGGAGCGGGGGCGCGCAAGCGGATGCGCTAACTCACGCCCCAGCGGGGACCGTCATTCACACCGACAAGACCGGCATCGCCGTCGCGACCGGCCAGGGAATCCTGCGCATCACCCGCCTCCAGCCCCCCGGAAAAAAGCCCATGAGCGCAGCGGACTATCTGAACGCACGACACCTGGACGGCGCACGACTTGGTTGAGGTCAAAGAACGCCACAGCGGCCAGCGCGGCGGCGTCGGTGCCGAGGCCCGCGCTGCCGCCGCGCTGGCCGTGCATCGCGTGCGCGACCGCGGCCAATCGCTGACCCGGGTCCTGCGCGAGCAACGGGGGGCGCGCTCACCAGCCGATCAGGCACTGGTTCAGGAAATGGTCTACGGGACGCTACGCATGCTCCCGCGCCTTGAGGCGCTCTGCGCGCTACTGCTCGAACGCCCACTGAAAGCCAGCGACCGCAACCTAGAATGTCTGATCCTCGTCGGTCTCTACCAGCTCGCGGCCATGGGCACGCCCGCGCACGCGGCCGTTTCCGCCACTGTGGAGGCCGCGCGCCTGCTCGGTAAACGCCATCAGGCCGCGCTGGTCAATGCGCTGCTCAGACGCTTTCAGCGCGAGCACGAGGCCCTGCTGGAGGTGGTGATGCGACAGCCGCAAGCGCGCTGGCTGTTCCCGGCCTGGCTCCTGGAGCGTCTTCAGAAAGACTGGCCGCAAGACTGGGAGGCCATCGTCACAGCCAGCAACGACCGCCCCCCGATGGCGCTGCGGGTCAACCGGACGCGTATCGGCGTGTCGGACTACGCTCGCCAGCTCGCCGCAGACGCAATAGCCGCGCGCCCGATCAAGGGGCTGGATGCCGGTCTGATGCTGGATTGCCCTAGAGCGACGCGCGACCTGCCGGGTTTTGCCACCGGCCTGGTCTCGGTCCAGGACAGTGGTGCGCAGCTCGCAGCACAGCTACTCGACGCCCGGCCCGGCCAGCGCGTCCTGGACGCCTGCGCGGCCCCGGGCGGAAAAACCGCCGCCATCATTGAACGGGCCGGCGGCGATCTGGCAATGATCGCCATCGACAACGACCCGACCAGGCTCGAGACGGTGCGCGCGATGTTGTCGCGGCTGGGGCTCTCGGGCGAGGTCCGCGACGCAGATGCTCGCGATCCACAGGGAGATTGGGCGGCACAGGCGTTCGATCGCATCCTGCTCGATGTGCCCTGCTCGGCCACAGGGGTCATCCGGCGCCACCCGGATATCAAATGGCTGCGCCGCGACGCCGATATCGCCGCGCTCGCCGCCTTGCAGGCACGGATGCTGGACGCTCTCTGGCCACTGCTGGCCACGGGCGGGCGTCTACTTTACGCGACCTGCTCACTGCTGGCAGCGGAGAACCACCGACAGATCGCGGCCTTCTGCGCGCGGCGGCCCGATGCCATAGAGCTGCGACCACCGACCGAATGGGGCCGCGAGATGCCACATGGTCGCCAGTTGCTCCCGACTCCAGGTAGCCACGACGGTTTCTTCTACGCACTGCTCGAGAAAAGGTTGCCATGAGTCAAGGCACCATGTTCGACCTGCGAATGCTGCTGTTGCTCGGCCTATTCTTGAGCGTCTCGTGCGCGACACTCGCCGCCAACGATTTCGAGGTCAAACAGATCCAAACCCAGATCAAGGACGGGCGGTTCTCTCTCGATGCTAATGTCGACTTGGGTCTCAGCGCAACGGTGCTGGAGGCGCTCGACAACGGTGTACCGTTGACCTTCGTCTTTCACACCCAGGTGCGCCGTGCCAAATCCTGGTTGTGGGAAGACAGCCTACTCGATCAACAACTGCACTATGCGATCCGTTACAAACCCTTGTCAGGACGCTATGAGGTCTACCGACTCCCCAGCACCGAGGGCAAGGAATTCGTCACCCGCGACGCGGCTATCCGTGCACTCGGTGAGTTCAACGACATCCAGCTCGTCACCCAATCGGCTTTGGAGCCAGACACAGGTTACGAAGTTCAGATCAAGGTCTTCTTAGACATCGAAAAACTGCCGTTGCCGCTGCGCCCGATGGCTTATCTAAAACCCTCCTGGAAACTCTCCAGCGGATGGAGCAAGTGGCCATTAACGCCCTGAGCTGGCGGCGTAGCTTGGGGGCGATCCCGGTCGCGATTCTCATCGGCGGCCTGTTCGTCGTGCTGGTGCTGATGCGCGACGCGGTGGAAAACTCCGAGGCGCTGAGTGTCGCCTTTGTTCCCTTGCTGTTCATGGTGCTGTTGGGCCTGCTGGTGCTGGCCATGCTGGTCATCGTCAACGTCGTCAAGCTGGTGCGACGCTATCGCCGCCAGGCGGCAGGGTCGCGCCTGACGGCGCGCATCGTCGTGCTGTTCGCGCTCATCTCACTGCTGCCGGTGGGCGTCGTCTACTATTTCTCGCTCGGTTTTCTGCTGCGCGGAATCGACAGTTGGTTCGACGTCGAGATCGGCCGCGCCATGCAGGATGCACTGGTTCTGAACCAGGCGTCCCTGGATCTCAATCAGCGCCTGCTTGGCAAGATCACCGAGCAGTTGCTGGCGGGCATTGAGGACCGCTCCGCGACCGCCATCGCGCTCAGTTTGAACAATCTGCGCCGACAGGCGGGCGCCATCGAGCTGACCGTCTACGGTAACGGCAGCCAGGTGATGGGTACCGCCAACGAGGATCCGACCCAGTTGGTTCCCAACCATGCCGAGCGCGAGATCCAGCAGGGCGTGCGGGCGGGCACCAACTACGTCGGTCTCGAGAGCGGTCCGGCGGATGAATTGGTCGTGCGCACCTTGGTTCAAGATCCGCGCGGGCGCCCGATGATGATGCAGGCGATCTTTCCGACCTCCTCGCGCATCAGTGAACTCTCCGCGCGCCTGGAAGAGGCCTACAATCGCTACACCGAGCTGGCCTATCTGCGCAAATCGCTCAAACTGAGCTTCTCACTCACACTCTCTCTGGTGCTGCTGTTCGGACTCATGGCTGCACTGATCTTTGCCTTTCATACCGCCCGTAGACTGGTGGCCCCGATCGCCGATATCGCGCGTGCCACCCGCTCTATCGCCGAGGGCGACTACGAGCAGCAGATCTCGTTGCCCAGACACGACGACGAGCTGACCTCTATGGTCGCTTCCTTCAACGCCATGGCGCGACGCATCGCCTCGGCGCGAGATGCCGCAGCGTACAGCAAGCAGGTCGTCGAGACCCAGCGCAACTACCTCGAGACCATCCTTGAGCGCCTCTCATCGGGCGTCGTGGCCTTCGACGAGGCCCTCACTCTGCGCACCGCAAATCCGGCGGCACGCACCATCCTGTCGCTCAGTTTCACCGAGGATGCCGGTCCCTCCCTTGAGCAGATGGAGCGCGAGCAGTCCTGGCTGACCCCCTGGACAGAGACGATCCGCCGCCAGATCGCGGCCGGTCAGGCGTGGCGCGCCGAAGTGGTGTTGCAGCGCGGCGAGGCCAGCCAGACCCTGCTGTGTCGCGGCAGTCCCCTACCCCTTCCCGATTCAAGCAACCGTGAACACGTCGTGGTCTTTGATGACATCACCTCGCTCATCACCGCCCAGCGCAACGCCGCTTGGGCGGAGGTCGCCAGACGTCTTGCCCACGAGATCAAAAACCCGCTCACGCCGATTCAGCTCTCGGCCGAGCGCCTGCGCCACAAGCTACTGTCCACCGCCGAGACGACCGACGCCAAGGTCATCGACCGCGCCACCAGCACCATCATCCAGCAGGTCGAGGCGATGAAGGCGATGGTCAACGACTTCTCCGACTATGCGCGCTCGCCCAAGCTCCAGAATGCGCCGCTGGTGTTTGATCAGCTCGCCCAAGAGGTTTTAGATCTGTACCGGAGCGCGGGCACACCGGCCCTGGCGATCGATCTCAATGCCGCTGGTGTGCAAGTGCGCGGTGACCCATTGCGCTTGAGGCAAGTCATCCATAACCTGATCAAGAATGCGCAAGAGGCGCTCGAAGGCCGGGCATCGGCTAATATCAAAGTCTCGAGTGCGCTGCGCACCGAGGGCGAAACTCAACTCCTTGAGTTTGTCGTCGCCGACAATGGCCCTGGTTTCGAGGCGCACCTGCTCGAGCGACTGTTTGAGCCATATGTGACGACTAAGTCGAAAGGGACTGGCCTGGGTCTGGCGATCGTCCAGAAGATAGTCGAAGAGCACGGCGGTATGATCACAGTCGCAAACACTGAGGAAGGCGCCCTGATCAGGGTCCAAATACCAGTCTGGAAAGCCGCGGCTCAGGCGGCCCAAGGGCGGGAGCAATACGAAAACTCATGAGCGCAACGCATATTTTAGTCGTGGACGACGAACCCGATATCCGCGGCTTGGTGAAAGACATTCTCGAAGACGAGGGCTACGACGTCACTATTGCAGAGAATGGCGAGACGGCCCGTCATGCATTGCGCGACCGTCGCCCCGATCTGATCCTGTTGGATATCTGGATGCCCGATATCGATGGTATCTCGCTACTCAAGGAGTGGGCCGATAACGACGATCTACCCTGTCCGGTGATCATGATGTCTGGCCACGGCACCGTGGAAACCGCAGTCGAGGCCACGCGGCTGGGGGCCTACGATTTTCTCGAAAAGCCACTGTCGATGGCTAAACTGCTGCTCACCATCGAGCGCGCCCTGGAGGCCGACAAGCTCCAGCAGGAGAACATCGGTCTGAAGCGGCGCGCCCCGCAAGTGCATGAGCCGGTCGGGCGCAGCGCCGTCATGCAGCGGCTGCGCGAGCAGGTCAAGCGCATCGCCCAGCACGATACCTGGGTGCTGATCACCGGCGAGGCGGGCAGCGGCCGCGAGACCTTCGCCCGCTATCTGCATTCGCAGAGCGCGCGCAAGGAGCGTCCATTCGTCGACCTCAGCGTCTCCACGCTTGCCGGCGGCAACGCCTCGCGCGAGTTGTTCGGCAGCGAGGAAGGCGAACATACCCACTACGGTAATCTGGAAAAGGCCGCCGGCGGCACCCTGCTGCTCGACGAGGTCGCCGACATGGAGCGGGAGGCCCAGTCCAAGCTTTTGGGCGCACTCGACAGCGGCTCCTTTCTGCGGGTCGGCGGCCGCGAGCCGGTGCGCATCGATGTGCGTATCGTGGCCATCTCGCAGCGCAATCTGGAGGAGGAAGTTCGCGCCGGGCGTTTCCGCGAAGACCTCTTCTATCATCTCAACGTCGTGCCGTTGAACATCCCGCCGTTGCACGAGCACGCCGAGGATGTTTCCGATCTGCTGAACTTCTATCTGGACTTCTTCGCCACCCACGAGAGGCTCCCTTACCGACGCTTCAGCGTCGGTGCCCAGAACTTTCTGCGCAACTACCCCTGGCCCGGCAACGTGCGCGAGCTGAAGAACCTGGTCCAGCGCGTGCTCATCCTGGGCACGGGCGATGAGATCAGCCAGAAAGAGGTCGAAGGCGCGCTTGGCGCGCCACCGCCGGTTCAGATCCAGACGCTCAACGGCTTGGTGTCGTTCGACCAGCCGCTGCGCCAGGCGCGCGAGCAGTTCGAAAAAGCCTATCTCGACTACCAGCTCGCCAAGCACGCAGGCAACGTCAGTAAGATGGCCAAAGAGGCCGGCATGGAGCGCACGCATCTCTATCGCAAGCTGCGCTCTCTCGGCATTGAGATCAAAGAGCGCAGATGAGCTCCAGCCACCAGCGATCAGCCGCCAGCGATCAGGGGTTGAGGTCGGCGATCGCCCCCATGCCCCGCTGCGCACTTGACGAGCGGACTCGTCGACTCAGTCGCGTAGCAGGTCTCGAATTGGCGGCTGCTTGAAGATCATCATCCTCGGCGCTGGCCAGGTCGGCAGCTCGCTGGCCGCCAACTTGGTCAGCGAGGCCAACGACATCACGGTCGTCGATCAGAACCCGGATCTGCTCAGAGAGCTACAGGATCGACTCGACTTGCGCACCATCAAGGGCCACGGCGCGCATCCCGACGTGCTGATGCGCGCTGGGGCGGAAGATGCCGATATGATCATCGCCGTGACCAATAGCGATGAGACCAATATGGTCGCCTGTCAGGTGGCGAGCACCCTGTTTACGACCCCGACCAAGATTGCCCGGGTGCGCGCCCAGAGTTTTCTCGATCAACCCCGGTTGTTCGGGTCCGAGGCCCTGCCCATTGATGTCGTTATCAGCCCCGAGGCACTGGTCACCGACTACATCATCCGGCTGATCGAAAACCCCGGCACGCTACAGGTGCTCGACTTCGCCGGCGGGCGCATCCGTCTGGTCGCGGTCAGAGCCTTTCATGGCGGGCCTATGGTCGGGCAGGAGCTGCGCGCACTCCACCAGCACATGCACAACGTCGATGCACGAGTTGCCGCTATCTATCGCCAGGATCGCGCCATCCAGCCCGAAGGAGATACCGTCATCGAAGCCGACGACGAGGTCTTCTTCCTTGCCGCCCCCAAGCATATCCGGGCCGTGATGAGTGAGCTGCGGCGCATCGATAAGCCCTACCGGCGTGTGCTCATAGCCGGCGGGGGAAACATCGGTACCCGGCTCGCCAAGTCCTTGGAGACGCGCTTTCGGGTCAAAATCATCGAGCACACGCTCAATCAATGTAAGCGTATCGCTGCGGATCTTGAAAAAAGCATCGTCCTCCACGGCGACGCTGCCGATCAGGATTTGCTCCTGGAGGAGAACATCGAGAATACCGATGTCTTCTGCGCCGTAACCAACGACGACGAGACCAATATTATCTCGGCCATGCTCGCCAAGCGGCTTGGCGCGCGCAAGGTGATGGCGCTCATCAATCGACCGTCATTCGTCGATCTGGTCCAGTCAGAAAGCATCGACATCGCCATCTCACCACAGCAGGCCACCATTGGCAGTTTGCTCAGGCATGTGCGCCGCGGTGACGTGGTCATGGTGCACTCGCTTCGGCGCGGCGCGGCTGAGGCGATCGAGGCCATTGCTCACGGCGATGAACAGTCGAGCAAGGTGGTGGGACGCAGCATCGGTGAGTTGAAACTGCCCAGAGGGTCGAGCATCGGCGCCCTGGTCAGAGGAGACGAGGTGCTGATCGCACACAATGACACGCGTATCCAGGCCGAAGACCATGTCATCCTGTTTCTGGAGGACAAGCGTCGGATTCACGAGGTGGAGCGGCTCTTCCAGGTCGGGGTGACGTTTCTCTAGTGGTCAGTGAGTAAAGCACGGCGACATCTACCCTACGAGACCCCAGATCCATGAAATTCGCCGTCATTCAAAAAGTGCTGGGGCTTCTGCTGACTATTTTCAGCCTCGCCATGTTACCGCCGGTCGTGGTCGGACTCATCTATCAGGATGGCGTGATCTGGCCTTTTCTGGTCGCTTTCGCCAGCATTTTGTGTATCGGGCTGATAATCTTTCTGCCTGTAGCGCGCTCGCAGCACACGTTGCGCCTGCGTGACGGTTTCCTGGTTGTGGTGCTGTTCTGGACGACGCTGGGGCTGGCCGGTTCGCTGCCCTTTCTGCTCTCACCAAGCCCGGACATCTCGCCCACGGACGCCATCTTCGAGTCGCTCTCGGGTCTCACCACCACGGGTGCGACGGTCATCGTAGGGCTGGACGCGTTGCCCAAGTCCATTCTCTTCTACCGCCAGCAGCTTCAGTGGCTCGGGGGCATGGGCATCATCGTTCTGGCGGTCGCTGTGCTCCCCATGCTGGGTATCGGCGGGATGCAGCTCTACCGCGCTGAAATGCCGGGTCCGATGAAGGACTCAAAGCTCACGCCGCGCATCACCGAAACCGCCAAGGCGCTCTGGTACATTTATCTGTGGATGACGGTTGCCTGCGCCACCGCCTACTGGGCTGCCGGCATGACGCTGTTTGACGCCATCGGCCACGCCTTCTCGACCGTGGCCATCGGCGGCTTCTCGACCCATGATCTGAGCATGGGATATTTCGACAGCACCCTCATCGAGATGATCGCCGTCGTCTTCATGCTGCTGGCCGGGGTGAACTTCACGCTCCACTTTGCCGCCTTGCGCCGCAAGAATCCCAGAGTCTATGTCCAGGACAGCGAGTTTCGCTTTTACGCCTTCATCATGTTCACGGTCACCACCCTGGTGGTCACCACACTGTATCTCGGCAAGACCTATCTGACCTGGGATGAGGCGCTGACGAAGGGGCTTTTTCAGGCCGTGTCGATCGGCACCACGACGGGCTTTACCACGGCGGAGTTCTATTTCTGGCCGCCTTTTTTGGGGATTTTGCTGATCTTTGCCAGCTTCATCGGGGCTTGTGCCGGCTCGACCGGCGGCGGCATCAAGGTCATCCGCGTCCTGCTACTCGTCAAACAGGGCGTGCGCGAGATCGGCCGGCTGATCCATCCCAACGCGCAGTTGCCCGTGCGCATTGGCGGCAAGACCGTCAATCACCGGATTGTTGATTCTGTGTGGGGCTTCTTCTCGCTGTATGTCGCAAGCTTCGTGTTCATGTATCTGATGCTGGCGGCCACCGGGCTGGATCTCATCACCTCTTTTTCGGCCGTTGCTGCCTGCATTAATAATTTAGGCCCGGGGCTGGCACAGGTCGGTGCGCACTATGCCGATCTGCAGTCTCCGGCCAAGTGGATTCTCTGCTTCGCCATGCTGCTCGGCAGACTGGAGATCTTTACCCTGCTGGTGCTGTTATCGCCGGCCTTCTGGCAACGCTGAAGCAGACGTCAGGGCGAGGTGGTCGAGGATGAAGGCGACGATGGCGGGCGGATCGGCAAGCGCGAGGAGGCGTGGATGAGGCTCCAGGGGTAGCGGATCGTCGCTGACGATAGCGATGATATCGGGGTCCGTGGGATAGAGCGGAGGCTGCCCGAGCGCTGCGCGATAGACCTCGATTTTTTCATAATGGGCGTGCTTGAAGCCCTCGACTAAGACGAGATCAAGACCCTCGTGCTCGAAGCGCTCAAGCATCCGGCCCAGATCTGGATCGCTATCCTGCTCTGGGTTCTCGGCCTGTAACGCCCAGCGTTGACGCGAAGCGAGCAATGTCTGGGCCGCGCCAGCACGGCGGATCTCGAAGCTGTCCTTGCCAGGCACGTCGAGATCGAAGCGGTGGTGTGCATGCTTGAGATAGCCCACACGCACACCACGCGCATGCAGCAGGGCAACCACCGCACGCAACAGGGTCGTCTTGCCGCTCCCGCTCGGGGCAACGAAGCCAATCAGGGGCAGTGAGTGCGTCAGCATATAGGCATCTCCATCAGAGAGTGTGAGTGCGATCCAAGGCGCTACGCCTGATCGCCCTTGAACGGTGGGATAGCGCCGGAGCGGTGCTCAACAAAATTGTCGATCCGATTACGACTGCGCCCGATACACTGCAGGCTTAACCGCCGGATTTTATCCGTGGACTGAAGCGCTTGGACATTTCTTCGCCACCAGAGCAGAATGTATCAAGATGCATAGGGCGCAACGCCCGATCCGGCTCCAGCCACATACGCTCGACTCTCCAATCGCGCACGTCCTCTATCAACATCATTTACCTGACACTACAATCCAATGGCTCAATATATCTACACCATGAACCGGGTCGGCAAGGTCGTGCCGCCCAAGCGCGTGATTCTGCGCGATATCTCACTGTCGTTCTTCCCGGGTGCCAAGATCGGCGTGCTCGGCCTGAACGGGTCCGGCAAGTCCACCCTGCTGCGGATCATGGCTGGGCTGGATACCGAGATCGAAGGCGAGGCCCGTGCGCAGCCCGGTATCAAGATCGGTTATCTGTCCCAAGAACCTCAATTGGATGAGACCAAGGACGTGCGCGGTAACGTCGAGGAGGCGCTGATCCATATCAAGGACGCCCTCGAGCGCTTAGACGCCGTCTATGCCGCCTATGCCGAGGCGGATGCCGATTTCGACGCACTGGCCAAGGAGCAGGCGGAACTCGAAGACCTGATCGAGACCACCGACGGGCATAACCTGGAGCGCACGCTCGAAGTAGCAGCCGACGCACTGCGCCTGCCGCCCTGGGACGCCGACGTCACCACGCTCTCCGGCGGCGAACGCCGCCGTGTGGCACTGTGTCAGCTACTGCTGTCGAAGCCCGACATGCTGTTGCTCGACGAGCCGACCAACCATCTGGACGCTGAATCGGTCGCTTGGCTCGAGCGCTTCCTGCACGAATATCCCGGCACTGTGGTCGCTGTGACCCATGATCGTTACTTTCTCGACAATGTCGCCGGCTGGATTCTCGAACTTGACCGTGGCCACGGCATTCCCTGGGAGGGCAATTATTCCTCCTGGCTGGAGCAGAAAGAACAGCGTCTGGGGCTGGAGCAGAAACAGGATCAGGCCCGCATGAAGGCCATGAAGCAAGAGCTGGAGTGGGTACGCACCAACCCCAAGGGGCGTCACGCCAAAAGCAAGGCGCGTATGGCCCGCTTCGACGAGCTGCAATCGCAAGAATTTCAATCGCGCAACGAGACCAACGAAATCTACATCCCGCCCGGTCCGAGACTCGGCGAGCTGGTGATCGAGGCCGAGGGGCTGAAGAAGTCCTACGGCGACAATCTCCTTTATGAAGACCTCTCGTTCAATCTGCCTCAGGGCGGCATCGTCGGCATCATCGGACCCAATGGCGCGGGCAAGACCACGCTGTTTCGCATCATCACCGGTCAGGAACAGCCCGATGCTGGCACCCTGCGGATCGGCGAAACCGTCCAGGTCGCCCATGTCGATCAGAGCCGCGACGCCCTCGACGACACGAAGACCATCTGGGAAGAAATCTCCGACGGGGCCGACAATATCGTCGTGGGCCGCTACGAGATGCCCTCGCGCGCCTATTGCAGCCGCTTTAATTTCAAGGGTGGCGATCAGCAAAAACGTATCGGCGACCTCTCTGGAGGCGAGCGCAACCGCGTCCATCTAGCCAAACTCCTGAAAAGCGGCGGCAACCTGCTGCTGCTCGACGAGCCGACCAACGACCTGGACGTCGAGACCCTGCGGGCGCTTGAAGAGGCGATTCTGGCCTTTCCCGGCTGCGCCGTCGTCATCAGCCATGATCGTTGGTTTCTCGACCGCGTCGCCACGCATATTCTGGCATTCGAGGGCGACTCACAGACGACCTGGTTCGAAGGCAACTATGCCGACTACGAGGCCGACCGCCACCGTCGCCTGGGCACCGATGCCGACCAGCCGCATCGGCTCAAGTACCGTCGGCTGGCGGCCTGACCGGCCATCCCGCGACTGCGCTCGGACCATTGAGCGCAGTCGCGGGAGAGCAGAGCAAGTATGTCCAAGACAACCCGACTATTCACCCGCATCGAAGCCCTGATCGAGCGCATCGAGCAATTGCTGCCCACCGGTGGCAGTAGCGCGCCCGACTGGTCCGCCCACGCTTTCCGCTGGCGCCGCAGCGCCGAGCGCGGCTGGCTCCAGCCCATCCATGCTCCGCAACGTCTCAGTCTCGACGATCTGCTCTGTCTCGACCGCCAGAAGGACGAAATTGCCCGTAACACCCGTCAGTTCATCGACGGGCGCGGTGCCAACAATGTCCTGCTCTGGGGGTCGCGCGGCACCGGAAAGTCCTCGCTCGTCAAAGCGCTCTTCAACGCCCATCGTGACGCCGGATTGCGTCTGATCGAGGTCGACAAGGACGATCTGATTCAACTCCCGGATATTCTAGATCTGATCGTCGACCGGCCCGAGCGTTTCATCCTGTTCTGCGACGATCTTTCGTTCGAGGCCAGCGAATCGAGCTATAAGGCGCTCAAGGCTGCACTCGACGGCTCCATCGCTGCGACCCCGGACAATGTGCTGATCTACGCGACCTCCAACCGCCGCCACCTGCTACCCGAGTTCCATTCCGAGAACCGCGAGGCGCGCATGCTGGACGGAGAGTTGCACCATGGCGAGTCGGTCGAGGAAAAGATCTCACTCTCGGATCGCTTTGGTCTTTGGGTCGCGTTCCACCCGTTTAGCCAGACCCAGTATCTCGGTGTTGTCCGACACTGGATCGAACGGCTCGATCAAGCACCAACCAAACGCTCCGAGGCCGACTGGGCCTCCATCGAACGCGCAGCCCTGCAATGGGCGCTACGCCGAGGCTCACGCAGCGGTCGCACCGCCTGGCAATTCGCCCGCGACTGGATCGGGCGCGAAACGCCAGACTGAGACGCTGATTGGCCTATCATCCCCACTGCCCACTCAAAAAAAGCCCCCGCAACGCCTGTTGCAGGGGCTTTTTCAGCGCACCGGTTAGATGCCGGCGACTGGCTGGGGCGGCTGTTTGGGGTTGGGTTTACCCAGAGGCGCACCAGTCCCGCCGCCCGTTTTCGGGCTGGAACTTCCCGCGTCGTCCTCGGGTTCGCGCATCGGGCGCCCCTGCATGATGTCATCGATCTGATCTTTGTTGATCGTCTCAAACTTCAGAAGCGCCTCGGCCATGATGTGCAGCTTATCCATATTCTCATCAATGAGCTGCTTGGCGCGCTGGTAATTGCGATCGATGATCACGCGCACCTCCTTGTCGATCGCCTGAGCGGTATCAGGGGAGACCTGGCGCTGCTGGGTGACCGCGCGCCCGAGGAACACTTCGCCCTCATCCTCGGCATAGGCCAGTGGTCCCATGCCTTCCGACAATCCGAAGCGGGTGACCATGCTACGAGCAATATCAGTCGCGCGCTCGATGTCGTTGGAGGCACCGGTAGTCACCTGCTCAGGGCCGAAGACCATCTCCTCGGCCAGACGTCCGCCGAACAGGCTGGAAATCTGACTTTCCAGTTGGCGTTTGCTCATGCTGTAGCGATCACGCTCCGGCAGGAAGAGCGTGACGCCCAGTGCTCGTCCGCGCGGGATGATGCTGACCTTGTGCACCGGGTCGTGCTCTGGCACCAGACGCCCGACGATGACGTGGCCGGACTCGTGATAGGCGGTGAGCTTCTTTTCGGACTCGCTCATCACGATGCTGCGCCGCTCGGCGCCCATCATGATCTTGTCCTTGGCCCGCTCGAACATATCCATCGACACGTCGGTGCGACCGGAACGCGCCGCAAACAGCGCGGCCTCGTTGACCAGATTGGCCAGGTCGGCGCCTGAGAATCCGGGCGTGCCGCGCGCGATGGTGCGTGCGTCCACATCCCCCGCGAGCGGCACCTTGCGCATGTGGACCTCAAGGATCGCAGCGCGCCCACCCAGATCTGGCAGACCCACCACCACCTGGCGATCGAAACGCCCGGGACGCAGCAGGGCCGGGTCGAGCACGTCGGCACGGTTGGTCGCGGCGATGACGATGATGCCCTCATTGCCCTCGAAGCCATCCATCTCGACCAGGAGCTGGTTGAGGGTCTGCTCGCGCTCGTCGTGCCCGCCGCCGAGTCCCGCGCCGCGCTTGCGACCCACGGCGTCGATCTCGTCGATGAAGATGATGCAGGGCGCGCTCTTCTTGGCCTGCTCGAAAAGATCGCGCACACGCGAGGCGCCGACACCGACGAACATTTCGACGAAGTCCGAGCCTGAGATACTGAAGAAAGGCACCTTGGCCTCACCGGCAATCGCGCGAGCCAGCAGTGTCTTACCCGTACCGGGCGGTCCGATCATGAGCACGCCACGCGGGATGCGCCCACCCAAGTTGGAGAATTTTTGAGGGTTTTTCAGGAAGTCGACCAGTTCGCCGACCTCCTCCTTGGCCTCTTCCACGCCTGCCACGTCGCGCAAGGTAACCTTGATGTCACCTTCTGCATGCTGTCTGGCGCGGCTCTTGCCGAAGTTGAAGATCCCGCCGGATCCGCCACCGCCCGAGCTGCGACGCATGAACCAAATCCATACGCCGGCCAGCAGGATGAAGGGCAGCCAGGCGGCTGCGATCTGCATCAGTATGCTCGGCTCCTCTGGCGGCTTGGCGCGAATGGTGACGGAATGCTTAAGCAGATCGTCCACCAGCGCGGGATCGCCTGGATTGTAGGTCTCGAATCGCGAGGCATCCGAGCGTACGCCTTTGATGGTTTGGTTCTGAATGGTCACTTCCTTGACCGAGCCATCGCTCAGCTCTTGCAGGAACTGGCTATAGCTGAGATTGCGCGTCTCGACCTGGTCCGATGAGGTGAGGCTGTTGAGCATCATCACCAGCCAGAAGGTGACGGCCACCCAGAGCAGGATGTTGAGGTTTTTCGCATTCATTACTTAAGTGACTATCCTCGTTGACCTTAGGCGCGGATGCTGGTGTGACATGCTCACCAGCAGTACTGACTGCTTCAAGTATTTCGAACATCGGGTCGGGGGCTGAAAATCCAACGTGAAAGACTAACGGTCCGTGGCGTTTTATGGAAGACGGCTGATCGAACCTACCACTTGTTCGGTCGCTGAGTCGGACCTGATCAAAGTTGCCAACTCATTGAGCTTCATGCTATGTGGGCGTATTGGCGCTTTGGCAAGTGAGTTGATGGTTGCCCCAGGGCGAGCGCGTTTAAATTCTCAGCCAAACACGACCTTGGCGCGGTAGTCGTCATTCCACGCGGCCTTGCGGCGCTTCTTGGGCAGACTGAACGCTGAACCCTCCTGTTCGAATAGATTCATA
>JARIBS010000003.1 GCA_029257385.1 Thiorhodococcus sp.
GCAATGATCAGAACCGCCACCGCGTTGATCACCGCGAATGCCAGACGCGGCTCCGGCCCCCACAGCCCCCAGACGGCGAAGGTGGTCGCGGCGATGATGACGACCGCCGGCACGAAATAACCGGCAACGACATCGACTGTTTTTTGTATCGGCGCACGCGAACGCTGCGCCTCGGCGACCATCTGGACGATCCGAGCCAACAGGGTATCGGCGCCGACCTTTTCCGCGTGCATCAGCAAGCTGCCAGTGCCGTTCACCGTGGCGCCGATGACGCGCCCACCGATGGACTTGTGCACCGGGATCGGCTCGCCGGTGACCATGGACTCATCGACGCTGCTGTCACCCTCGGTTACCTCGCCATCCACCGGTATTTTCTCGCCGGGGCGGATGCGCAGCACATCGCCCGGTTTGACGTGCTCCAATGGAATGTCTTCTTCCGTTCCGTCAGCGTGCACCAGGCGCGCTGTCTTGGGTGCCAGCCCCAGCAACAGCTTGATGGCGGCATTGGTCTGACTGCGGGCGCGCAACTCCAGCACCTGACCCAGCAACACCAGAGCGGTGATCACCGCCGCGGCCTCGAAATAGACCGGCACCACGCCCATGGCATTGAGCACCGATGCGGGGAATAGCCCTGGCGCCAGAACCGCCACGACGCTGTATCCCCAAGCGACCGACACGCCGAGTCCGATCAGGGTGAACATGTTGAGGTTACGCGTGATCAGCGACTGTACGGCGCGCACATAGAACGGCCAGCCGCCCCATATCACGGCGGGCGTCGCCAAGATCAGCTCGAGCCACTGGCGCAGCTTGGGGTCGATGATGGCCGCCATTTGCTCCGGTCGGAACTCCGCCACCATAGCACTGAAGAACACCGGAATTGCCAAGACGGCGCTCACCCAGAAACGGCGGCTCATGTCCCGCAATTCACTGTCGTCCTCTTGAACGTCTGGGATCCGCGGCTCCAGTGCCATCCCGCATTTGGGGCAGTTGCCCGGCTGATCCTGAACCACCTCGGGGTGCATGGGGCAGGTGTACTGCGTCCTCGGTGGGATCACCTCCGGCGCGGGCGCCAGGTAACGCTGCGGGTCGGCTTCGAAGCGATCTTTCCCGTGCTCATGCTGTCGTGCGCCCTGGGAGGACTCTACGTGTTTCATGATGATTCCCCTGGCTCCGGTCTCGCACTGAAGCCCACTGAAGACTGTCCTCGGCATGAACCCTTGCGACCGAATGCAGGCCGCAAGCGCTCATGTAGCTCAACGACCTTATTTCGTCGGCGCAGACATCGCCTGGGCCTTGCTCATCTGTTCTATCATCATCTGCATCATGTCCATACGCTTCTCCATCCGTTCCATGTGCGTCGCCATGGCATCCGGGGATCCGCCGCCCATCATGCCTCCGGC
Source organism: Thiorhodococcus sp. (assembly GCA_029257385.1). Classification (GTDB taxonomy): domain Bacteria; phylum Pseudomonadota; class Gammaproteobacteria; order Chromatiales; family Chromatiaceae; genus Thiorhodococcus. The sequence goes on from JARIBS010000003.1 coordinate 1,401, forward strand.
CATTGTCATGTTGTCTTTCATCCTCCGCATGTGCTCGGCCATGGCCTGGCGGCGCTCCTCGTCGGTCTTGGCCGCGGCGACGCGCTCGAGTTGTGCCTGCATCTTCTGGACATTGTCTTGCATCGTCTGCACGGTCGACGCCGCAGGCTCGGCGGGCATGGTCTCGGACGCTTGTGTCGGGTGGTGGGCATCGTCGGCGAACACCGGAGCGGCGAAGGCGAACGAAGCAGCGATTGCGGTCAAGGCAAGGCGCTTGAATAGGGCCGGGTGCTCCCTGCCGACTTTCCTCTCAATTTGGGCTTGCATGGGTTGATCTCTGAACTGGATGCTCATGGTGTTTCTCCTGTAGAGAGGTTGTTAGCGCCTGCCCATTGGCGCCGGATGTTCTTCGGACATGAATAGATCGACTTCGCAGGAGCTCTCGCTGGCTGAAGTCCGCGCCGGATCAACCGATCAGATCCGCACGTTTTTTCAGATATTCTTCTTGATCGATCTCGCCGTGCGCATAACGCGCCTCAAGGATTTGCATGGCGGTCGATTCCGAGCTTCCCTCGCGACCTCGGGCGAAATAACGCACGAGGAGGACAATTAGAAGGACGGGCAGGAGCCAGACCAGGATCATCCCGACGCCCCCACCCATAAAGAAGTGCCCGAAACCATTCATGCGTGACCTCCAGATGTCCGGCGTACCGGACGGTCAACAAAAGAAAATGCCCGCAAGCGACCGGAGCCAAGGGCGATGAGTCGGCAGATCATCACGGACTGCGGTTAGGCCGGCAAAACTTACTCCAACCTCCAATCTGGAGGGCAAAACGCGACGCCGTGCCGTCATCCGATCCCGGCGCGTTAGTGATGCTCTCCCATGCTATCGTCGACCACTGTATTGTCTGGGCTTCGATAAAGGCGCCAGACCTCGTTGCCCTGCATCATGATGATCTCGCCGTCCTTGGTCTCCATGGGAGTCCCCTCCGGCATCTTCTGTGGCCTCCCAACCTTATCTTCCATCGCCATCTTGCCGTCTTTGTAGATGTGGACGGTCGTCCCATCCTTAAGCTCGATCGCTCCGGTTGTCTCAGTCTCCGCGGCGAAAGCCGAACCTGAAGTGGTGAGAGCCAAGAGAGACGCCATCAATAAAGTACGCATGCCGTATTCCTCGAAAAGGTTGATAAAGACTCATTTTGTTGCGCATGACAGCCGCTCGGAGTCCGCGATCGCCGACCGTTCCGCGCCCTTGCAGTACCCGACACAGTCCGTGCGCAGGTGTCCAACACCCTTCTCCGGCGGACCGATCCGAATCCGGACACGTCATCCGCTACCCGTGGTTGCAGACCTGGACCCTTCAGCATGGGATATCCGAGCCTCCGCAGAAGCCGCCGTAAGGGCTGCGGTTGCCTCCCGAGAAGGCGCCGTCAAGACTAGGGTTCACGCCCGATGGATAGGTGGCGCTTTCGTAACCTGTCCCCGGGAGGCGGTCCGGATTCCGATCGGCAACGCCGAGGCGATCACTGATGGCCGAATTGACGTGCGGCTCCTGCAGGTCCGGGCTGCCATTGGCCAGGCCGCGGTAGACATCGTTGGCACCAGCGCTGGCGCTAAACAGGGCGATCAGGGTGATTGCGAGTCGTTTTTTCATGTCATTGCTCCAAACTGAACAAACGGATGGGTGGTTGAACCAGGCATTGCCTTGCTTCCGGGATGCCGATTGCGAACATCCGGGACATGGTGAACAGTTTGGCTGGTGGCACCCAACAGGGTGGTGACAGGGCGATGACAAGCCTGTCATCCGCCGTGGGCCAGGTCCTCGGGGCAGCACCCAGAAGTTGCCGGTCGTCTGATGCGAGCGAGAAACGATGAAGGTACTGATCGTCGAAGACGAACCCAAAACGGGCGATTACCTGAAACAGGGGTTGACCGAGGCCGGTTTTGTCACTGATCTGGCCCGGGATGGCTGGGATGGGCTGCACCTGGCAACCGGCGGGGGCTACGACCTGGTCATCCTGGACGTGATGCTCCCCGGCCTGACCGGCTGGCAGGTGCTGGAAGGGCTGCGGCACGCTGGGCTTGACCTGCCAGTCTTGTTCCTCACCGCCCGCGATCAGGTGGACGACCGCGTCAAGGGCCTGGAACTGGGTGCCGACGACTATCTGGTGAAACCCTTCGCCTTCGCCGAACTGCTGGCACGGGTGCGCACCCTGCTACGCCGCGGCAGGACAGCTACGGAGCCGACACACCTTGCGGTGGCCGACCTGGAGATCGACCTCCTGCGCCGGCGGGTCCAGCGCGGCGGTCGCCGGATCGACCTCACCGCCAAAGAATTCGCCCTGCTGGAGTTCTTCGTCCGGCGTCGCGGCGAGGTGCTGCCGCGCACCCTGATCGCTGCCTCGGTGTGGGACATGAACTTCGACAGCAACACCAATGTGGTGGACGTGGCCGTGCGTCGGCTGCGCGCCAAGGTGGATGATGGGTTCGAGCCCAAATTGATTCAGACCGTACGCGGTATGGGTTATGTGCTGGATCCGGCGCCATGAGGTCGTTCTCCCTCACCGCACGCCTGACCCTGCTGTTCGCCGTTTGCGCGGCGTCGGTGTTGCTGGGGTTGGGCTGGGTGGTGGCGCGCGCGGTCGATCATCACTTTCTGGAAATGGACCGGCACGAGATCGAAGGCAAGCTCGCCCTGGTGCGCAATCTTTTGGTCAAGGCCGATACCCCGCAAGCTCTGGCCGTCCTGCCCCGGCAGTTGAACGAGTCACTGGTGGGGCACCCGGGTCTCATGGTGAGCGTACAGACTGCGGACGGGGCGATCCGGTTCGCTACCGGCGGCGGCGATGTTCCCGCCATCCTAGAGAATGACGCTCGTCTTGCCCGGGGGCGCTTGGTTTCGTGGGAGGAAGGTCAGCGGTGGTTGCGTGGTCTGCGCGCGAGCGCAACGATCGGGCTTCGACCGACACCACCCGACACGGTCACCATCGCCATGGACATCAGTCATCACCGACACTTCATGGACGCGTTTCGCCGCACCCTCGGGATCGCCATGGCCCTGGCCGCACTGGTCGCCGCCGCCCTTGGCTGGGCCGCCACCCGCGCAGGGTTGCGCCCGCTACGACGCCTGATCGGGCTTGTCGTCAGCCTCGATGCCAACAGACTCGGCACACGCCTATCGGAGAAACGGGTGCCGACCGAGATCGAGACCCTGGTGGTGGCCTTCAACGCCATGCTCGCCCGGTTGGAGGACAGCTTCCAGCGCCTGTCTCAGTTCTCCTCGGATCTCGCCCACGAGCTGCGTACGCCGGTCAGCAACCTGATGCTCCAGACCCAGGTGGCGCTCTCCGGCACGCGCGACATCGAGCACTATCGGGAGGCCCTCTATTCGAATCTGGAAGAGTATGAGCGCATGGCTCAGATGATCGGCGACATGCTGTTCCTCGCCCAAGCGGACAATGGTTTGCTGAAGCCAAGCAGCACGGCGGTCGATCTCACAGCCGAGATACGCGCCCTGTTCGACTACTTCGATGCCTGGTCGGAGGAACGCGGCGTCACCCTCGTCCTGGACGGCGCCGCCGCTGTCCCGGGTGATCGTCTGATGCTGCGCCGCGCCTTGAGCAACCTGCTCTCCAACGCCATTCGACACACCCCCGCCGGCCAACGGGTCCAAGTCCAGCTACGGGCGGACGCCGAAAGCGTGCGGATCCATATCGACAATCCGGGGGTGCAGATTCCGAGCGAACGCCTGCCGAGGCTGTTCGACCGATTCTACCGCGTCGATTCGGTCCGCAGCCGTCAAGACGAAGGCGCCGGGCTGGGGTTGGCCATCGTCAAGTCCATCGTCACGGCGCACGGCGGCACCGTCGGGGTGACATCGAGCGCGCTTGGGACGCGATTCTCGATTATCTTGCCAAGGGTGGATGAACACGGCGGCGGCGTTGACCGGGGCGGGGCTCTCATAGGACCAGAAGGCAGGCACTATCAACAGGACCGCCGCCAGATTGGCCGCAGCGGTCAGAGCCAGGCCCGCACGCCGACGACAAACCGCACATCGCTGGTCGACTCCCCTTGATCGAGCTGGACACGGGCAGCCGGTTGGTGACGCGCAGGGTCACCCGGTCGCCTTCGCGCCAGTTGCGTTAATGCTGCGCAAACATCTGTGTTTCTCCATCCTTGCCGATCAGCAGCACCCGATAGCGTTCCGGGGTCGGTGACTCCATGCCGGGCGAGCCCTTGGGCATACCAGGCACCGCCAACCCTAGCGCGTCGGGGCGTTCGGCCAGCAGGCGCCGGATGTCGTCGGCCGGCACATGACCTTCGATGACGTAACCATCGACCCGGGCGGTATGGCAGGACGCCTGCTCCGGCCGGATGCCGGAAATCGACTTCACGCTGCGCAGATCATTGACGTCCACGGGCTGCACATCGAATCCGTTCTGCCGCAGGTGTGAGACCCATTTGGTGCAGCAACCGCAACTGGGGCTTTTGTAGACGGTGACCTTTGGCCCCTCGGCCAAGGCCGCGGTACTCAGCAATGTCATGCCCAGGAGCAGCCTAAGGGGGAGGTCTCTGATGACGTTCATGCGTTTGCCTCTTCTGTGATGGTGCTGGATTTGGCGTGCCGACCTAGGAGGGATCTCGATCCAGCGGCGTGTTGGTCTTCACCGTTTTCAAGATCGAGTGCCACTTCGTGTGGGTGACGCCGAGAGAACTTTCGGCTGCCTCAGTGATTGGCCATCGAGTTCGGGTCGTCCATCTTCACCCAACCTGAGCCGACCCTCGGCAAACCACCGCACGGCGGTCGGGTAGATGCAGTGCTCGCGTTCGAGGACGCGCGCGGCGAGCGACTTGGCGTCGTCGTTCTTGAGCACTGGAACCCGCGCTTGGACGATAACGGGTCCGCCGTCGAGTTCTGCGGTGACGAAATGGACGCTGGCGCCATGCTCGCGCTCACCCGCCTCGAGTGCCCGCTGATGGGTATGCAAACCGCGAAACTTCGGCAGCAGGGACGGGTGAATGTTCATCATCCGACCCTGATACCGTGCAACGAAGCCCGGTGTCAGGATACGCATGAATCCGGCAAGCACCACCAGCCCCGGCTCATAGCGATCGATCAATGCGGCCAGATCGGCGTCGAAGGTTTCCCGGTCTGGATAATCGCGATGACTCAGTATCTCTGTGGTAATCCCATGGCGGCGTGCGCGCTCAAGCCCCAATGCCTCGGCGCGGTTGCTGATGACGGCACGCAGTTGGATCGCCAAGCCCTGCGCTTGTGCATCGATCAGCGACTGTAGATTACTCCCCCCCCCGGAAATGAGCGCCACCAGCGACAGTGGTGCTCGCTCAGACATGGCTTGCGCCATTGCCGCTGAAAACAACGCTGGACTCGCCTTCAGTGGCTTTGATCTCGCCGATAATCCAGGCTGTTTCGCCCTGCGCCCGCAGGTGTGTCAGAGCTTGTTCGGCGTCCTCGCCGGCGACACAGACCACCATGCCGACACCGCAGTTGAAGGTCTGCAGCATTTCCTTGCGTGAGATGTTGCCACGGGTCTGGAGCCAGTCAAACACCGCTGGCCAGCGCCACGACCCCAAATCGATGTCGGCGCTGGTGTGTGCGGGCAGGACGCGCGGCAGGTTCTCGGTGAGTCCGCCACCGGTGATGTGGGCAAGCGCATGGATCTCCAGCGTGCGGATCAAGGGCAATAGGGAGCGGACATAGATGTTAGTTGGCGCCAGTAACGCATCGCCTAGACTGATGCCATCAAGGTCTTGAGAGAGATCGGCGCCGCTGACCTCAATGACTTTGCGGATGAGCGAATAGCCGTTGGAATGCGGGCCAGAGGAGCTAAGTGCGATGAGCAGATCGCCTGGTACGACCCGGCTCGGCGTGATGAGTGCATCTTTCTCGACAATACCGACGCAAAAGCCCGCCAGATCATAGTCGCCTTCGGCGTACATACCGGGCATTTCCGCTGTTTCACCACCCGTGAGCGCACATCCGGCAAGCTCGCAGCCGCGTGCGATGCCGGAAATGACCGATGTTGCGACATCCACATCCAGTCGTCCGGTGGCGTAGTAATCGAGGAAAAATAACGGCTCGGCGCCGCTGACGAGGATATCATTGACGCACATGGCCACCAGATCGATGCCGATGGTGTCGTGGCGATTGAGTTCGATCGCCAGCTTGAGCTTGGTGCCCACGCCGTCGGTTCCCGAGACGAGCACCGGCTGGCGATAGCGTTCGATGGGCAGCTCGAAGAGCGCGCCAAAACCGCCCAGGCCATCCAGGACGCCCGGTCGGCGGGTTGCCGCAGCGAGCGGTTTGATGCGCTCGATGAGCCTTGCCCCGGCGTCGATATCGACACCGGCGTCGCGGTAATTCAGGGCGTTGGATGAGGTGGGTTGGGAATCCTGCGACACGCGGTGGCTCCAATCTGACAAATCATCCGTCTATTGTATACCGTCCCTTGGACAGGCGGCATTCGCCAAGCTAGGATCTTGACATCGCTTCAGTGCGCAGCCGCAGGAACCGTATCGTGAAGCTCAGCGATATTCCCAACGTCATCAGCGTCATTCGCCTGATCGCCGTGATACCGGTGGTCTATCTGCTCATCGACCACGCCTACGCCTGGGCCTTGGTCTTGTTCGCGGCGGCTGGCGCATCGGACGGACTGGATGGCTTTCTGGCCAAGCACTATGGCTGGCAGAGCCAGCTTGGCGGCATCCTTGATCCACTAGCCGACAAAACGCTGCTGGTGTGCTGTTTTCTGGTGCTCGGGGCCCAGGGGCTGATCCCGCTGTGGCTGGTGCTTGCGGTGGTGTTTCGCGATCTGGTGATCATCGCCGGCGCCATTCTCTACAATTATCGCATCGCCGAAGTGGACGCCGCCCCAATGCCCATCAGCAAGATCAATACAGCGATCCAAATCCTGCTAATCGTTGCGGTGCTGATGGATGCCGGTGTCTACGCGCTGGATGCTGGCTGGCTCGCGGCCTTGGTCTGGCTGTGCTTTATCACCGTCTGTATCAGCGGTGCGCAATACGTCTGGATTTGGGGGCGCAAGGCCCATCGCCGCGGTTGGCGACACGAGTGAAAGACAACCGATACGCGCCCGGCTAGGATTGCTCCTGCATGGCACGGCGCACCAACGGAATGGTCGGCTGGCGCTGCTCGCGCAAACTGAGGCTGTCAACCCGTGAGAGGAGTTCCATCAGCGAGCCTGGATCACGTCGATAGCGACTCATCACATAGCGCACCAGATCGGCGCCAAGGCGGATGCCGCGACGTCTCGCTGACTCGGTCAGGAGTTTCTCGCATGCGCTGTCGGATAAGGGCTGGAGACGGTAACGCGGCCCCCAGAGCAGTCGCGATGCGAGGTCGGCAAGTGCGACCGGCAGGGCGTCGGGGGCGAGATTGGCCGCTAAAAGCAGGCATCCATTGCGCTCGCGCATGCGATTGAAAAGGCTAAACAGCGCCGTTTCCCAGTGGCGCTCGCCAGCGACATGCTGGATGTCGTCGATGGCGACGAGATCGAGCCGCTCGAGATTCTCGAGCAGAGAGGGTTCGAGTCCCGCCGTCGCGAGCGGGACGAAGTGCGCCTGTCGGGCATGCGCGCGCGCCTCCAGGCAGCTCGCTTGCAGCAGGTGTGTTTTTCCCGTCCCTGAGCCACCAAACAGGAACACGAACGGCTCTCCCAGACCATGCGCCATCGCCGAGATTGCCGCGACGGCCTCCGCGTTCGGCCCAGGCAGGTACTCCGCCAGGGTGGGTTCGCGGATGAACTCGATCGGCAGATGGAGCTGATGATAGCCGTCGTTCAAGGACGCAGATGCCGTGAGGCTCAGAGTTCGCCGCGTGTCAGTCTAGCCGCAGTGTGGCCCAGGCGTCGACCGAGCGCATGGCACAGACGCTGCTCTTCATCGCTGACCGGGCGATCGCTCTCGATCCCGGCGAGGTGCGAAGGACCATAAGGCGTGCCTCCGCTCTGGGTATGGAGTAGGTCCGTTTCGCTGTAGGGTAGCCCCATGATCAGCATGCCGTGATGGAGCAACGGCAGCATCATGCTCAGTAGCGTCGTCTCCTGACCGCCATGCAGGCTTGATGTCGAGGTGAAAACGCCGGCGGGCTTACCGGCCAGCGCGCCGGACAGCCACAGACCGCTGGTTCCGTCCCAAAAGTACTTCATCGCCGCGGCCATGTTGCCAAAGCGGGTCGGGCTGCCTAGTGCCAAGCCCGCACAGTGGCGAAGATCCTCAAGGTCTGCGTAGGGTGCGCCGCGATCGGGGATGGCGTCGGCGATTGCCTCGCACACGGTCGATACGGGCGCGACGGTACGCAGACGCGCCTGCATGCCAGCGGACTCCACACCGCGCCCAATGTGGTTGGCCATCTCGGCGGTGGCGCCATAGCGGCTGTAGTAGAGGATGAGGATATAGTTCATTAGGATTACCTTGATCGGTCGTGCGGCGGTTGTGATGTTTGGGTGATAGTCTAACGCACCTGTCTCGGCCGACTTTGCTCAATCGCTGTTGCGTAGGCTTTGTCGTGCGATGAACGGCCGCTGGGATGTTAACGATGTTGAAACCTGTCCCATATCTGGTGAAAATCGTCATCCAACACCGGCTTGTCGGCAGACACTGCCGGCTCGCGCAACAGTGGGTGCGGTTTCGAATTGCTATCGTCAGGAGTCGAGGATGGATGATCAACAGCCGCAACATAAAGTCTGTTATCGCTGTGTCGTGGGGGGTAAGGTTCAGGGGGTCTTTTTTCGCGCCTCGGCACGCGAGCAGGCCGTGCGGCTTGGCGTGACTGGCTATGCCCGCAACATCTTCGACGGACGCGTGGAAATTTTGCTCTGCGGAGAGGTTTCTGCCGTGGCCCAACTACGCGACTGGCTACGCACAGGACCACCTACGGCACAGGTGAGCGGTGTCGCTTGCGAGCCGCTGGACTACCGCCCGCACGTGGGCTTCGTCATTGATCAATAACCCTCCGCCTGTTGCAGTGGCAACTGGCGATAGTGGTCGAGTCGTACGACACGGGTCTTGAGGCGTCCGTCTGGGTAGAGGGTGAGTTCGCGATAGCCGGGTGGGCGCTCGTCGATTGTGAAGTCTTTGCTGCCAGGCATGAACTGAAAGCAGGTCGATGGCGTGCCGAGAATTGTGCACTGTGCATATCTGAGCGAAAATTCCTGATGGACATGACCGAAGAGAATGCCTTTGATCTGCTCATAGCGATCGCACAACGCCAGTAACTTCGCTCCGTTGTCGACACTCATGGCGTCCATCCAGGCACTTTGAATGGTAATTGGATGGTGGTGGAGCACGATGATGGTGGGCGCCTTGTCATCGGCGAGCAGATCCTCGAGATGCGCGAGCTGTCCCTCGCTCAGATGTCCGCCGTCCTCGCCCGGCACACTCGAATCGAGAAAGACCAGATTCCAGGATGCCAGCCGACGCAGTGCGATCGGCCCGAGCGCCGCGCCGCCCAGTTGTGCCTCCATGACCTGAAAATCGTCATGATTGCCGGCTACGCAGTAATGAGGCACCTCAATGCGCTTGAACGTTTCGCGTAGATAACGGTAGCCGGCGGGTGTTTCATCGTGCACCAAATCGCCCGTGAAGATCATGGCATCTGTCGGTTTCTGAGACGACAACGCCAACTCCAGCACGGCCTCAAAGCTGTCTCTGGTCGTGATGCCCAGGAGTTGTTCACCAGCATCGGCAAACAGATGCAAATCAGTCAATTGCAGCAAGCGCTGTGGCATCTTGATCTCATCGATTGCACTGAGAGTGTGGCAGGCGTTACTGGGCATGAGGAATGGTAGCGACTTGTGGTTAGACGTGTGTGCAGACATGCGCGACGAGCAGTACTGCGGAACTCAAAGTTCATGAACCGCTTTTCTACCAGTCATCTCAAGGACTCACAATGCGCTTTTTCACTGTTTCAAATGTTCGAACATTCAGCTTGATTAGAGTGAGTGATCTGTCACAAGTTCGCCCCCGTGCAAAATGCCATACGCGACCGCACCTTGATCATCTGATGTACGGATACACGCGCCAGCGGCCAATTCAAGGGGCTTTAATTGTGACCACGTAGGCTAAATAGTAAAACGGCTCATGGCAGGTAGACGGTAACGCATCATCGAGATTTTCAGATGCTGCGCGGGTGTTTTGCCATAAAGATTTTGATCATCTAGCCCTTTTATCATCAGACTATCGGACAAACGCAGAAACTTAATGTTGCCATGAGGAAATCAATGTGGAACTCAAAGGCAGTAGGACTGAGCAGAATCTGAGAGAGGCATTTTCAGCAGAGTCTCAGGCCAACCGCCGTTATCTCTACTTTGCCGCCAAGGCGGATGTCGAAGGGTATAGCGATATCGCCACGGTATTTCGGTCCACCGCGGCAGGCGAGACAGGCCACGCGCACGGACATCTGGAGTATCTGGAAGCCGTAGGTGATCCCGTTACGGGTTTACCCATCGGGCCCACGGCAGACAATCTCCATGCGGCAATCGCGGGGGAGATCCAAGAATACACACACATGTATCCGCGTATGGCGAGAGCGGCTCGCGACGAAGGATTCGAGGAGATCGCAGATTGGTTCGAAACGCTCGCTAAAGCTGAACGCTCACATGCCAATCGCCTCCAAAAAGCATTGGATAGCCTCGACCTGTCTGACACGAGCGCATGAGCGCAAGGGGCGCATCATGCGCCCCTTGCGCTTATTCGGTGGCTTGATGGCTAGCGCCGGTTAGGTCCCGACGATCAGCTTTTGTCCAGGACGAATATTGGTGTCATTAGGCTTCATTCTATTGAGCTTACGCAACTCGGACACCGTGATACCGTTCTGCACGGCCACGCGGTAGAGCGTCTCTTGAGGCTTGACAACATGGAAGCGCGCCGGGGTTTTTTTGGCTCGCGTTTTCACTGACTGCGTTATCACTGGCCTCGTGGTCTTCGAGACTTTAGTGATCGCCATTTTGGGTTGAGCGGAACTTGCAGGCCTGGACAAGACCTTTGCTACCACCACGGATGCGGGTACGGGTGGCGGATGACTCGCGATGCGGCGCATCGTGCCCTGTGGAAGCCACACGGTAGAGCCGGCCGGAAGATCGGTATTGCCGTTAACGACCGTCTCGCGCCAGTGCATATTCAGGTCCGCAAGGCTGTGCTTGCTGGTGCCATAATGACGGGCTAGATGCTCCGAAGGCATGCTGCTGCGCAACACCAGACGGTCGTGCAACCAGGGTTGCTCATAACGAACGCCCTCAGGGAAGTAACGGCTGGGATTGCGCGCAACCTCGCGCGCGGCGACAAACTCGGCGTAGAAGTTGCGTGATGCAAAGCCAAAATATTGACCTTTGTAGTTTTTGACGATTCCCCCGATATCGTCGCCATGAATTTCTTTCGCTTTCGCCATGCCGCCCTGCCCATGGTTATAAGAGGTGATGGCCAGTGGCCAGCTACCGAGCTTGCGATAGGCTTGCGCTAAATAACTGGCGGCACCGTTGGCGGCGAGGATGGGGTCGAAACGCTCATCAATGGTGCGGTCGACTTTCATATATTGACGACCAGTCGCGGGCATGAACTGCCACACGCCCCCAGCACCAGCGCTTGAGCGTGCGTTGACCTGAAAAGACGACTCGACATGGGGAAGATAGGCTAGATCCTCAGGCACGCCATGGCTGCGCATAATCTCTCTGAAGACTTTATCGTAGCGACCGCTAATCTCCACCCCACGACGGAAGCGCTCGCGCAGACCGCGCTGCGCGCGCACCCGCTCAGAGGCGCCTTGGATGGCCCAGGCGCTCCCTCCAGCGCGCTTGAACTTCTCCACGAGATCTTTATCGCTGGCGCTCAAGCGCTGATTCGACCGCACCCGCAGCTCAAGATCGGCCATGCGGTTGGCGTAGTGATCAGTGCGTGACTGGAGTAGGGATTTCTGCGATTGGGTATAACTGTTCTGGATGGGGGCGGGCAGTTTCACGACTTCGTAGATGACGCCGATATGCGCTTTGTCGTGTATGGCAACCTCGCCCCGGCTCCAGACACCGTAGACATGGCGCCAGAAATCCACATTGTCTTGAAGCTCTGCCGGGACCGGAAAAGTGCCAGAATCCCCATAATTGTGGTGGGTCTGGGATCGCGCGCTTAACTGATGCTCTCCACCAGTCCCGGCGCAGCCAGAGATCAGCAGCACGAGCACAGAGAACAGCACAGTCGAGCGAATTCGGGTAATCCTGCACTCAGGTTGCATTGTCTGACATCCCCCTTGAATATCTTGGTTCTGCGAGTATCGAGCGTTTGAAGCGAAGTGTGTTCTATGCCGATCATGCTTGCAATAAGCAGATTCCCCAATCTGAGCGGTGGCTCACGCCGCTGCCTCAGCCGCTTTCAAGCGGATCGATGCCGACTGCCTCGAGCAGGGCGATGAGTCGAATGAGTGGCAGGCCGATCAAGGCGCTGGGGTCGTCGCCTTCAAGGCGTTCAAATAGTGCGATTCCGAGTCCTTCGGACTTCAAGCTGCCCGCGCAGTCGTAAGGTCGCTCACGATCGAGATAGCGCTCAATGCGCGCGCGAGCGAGGACACGAAAATGCACGTGGAAGGGCTCAACCAGCGTTTGGACGCGCCCGTCTCGCGTATCGAGCAGGCACAGCCCGGTCTGGAAAAGCACGCTGCGGCCAGAGACGCGCTCCAGTTGGGCGATAGCGTTATCGCGACTGCCGGGCTTTCCGAGGACCGCATCGTCCAAGCACGCGACCTGATCGCAGCCAATGATCACGGCGCCCGGATTCAAGCTGGCGACCGCGCGCGCCTTGGCTTCGGCCAGCCTGAGCACCAGGACTTGCGCCGGCTCATCGGGGCGACGAGTCTCATCGATATCTGCAGATGCGATGCTAAACCTCAAACCGAGTCGCTCAAGCAGCATGCGCCGATAGGGAGAGGTCGATGCCAGCACTAATGGAGTTTGAGCCATCTGACTCTATTCTCCCTCACAGATCAATGTGTGAAAAACACACCGTCCGAGATCAATCCTCGACTTTTTCATGATGCCCCCCAAACTGATAACGCATTGCGGACAGGAGTTGGTTGGCAAAATCACCTTCACCGCGCGAGCTGAAGCGCGCGTACAGCGCCGCCGTTAGCAGGGGGGCCGGAGTGCCGCTCTCGATTGCGGCCAGGCAACTCCAGCGACCCTCGCCAGAGTCCGACACCCGCCCTCCGAACGCCTCGAGTTGCGGGTCTTGCGCCAGCGCATCGGCAGTCAAATCAAGCAGCCAGGAGGACACGACGCTGCCGCGGCGCCAGAGCTCGGCGACCTCGTCGAGTGGGATGTCGTAGCGATAATGCTCCGGGTTGCCAAGCGGTGTGGTCTCAGCATCAATGGCGCGATCTTCGCGCCCGACACCGGCATGCTTGAGAATATTCAGCCCCTCGGCGTAAGCGCCCATGAGCGCGTACTCAATGCCATTGTGGACCATCTTGACAAAGTGTCCCGCGCCATTGGGACCGCAGTGGAGATAGCCTTGCTCGGCATGGCTGAAAGGGCCGGAGCGGCCCGCTGTGCGCGTGATGGTGCCAGGGCCGGGCGCTAAGTCGGCGAAAATGGGGTCGAGCCGCTCGACGGCCTCCTGCCCACCGCCGATCATCAGACAATAGCCGCGCTCCAGGCCCCAGACACCGCCGCTCGTGCCGCAATCGACGAAGTGAATGCCCATTGCCCGAAGCTGTTGGGCGTGCGTGAGGTCGTCGCGATAGTTGGAGTTACCCCCATCGATGAGGATATCTTCGGCGCTGAGATGCGGGCTGAGTTCAGCGATCAGGTCGTTGACCGCACCGGCGGGGATCATCATCCAGACGTTGCGTGGAACGGCCAGCTTAGCGCACAGATCCGCCAAGTCGTCCGCGCCCACGGCACCCTGTGCCACGAGCGCCCGTACTGCCTGGGGGTCTCGGTCATAGACCACGCATTGGTGTCCGGCGCGCAGTAGACGCAGCGCCATGTTGGCACCCATGCGGCCAAGACCGATCATTGCGATCTGCATAACGCAGCCCTGATGTATGTTCGTTGACAAAAAATTGAACGTGCACCCATCAATGAAAATGGGTAAATCAACCAAAGAGCGGAGGTATTTTCCTCAATGATTACCTACAGCGTAGGTTACAAGATAGACCAATTAGGTCAACTCTATTGTGCCGTCTCCCGCAGGCATCCACTTGGGGCTTTCGCCGCTATCGCGCGGCTGCTAGAGTCCCGGCTGTTCAGGTTGCGTAGCCATTGCAGACGCAAACCACCAACTCGCAACATGGATCATCAGCGCGATGCATGCACCACAGCCCACCACCAGTGACTTCGATCTGCCCGCAGAGGAGCGCTACGACTATTTCCTCACGCAGAGCGTCAAACAAGGCAAGGTCTGGACGCTCCAAGGCATTGGCGGCTTCGTCGCCTTCCGCGACGAGGTCGGACACGACTGCTTTCCATTCTGGCCCGCGCCCGAACTCGCCGAGGCGCTCGCCAATGCTGACTGGTCCGATTGTAAGGCCGAGCCGCTTGATCTGGACGTCTTCATGACACGCTGGCTCAAAGGCATGGCGCGCGATGATCGTCTCGTCAGCGTCTTTCCCGCACCGGACGGCACGGCCATCGTGATCGATCCGCTAGAATTGCTGCGCGATCTTGAGGAGGAGCTTGGCTAAGCCGCCTGGAGTGAGGCATACAGGCGCCTCCAACTTATCCACAGAACCTGTGACTCAACCTGTGGATAAGCTGTGTGCTCAATGCGCAAGTAATTGACCGAGATAAGACACGCGCGTACCGCTCAAACATTGATCAGTCTTGACCCGATCAACTGCATGCGACGCCCCTATCAACAAGAGACATAGAGCTGAAAATGCATAGGATGCTCCCATCCGATCCCCGCGTGACCGACCCCTACAGTTGGCAGCTTGCCTTACGCTGTGTCGCTATGCCAAGCGACACCAATGCGTTCGGCGATATTTTCGGTGGCTGGCTGCTCTCTCAGGCCGATCTCGCCGGCGGGACCATTGCCATCCAGGTCGCGCAGGGGCGGGTGGCTACCGTGGCCGTTAAAGACTTTCAGTTTATCGCGCCAGTGCTGGTAGGAGACCTAGTCGAGGTTTTTGTGCGATTGATCGGAGTCGGCAATAGCTCAATGACGATCGAGACCCAAATCTGGGCACAGCGCGAACCCGATCCTTTAAGCCGCCAGCAGGTTGCTTTGGCGCGCTTTACCTATGTCGCCGTGGATGCTCAGGGCCGCTCGCGCACACTCCCGGCCATCGTGGCCGGGAAAAACGCCTAGATCGTAAGACGGAGACCTTTCTCAGGGTTGGGTTAATGTATCCACGTGCTTCATAGCGCGATCCAGCACAGCGAGCGGTGTATGGAAATGCGGCGAGAAGCGGATACCGCCGCCGCGGTGCGCGCAGAGCACGCGCTGCGCCATGAGGTCGCGGTAGAGACGCTCCGAGGGAACGCCCGGCACCCTGAAGGTGATAATTCCAGCGCGGCGCTCTGGTTCGCGGGGCGTCAGCAGCTCAAAGCCGCGCTGCTCGATCAGCGACAGGAGATGGTTGGTGCGCTCCTGAAGCAGCGACCAGACGCGCTCCATGCCGATCTCCTCGAGCAGCGACAGACTCGCCTCCAGCGCATGGATGCCAAGCAGGTTAGGGCTGCCGCACTCGAAACGCCGTGCGCTGCTCGCCGGTGTCCAGTCGGTTCGATCGAAATCCCCGCTGTCCTCAACCATATGCCAGCCGAACTGGCGCAATGCCAAATCCTCGCGCAACGTTGGGCGGACATAGAGCAGTGCGACGCCTTCTGGTCCCAGCATCCACTTGTGACCGTCAGCGACCACAAAATCCGCCTGCGTGGTCGCCAGATCGAAGGGTAGGGCGCCGAGCCCCTGGATAGCGTCCACACACAAGAGCAGACCATTCGCGTGGCAGAAATCGCCGAGCCGTGCAAGATCCAACCTCAGTCCGCTTGCATACTGTACCCAACTCACCGCGATCATCCGGGTGCGTGCATCGCACAGTGCGATGAGATCGCTTTCTGGATCGGTCGAGGCGTCGAGATCCAGAGCGCGCCAGGTCACGCCCTGACCCGCCAATGACTCCCAGACGATGCGGTTTGAGGGGAATTCCTGCGCAATGCCGACAATATTGTCGCCCTCGGTCCAGGTCAGGCCATAAGCGATGATCGACAGCGCCTCTGAGGTGCTTTTCACGAGCGCGATGTCATCGCTCGAGCCAGCCCCGATCAATCGCGCCAACCGCTCACGTAAACGCTGCTCGACGGCCACCCATTGCGGATAGGCGAGCGAACCCTGACTGGCGTTCTCCAACGCGAAACGCGCCACCGTCTCGGCGCTACGCCGTGGCCAGGGACCGACTGCGGCGTGGTTGAGGTGACACAGGTCGGCCGTGAGATGAAACGCGTCGGTCATTGTGCTTCGCCTTCGGTCGCCATAGGAGCGGGGGCGGGAGCAGGCCCTGGCGCCGCCGGGGCAGGTTTCTCGGCGGTTGGGGGTTTGGGAAGGCGGATCTCCTTGATCTCAAGGACCGGCTTCGTGGGTTTCTCGGCTGGCTTTTCCACAGCTGGGGCGGGCTTCGGTTCAGGCGTGGGTTTGGGTGCCGGGTCTGCTGGGGTGGTCGTGTCTGGGGATGGCCGCACGGGCGTGGCGGATGGTGGTGTCTCGGTATTCTGCTGTGGGGTCGTATCCGCTGTTGGCGCGGTGGTCTCGGCTGGCGCGCGCATCCTGGTCTCGCGTGGCGCGGTATTCTCGCCCGACGATGATGGCGTAGAGGCGTCTTTCGCCTCGGCCGTGGTCTCGACCGTTTCATTTGGCGAAGCGGTCTTGGCGGGGGGCGGGGCAACCGTCTTGGCAATCTCGGCTTGCTTGGCCGCTGCCTGCTTCTCCTCCTGCGCCTTGCGGGCCGCGATGCGCTGCTTCTCCGCAGCGCGTTTTTGCTCCGCGGCGATGGCGCGCTGCTTGACGACATAGTTGCCGTAGTCCGGCCCCTTGCCGACGATCTCCACCGACGTGCTCTGTGTCACATGCTTGAAGACGGTGGGTGCGATCTTGCTCGGCATGCGGATGCACCCGTGCGAGGCGGGGCTGCCGGGACGCGGGATGGCGCCTGCGTGCAAGCCGATGCCATCATAGGTCAAGCGCATCCAGTAGGGCATCCGCGCGCCCTCGAAGCGCCCGCCTGCGGGAATGTTGTCGCGACCGACCTTCACGCTTGAGCGGATCACCTTGTTGCCCTTGCCATAGACCTTGCCGTAGAGATTCGAGCGTTTATTCTCGATCTTCTCCATTACCTGAAACTTACCTGTTGGCGTCGGATACTTGGACACACCGGTGGCGACGGTGGCCCAGCCGAGTTCCTCTTCGCCCTCGTAGAAACGCGCCTTCTGCTCGTTGGTATCGATCACGATGCGCGTGACCGAGCGACCGTCACCTTTCCATTCGTAGAGTGGGCTGGATTTGGTCTTTTTTTTCTCAACCGCCTTTTTCTCCTCAGGCGCGGGTTGCTCCTCGGCAACGACTGGTTGCTCGGCTTGCGTGTCGGGTTTGGCGATGAAGCGTGCAAGCTCGTCGCATCCCGCCAGGCTCAATATCAGCAATGCAGTCAGCGCGATCTTGATCGAACGCGGTTTAAGGAAGATGGCTTTAAGCATGTCATTCATCATTATTCCCGAATGCTGCGGATACCTTGATTATTTGCGTTTCTAAATTCGCCTAAGGATACCTTGCTCAGGACTCTGGGGCACGTTCGGCGATTGCCAAACCAATCGGCTAGCGCACAGCGCCCCAGACGCGAGTCTCTGTCAGTCTCAGACAGCGCTGATTGCTCAAAGATCTGGGGCCGCAGCGGCGGAAGTGCTGGCTGTCTGATTCCTATCCTTGATTGCGCATAATGTATATTATGTAAAGTCATAGATGCGAGAGAACATTCTCTTCCTGCCCTGTCTGCGCGCTTTCTACAATACGGCAACCAACTGGGGCTTGAGGCGTGTTTCAGGCATGGCCGCTGGGAGCGCGGGCCGCGTATAGGAGATTGCCACGTCAGTGACGCTCGCGAGTGCGCTCAAGCGCTTGAGCAACGCATCGCTGGGTCGCACGCGCCAAGCATTACTCAACAGCAACTCGGCCTTGGCCCCTGGGCGTCTGTAGCGCAATCGAACCGGCACGTCACCGTCGCGAAAGGCGTGTAAGCATTCCTTTAGCGCGGTGAGCCGGTGCGCACCATCGGCATAGGCCTTGGGATCAGATAAATCAAACGTCAGCATCATATGATCCGCTGCCGATTCACGCGCCTGATCGAACGTGCGTACCGTTTCAGCGCGCAATGACCAGCCATCGCGGAACTCATCGAAGCTCAGACTGCCAGTGACGCTCAGGATCTGATCCGGCACCAGGAGCTGGCGGACCTGATCGTACAGCTCGGAGAAGACGGCGACCTCGATCCGCCCGGTGCGATCATCGAGCAGGACGGAACCCATGCGCCCGCGCGGCGTCTTGCCGTGGCGCACGCTCACGACCAGACCGGCGACGGTGCGTTTCTCGCGGTCGCGCCGATTGCGCCGACCAAGCTCGCGATCGGTCTCGAGCAGCTTGGCGATACGCATGCCGGACATGGCGTTGAGCTCGGCGTCGTAGCGGTCGATGGGATGGCCGGTGAGATAGAGTCCGAGCGTTGCCTTCTCACCCTGCAAACGCTGCTCGTCCTCCCAATCGACACTGATCTCGCTGACCAACTGGGGATCGGGCGTGTAGTCTGCGCCAGATTCGAGCACGCCGAATAAATCGACCTGACCGGTGACCTGAGTGGTGTTGTGCTGCTCGGCGGCCTTGAGCGCGAGAGGCAAATGCGCCATGAGTGTCGCGCGATTGGCCCCCAGCTCGTCGAGTGCACCGGCGCGAATCAGGGCCTCTAGCACGCGCCGGTTGACCTTGTGCAGATCGATGCGCTGACAGAAGTCCCAGAGATCGCGAAAGCAACCGCCCTGCTCGCGCGCCTGGAGCATGGACTCGATCGCCGACTCCCCTACCCCCTTGATCGCCCCCATGCCGTAGATGACGGTGCGCTCGTCGGCAATCGTGAAGCGGTAAACCGAGCGATTGATCGCCGGTGGCTCGACGGCAAGCTTCATCGCCCGGCACTCATCAATCAGGGTTACGACCTTGTCGGTGTTGTCCATGTCCGCGGAGAGCACCGCCGCCATAAAGGCCGCTGGATAATGCGCCTTCAGCCAGAGGGTCTGATAGCTCACCAGAGCGTAGGCGGCAGAATGCGACTTGTTAAACCCATACCCCGCGAACTTATCCATCAAATCAA
The DNA here is from genome assembly GCA_029257385.1 of Thiorhodococcus sp. Taxonomy (GTDB): domain Bacteria; phylum Pseudomonadota; class Gammaproteobacteria; order Chromatiales; family Chromatiaceae; genus Thiorhodococcus. The sequence goes on from JARIBS010000003.1 coordinate 20,761, forward strand.
AGATATAGGTCGCTGTATCGGCATCGACACCGCGCTTGTTCGAGCCTTCCATAAAGATGGCGCGCTGCGTGTCCATCTCCGATTGCTTCTTCTTGCCCATGGCGCGGCGCAACAGGTCGGCAGCGCCTAGCGAGAAACCGGCCAGTACTTGGGCGATCTGCATGACCTGCTCTTGGTAGAGGATGATGCCGTAGGTCGGTTCGAGGATGCGCTCCAGATCCGGGTGCGGATAGGCCACATCGGCCCGACCGTGCTTGCGGTCGATGAAGTCATCCACCATGCCCGACTGCAAGGGACCAGGGCGAAACAGCGCCACCAGCGCCGTGATGTCGCCGAAGCTGTCGGGCTGGAGCTTTTTGATCAGCTCCTTCATGCCGCGCGACTCAAGCTGGAAGACGGCGGTGGTCTTGCAGCGCTTGAGCAGCGCGAATGCTTCGGCGTCGTGGGCCTCGATCGCGTTGATGTCGACCGGCGGCTCGCCCTTGGCGGCGCGGCCAGCGTTCACCGTCTTGAGCGCCCAGTCGATGATGGTCAGGGTGCGCAGCCCGAGGAAGTCGAACTTGACCAGCCCGACCTGTTCGACGTCGTCCTTATCGAACTGGGTGACCAGGTTATCGCCGCCCGGCTCGCAGTAGAGCGGCGCGAAGTCGGTCAGCACCGTGGGCGCGATGACCACACCACCGGCATGCTTACCGGCGTTGCGGGTCAACCCTTCGAGCTTGAGCGCCATGTCGATCAGGGCGCGAGCCTCTTCGTCGTCTTCATAGGTCCGCTTGAGATCGTCGCTCTCGGCGAGCGCCTTGTTTAGCGTCATGCCCAGCTCGAAGGGCACCATCTTGGCGATCTTGTCGACAAAACCGTACGGATGGCCCATCACGCGTCCGACGTCGCGTACCACCGCCTTGGCCGCCATGGTGCCGAAGGTGATGATTTGGGAGACTGCTTCGCGGCCGTATTTGCGCGCGACATAGTCGATAACCCGGTCGCGCCCTTCCATGCAGAAGTCCACATCGAAGTCGGGCATGGAGACACGCTCGGGATTGAGGAAGCGCTCGAACAGCAGATCGTGCTCGATGGGATCGAGATCGGTGATCTTGAGCGCATAGGCCACCAGCGAGCCGGCGCCCGAGCCGCGCCCCGGCCCGACCGGGATGCCGTTGTCCCTGGCCCACTGGATGAAGTCCGCCACGATCAGGAAGTAGCCCGGAAAGCCCATCTGGATGATGACATCCAGCTCCAGTTGCAGACGTGCGCCATAGCTGCGGCGGCGCTCGGCGCGATCGGGTGCGTCGTGTTTGAGGATGCGCTCCAGGCGCGACTCAAGCCCAAGGCGCGACTGCTCGGCGAAAAAAGAGTCGGTCGTCATGCCCGCCGGAACCGGGAAAACCGGTAGAGAGTTCTCGCCGAACTTCAGTTCGAGATTACAACGCTTAGCGATTTCGACCGAGTTCTCCAGCGCCTCGGGCAGATCGGCGAAGAGTTCAGCCATCTCCTGCGGCGTGCGCAGATACTGCTCCTCGCTGTAGCCACGCGGGCGGCGCGGATCGTCGAGGGTACGTCCGTCGCAAATGCAGGCGCGCACCTCATGTGCCTCGAAATCGGTGGCCGTCAGAAAGCGCACATCATTGGTCGCCACGACCGGGATTCCGCGACGCATCGCCAGATCGACGCTCGCCTCGATCAGCTCGGGTTCCTGTGTACGACCGGTGCGCATCAACTCCAGGTAATAGCGGTCGCCAAAGGCTTCTAGCCAAGGCTCAATAACACGATTCGTGTCATTTTGGCGCCCTCTCAGCAAGGTTTGAGCGATCTCCCCGCGCGGCCCGCCGGAGAGTGCGATCAACCCTGCGCTGGCGCTTAGAACCCAATCGCGCTCGACCTGAGGAATGCCCTGGTGCTGGCCTTCCACATAGCTGCGCGAGATGAGCCGCGTGAGATTGCGATAGCCTGTTTCGTTTTGGACTAACAGCACCAGACGGTGCGGCTGATTGGGTTCATCGGGGTTGCGCACCCACAGATCGGCGCCAGCGATCGGTTTGAGTCCGGCACTCACAGCAGCCTTGTAGAAGCGCACGAGCGCGAAGAGATTTCCCTGATCAGTCAATGCGATAGCTGGCATACCAGCCGCTACGGCCGCCTTGATCAACGGCTTGATACGGATCAAGCCGTCGACCAGCGAATACTCTGAATGCAGATGCAAATGAACAAAGCTAGGATTCACGCGTGACCTGTCGTGCTCAGTGAGACTCAATCGAATTGGGTGAAGAAATAGCGGGTGTCGGGCGGCCAGTCTACCGACCCAGACCGGTTCAGCCGAGCTGAAAAAACCCATCGAAATCGACATCTAGATAGGCGAACGCAGCACTGCACGGGGGTTGCAAAAAACAACCGCCAAGCGATCAGTCACTTGGGTCGAAAGTACACGTTTTGATCTAATGCGTAGCGCAGGCCGAGAGCGCTTCAGGGCCAGATTGAGCAGATTTTCATACGCAGAATGTGGCGAGTGTGCTAAACGCGGTTGCGCGCGCGAAACGCAGGATTCGTGCGCGTTTAGAAGCCGCTGGTCATCGGATAGCGCCGATCGCGTCCGAACGCCCGTCTGGATATGCGCACGCCGGGCGATGCCTGGCGGCGTTTGAACTCACTGCGATCAACCAGGCGCGTGACCCGCTGCACGACATCGACCGCATACCCACGGGCAATGATTGCCTGCGTGCCTTCGTCCTCCTCGATATAGAGCTTGAGGATGGCATCCAGCACCTCGTAGGGCGGCAGACTGTCCTGGTCGGTCTGATCGGGGCGCAATTCAGCCGAGGGTGCACGGGTGATGACACGCTCGGGAATCACCGCCGAGCAGCGGTTGCGATAGGCTGCCAGCCGGTAGACTAGCGTCTTGGGGACGTCTTTGAGGGGTGCAAAACCACCGGCCATATCGCCGTAGAGGGTGGAGTAACCCACCGCCATCTCGCTCTTGTTGCTGGTGGTCAACAGGATGCGCCTAGTCTTGTTGCTGATCGCCATCAGGATGACCCCGCGACAGCGCGCCTGGATGTTCTCCTCGGTCACATCCGCCGGCTGTCCCGTAAATGCCGGTTCGAGCATTTCGAGAAAGCACTGAAAAGCCGGCTCGATAGAGATCGTCCGGGCCGTGATCCCGAGCACGCGCGCCTGTTCGAGCGCATCGGCATTGCTTATCTCGGCCGTATAGCGCGAGGGCATCAAGACGCCTTCGACGGACTCCGCACCGAGCGCATCGACGGCGATCGCCAGGCTCAGGGCCGAGTCGATCCCACCGGACAGCCCCAAAACCGCTCCACTGAAACCGTTCTTGCGCACATAGTCCCTGACCCCGAGCACCAGCGCGGCATAGATGTCCTGCTCCGTATCTTCGGGCAGCACGGTTGCTGGCGTGTCTGCGAGTGCTGACCCGTCGTCATCGAAGGACTGGAGTAGATGGGTCTCGACGAACCCCGGCGCGCGCGCGACCACCCGCCCGCTGCGATCGGCCACGAACGAGGCCCCATCGAAGACCAGCTCGTCCTGACCGCCGACCAGATTGGCGTAGAGGATTGACACGCCGTGATCGCGGGCCAGACGCGCAACCTGCCCTTCCCGCTCGGCATTCTTGTCGGCGTGAAAGGGCGAGGCATTGATGTTGATTAGGATCTGCGCACCCGCCGCCGCCGCCTGTCGAGTCGGACCATCCTGCCAGACGTCCTCGCAGACGCTCAAGCCGATGCGCAGTCCGCGATGCTCGAAAACCGTTGGGGTCGCTCCCGGTTGGAAATAGCGCTTTTCATCGAAGACGCTGTAGTTTGGCAGATGCTGCTTGGCATATTCCGCCACGATCTCGCCGCCACGGATCACACCGGCCACGTTGAAAAGCCCGCCGACCGAGCGTCGCGGATACCCCAGCACCAGCGTGATGCCGCTCACCTCTGACTGGATGCGCGCCAGCGCCGCCTCGACCCGCTGCACAAGCTCCGGGCGCAGCAGCAGATCCTCGGGCGGATAGCCGGTGAGGACGAGTTCGGGAAAAACCGCCATATCCGCGCCGGCCCCCCGCGCCCGTGCCGCCTCGCGGATGACCCGCTCGGCGTTTCCGGCGATATCTCCGACCAAGGGATTCATCTGAACGATCTGGATACGACAACCCAAGGCGGTTTACTCCTGGAAAAATGATGGTGCATCGATCGGATCAGCCCCCCGACTGTTGCGGTCAGACCCGCAGCAACTCGGCGATACGCGCACCCATCTCGGCTGGCGAACGTACCGTGGCGACGCCCGCGTGCTCGAGCGCGGCATACTTGCCCTCCGCCGTGCCCTTGCCCCCGGTCACGATGGCACCTGCATGGCCCATGCGCTTACCAACCGGCGCGGTCACCCCGGCGATGTAGGCGACGACCGGCTTGGTCATGCGATCGTGGATGAATTCGGCCGCCTCTTCCTCGGCGCTCCCGCCGATCTCGCCGACCATGATCACCGCGTCCGTTGCGGGGTCGGCCTCGAACAGCGCCAGACAGGCGACGAAATCCAGCCCCTGGATGGGATCGCCGCCGATGCCGATGCAGGTGCTCTGCCCCAACCCGGCGCGGGTGGTCTGGAACACGGCCTCATAGGTCAGCGTGCCGGAACGCGAGACGATACCGATCCGTCCTGGGCGATGGATAGCGCCCGGCATGATACCGATTTTGCAGGCGTCCGGCGTGATGATGCCCGGACAGTTGGGACCGATGAGCACCACGTCCAGATCGGCGATAGCGGCCTTGACCCGCAGCATATCGAGCACTGGAATCCCCTCGGTGATGCAGACGATGACGCCGACCCCGGCATCCGCCGCCTCCAGGATCGCATCCGCCGCATGGGCCGCTGGGACATAGATCATGGTCGCATCGGCGCCGGTGTCGGCGACGGCCTGGTGGACGGTATCGAAGACCGGGCGGTCGAGATGACGCCCCCCGCCCTTGCCGGGCGTCACACCACCGACTAGCTTGGTGCCGTAGGCGATCGCCTGCTCACTATGGAAGGTTCCCTGCTTGCCGGTGAAGCCCTGACAGATCACACGCGTATCGGCATCGATCAGAATACTCATCGGATCTCTCCAGCCGCAGCCCGGCCAGCGGCCGCGACCACCTTGTCCGCCGCCTCGGTCAAGTCTTCTGCAGTCTCTACGGCAAGACCGCTATCGGCCAGTATCTGCAGGCCCTGCTCGGCATTGGTCCCCGCGAGCCGGACCACGATGGGGACAGTGGTACGCACCTCGCGCACCGCCTGCATGATCCCCTCGGCAATCAGATCGCAGCGCACGATTCCGCCGAAGATGTTCACTAGCACTGCATCGATCTTGGGGTCGGATAAAATCAGCTTGAAGGCGATGGCGACCCGCTCTGCCGTAGTGCCGCCTCCGACGTCGAGAAAATTGGCTGGCGCACCGCCGTGCAGTTTGATCAGATCCATGGTCGCCATCGCCAGTCCGGCACCGTTGACCATGCAGCCGATGTTGCCGTCGAGACTGATGTAGTTGAGTGCGTGCGTTTTGGCCTCAGTCTCGCGTGCATCCACCTGACTGGGGTCGCGCAAGGCCGCTAGAGCTGGGTGACGATAGAGCGCATTGTCGTCCAGATTGACCTTGGCATCGAGCGCGAGCAACTCACCGGAGGCGGTCACGACCAGCGGATTGATCTCAACCAGGCTGGCATCGCAGTCGGTGAAGAGCCGATAAAGCCCGGCCATCACCTGCCCCAACGCCTTGATCTGGGCGCCTTCCAAACCGAGTCCGAAAGCCAGACGCCGTATCTGATAGGGCTGCAGGCCAGCAGCCGGATGGACTCTGACCTGGATGATGCGCTCGGGCGTCTGCGCGGCCACGGTCTCGATATCCATGCCGCCCGCCACCGAGGCGATAAACAGCACCCGTTCGGTGGCGCGATCCACCAGCAGACTCAGATAGAGTTCGCGGGCGATCTCCGTGGTCTGCTCAATCAGCACCTGCGCCACCGCAAGCCCGTCCGGGCCGTTCTGATGCGTCACCAGGCGCGTGCCCAACAAACGCCGCGCCGCCGCTGCAACGGCTGCAGGGTCTTGCGCCAGCACCACGCCACCGGCCTTGCCCCGTCCACCGGTATGCACCTGCGCCTTGACCGCCCAGCGCTCGCCCGCAAGCGCAGCGCATGCCGCCTCAGCCGCTTCGGGTGTTGTTGCCACGCGCCCTTCGGGGACCGCGACCCCGTAGTCTCTAAAAAGCTGTTTGGATTGGAATTCGTGTAGATTCATCAGTCTTGCGCGAGAGGCCCCGCCGTTGCGAGCGGGAAGTGAGCGCGGTTAGGCGATCCGTCTCGCATCCTCCTGTGTGATTATATCGATCGATTGAAGCGCCAGCGCTCGAAACCCGCGCGATCTCAGTCATCCACGCGCGGGCGTATCCCATAGCGCACCTCGATATAGTCATCGACCATGCGCTTGAACTGATCGGCAATGCCCTCGCCTTTTAGGGTCGCGACCTTCTCGCCATCGACATAGACCGGCGCGGAGGGGCGCTCACCGCTGCCCGGCAGGCTGATGCCGATGTTGGCGTGCTTGCTCTCTCCAGGGCCGTTGACCACGCAGCCCATCACTGCCACCTGCATGGTTTCGACACCTGGATACTGGGTGCGCCACGCGGGCATCTGCTCGCGCAGATAGGTCTGGATATTCTGGGCCAGGTGTTGGAAGGTGTCGCTCGTGGTGCGTCCGCAGCCGGGACAGGCGGTCACCATGGGCGCGAAGGATCTAAAGCCCATCGTTTGGAGAATCTCCTGCGCGACCTGGACCTCGCGGGTGCGCGCCTCGCCGGGGGCCGGTGTGAGCGAGACGCGAATGGTGTCGCCGATGCCCTCCTGCAGCAACACGGCCAGCGCTGCAGTCGAGGCAACAATCCCCTTGGACCCCATACCGGCCTCGGTCAGCCCCAAGTGCAACGCATAATCGGCGCGCTCGGCGAGCATCCGATAGACCGCGATCAGATCCTGCACCCCGCTGGTTTTGCAGGAGAGGATGATGTGGTCCTTCGCCAGGCCCAGTTCGACCGCGCGATCGGCGCTTGAGACGGCCGATTCCACCATGGCCTCGCGCATGATCTGATTGGCATCCTTCGGCTGGGCGGAGCGGGCGTTGGCGTCCATCATGCGGGCGATGACCTCTTGATCGAGGCTACCCCAGTTGACGCCGATGCGTACCGGCCGATCGTTGCGGCAGGCCAGCTCGATCATGGTCGCGAACTGGCTGTCCTTCCTTTCCCCCTTGCCGACGTTGCCTGGATTGATGCGGTACTTCGCCAGCGCCACCGCGCATTCTGGATAGTCGCTCAGTAGCCGATGTCCGTTGAAATGAAAATCACCCACCAGCGGCACGTCACAGCCTTGGGCGTCGAGCGCCTCGCGGATGGCCGCAACCGCCTTGGCGGCGGACTCGTTGTTGACCGTGATACGTACCAGCTCGGAGCCAGCCCGCGCCAGATCGGCAACCTGGTTGACCGTGGAGGCGATGTCGGCGGTATCGGTGTTGGTCATCGACTGGATCACGATCGGACTTCCTCCGCCGATGCTGATGGGACCGATAGCCACGGGAACGGTGATGCGTCTTGCGATGGGTGATCGAGTTGGACTCATGATGGCGATTCCGCAGATACGATGGACTAAAGCGTTGTGTTTGAGTGTTGGCGTGACGTCTCAATAGACGGTTGTAGTTTTTATTTCAGGATAAAGGGGCGCGCAAGCCCTTGATGATTTCCAGGTAATCCGGGTCACTCTGCGCGAGCAGACCATGCCTGACGAGGAAATCGATGATGACCAGATTGCAGTTGAGCTTGAACTCACCGGTATCGCGCACGAGTTCGGCCACTTCTTGGATCGGCAGACGATGGAAACCCTCGACCTCGCCGTCGGTGCAGTGCGGCTCGAAGTCCTCCGGCAGCTCCAGATCGTAGCAATACATCACATCGGGTTTGAGACCGCGCTCGGAGTCGCGGCAGTAGGTGATGGCCCCAACCGGCACAGCCAGATCGGCGATCGCGCGCGACATCCCGGCCTCCTCGGCGCACTCCTTGCGAAGATTCTCCGTCAGACTCAGGCCATAGGGCAGCCCACCGGCGACGAGATTGTCCAGACAACCGGGATAGAGACACCGATCGGCCGCGCGCTGTCCGATCCACATCTCGATTCCGCGCGCGGTACGCACGAATCCGTTGAGGTGTTGACCGAAGGCACGCATTCCAAAGAACGGTGCGCTGGCGCGATCGATCAGACATCTGGCCTGCTCGCGGTTGCCGACAGTCACCGGATAGTGTTCGCCGTGGAGCTGGCCGACGGCGCCCGCCTCCGCCAGCCCTTGGACCACCTCCGCCAGCACGGCGCTGCGGGCGTCGAACCCGGCGGGTGCGGCGATCCAGCTTATGCGCTTAGGGTTTACCGCGAAGTGCTCGGGCCAGCGCCGCAGATGCTCCCCCGCTTCGGGGCGCAGACTGCCAATGCGCTCGCCTTCGAGCACGAAGGGCACGAAGGCCTCGGGCCGCCAGGCATTGCAGGCACGGATCTTGTCGAGAAAGCTCATGGCTCGAAGTGCTCTCGCGTCTTGGCTAGATTCCACTGGGTCTCCATCGCCTCACGCTGCTCGCGACAGGGTTCGAGACCCTGCTTACCCAGGGCCTTTTCCACCTGAGCGAACCGCCGCTCGAAACGATGATTGGCGACTCGCAGCGCCTGCTCCGCATCTACACCCATGTGACGGGCTAGATTGACGCAGGAAAACAGCAGGTCGCCGATCTCATGGACCCGCGCGGTGGGTTCTGCGTGTTCGGTCAGTGTCTCCCGGCATTCGGCCAGTTCCTCATCGACCTTGTCGAAAACCGCATCGATCTCATCCCAATCGAAGCCGACACGCGCCGCGCGCCGCTGCAATTTCTCGGCCCGCAGCAAGGCCGGTAACGCCTGGGCGACGTCGGCAAGTACGCCCTCGCCGCCTGTCCCCGCTCGCTCCGACGCCTTGATGCGCTCCCAGTTGGCGTGCACCGCCCCGGCATCGGCCAAGTCGGCGCGCTCGAAGACATGCGGATGACGACGAATCAGCTTGTCACGGATCGCGCCGACCACGTGGGAAAAGTCGAAGTGTCCCTGCTCCTCGGCCATACGCGCGTGAAAGACGATCTGTAGGAGCAGATCACCCAGCTCGTCGCACAGCCCGGGCATGTCGTCGCGCTCGATCGCCGAGGCGACCTCGTAGGCTTCCTCCAGGGTGTGGGGCACAATAGTGCGGAACGTCTGTTGTAGATCCCAGGGACAGCCGCCCTGTGGATCGCGCAGTTGCGCCATGATGTCGATCAGCGCTTTGATGGACGTGTCGTCTGACATGCAGGTTCTCGTCGTCGTTCGTGCATCGCACTGAGAGCATGCTCAACAGCGCATTGCGGTTGCTTGTCATGTTAGCGTGAAAGCGCCTGACTCGGAAAAGCACCGCCGCTGGCGCGCTCAAGGCGTGCGGGCAACCGTCCACACATCGACCCGCGCGGCACCGGCGCGGCACAGAACCCGGGCGAGCTCGTTGACGGTGCTCCCGGTCGTGACCACATCGTCGACGATGACGAGACGGGCTTGCCGAAAGCCCCCGGTCGCGACGAAGGCGCCGCGCACATTGCGCCGACGCGCGCGCTCGTCGAGCCCCGTCTGGGCGGTGGTGGCCAGCACCCGGGCGCAACCGCGAACGTCGATCGCCACGCCGAGTTCGCGCCCGAGGACGCGCGCGATCTCATGCGACTGATTGTAACCGCGCTCGCGCAGCCGCGTGCGATGCAAGGGCACCGGAATCAGCAGATCCGGCGGTTCCAGCCCCTCCTCGCGCACCCGATCGGCCAGACATTGGCCGAGTAGCCGCAACGCATTGAGCCGCCGGTGGAACTTCGCGCCGCGAATCAGCATCGGCACCGCATGTGCGTACCGAAAGGCGCTTAGGCAATGCGCGAACGCCGGAGGGCGCTTCTGGCATTGGCCGCACAGGGTCTGTGGCGGCATTCTGATGTCGAAGGGCAGCGCGCAGCAGGCGCAGGCATCGAGATTGTGCGGCAGATCCGCCGCGCAGCCCGTGCACAGATCACGCCCCGCCTGACCCGCCGCACCACAGAGCAGGCAGGTCGAGGGATAGATCAGCTCGATCAGTGTCTTAAAATCGATTTAAGCCTCCAAACCTCAGGAGTTGTAAACTCAGTCGACGAGTTTTGGTTGACAAGGTCTCGTGACTCGATAAAAGTGGTATTTTTAATTGGCGACCGACCCGAGCTCAACGCGGTTGCCCTGTTAACCTCACCGATTGCCATGTCATCGATCCACACCACGTCCGCCCTACGCAACGATTGGGCGCTCGAAGAAATCGAAGCCCTCCTCGACCTGCCTTTCAACGATCTACTCTTTCAGGCTCAAAGCGTTCACCGCGCATATCATGACCCCAACCGAATCCAGGTGAGCACTCTGCTCAGCATCAAGACCGGGGCCTGCCCGGAAGACTGCGGCTATTGTGCACAAAGCGCCCGGCATGAGGCGACACTGGAGCCGGAGCGTCTGATGCCGCCCGAGCAGGTTCTGGAGATTGCCCGCGCGGCCCATGCAAAAGGCGCAACGCGCTTTTGTATGGGGGCGGCCTGGCGCAATCCGACCGATAAGAGTCTCGATCAGGTGGTGAGCATGGTCGAAGGCGTCCATGCGCTGGGGATGGAGACCTGCGTGACGCTCGGCATGCTCACCGCCGCTCAGGCGCGTCGGCTCAAGGACGCCGGGCTGGACTACTACAATCACAATCTCGACACTTCGCCCGAGTTCTACGGCCAAGTCATCACGACCCGCACCTTTCAGGATCGGCTCGACACGCTTGAACAGGTCCGCACGGTCGGGCTTAAGACCTGTAGCGGCGGCATCCTCGGCATGGGTGAATCGCGCCGCGACCGTGCCTCCATGCTGCGCCAGCTCGCCACGCTGCCCGCGCATCCCGAATCGGTGCCCATCAACCTGCTCGTCCAGGTCGAGGGTACCCCATTGTTTGGACGCGCGGCGCTCGACCCGCTGGAGTTCGTGCGCGTCGTCGCCACGGCCCGTGTCCTGATGCCGGCCTCGCATGTGCGTCTCTCGGCGGGACGCAGCGAGATGAGCGACGAACTACAGGCGCTGTGCTTCCTCGCCGGTGCCAACTCAATCTTCTACGGTGAGCGGCTCCTCACCACAGAGAATGCCGAATCCGATCGCGATCGTCAGCTCTTCGAGCGTCTCGGGCTGTCATTCGAGCAAGTGCATGCCGAGCGCCAAGAGCCGGGAGCCTGCCACAAGCGCACCGAGCATCATCTTTCGCTGAGTGCCGATGCGCAGTGAGACGGTCATCCGTCAGGTGGTGCGGATGACCGCACGACAAACACTGGAGACCGAGCTGCGTCTACGCCTTGAACAGATAGAGGCGCGCGACCTCTACCGCCGACGCCGTATTCAGGACGCCCCGCAGCAGCCGCGCGCGATCGTTGCGGGGCGGCCAATGCTCAACTTCTGCGGCAACGACTATCTCGGACTCGCCAATCATCCCGAGATCATCGCGGCCCTGTGCGAGGGCGCCGATCGCTGGGGCGTGGGTAGCGGCTCGGCCCACTTGGTCAACGGCCACAGCCGGGCGCATCACGCACTCGAAGAGTCGCTGGCCGAATTCACCGGGCGTCCCAGAGCATTGCTGTTCTCGACCGGATACATGGCCAATCTCGGGCTGATCACCGCGCTCGCGGGGCGCGGTGACTGCGTCTTCGAGGATCGTCTCAACCATGCTTCTCTGCTCGATGGCGCCCTGCTCTCGCGGGCGACTCTGCGACGCTACCCGCATTCGGACGTGGGCGCGCTTGAGCGTCTGATCGCCGATGGTGCAGCGCGCCTCATCGTGACCGACGCGGTCTTCAGCATGGATGGCGATCTCGCCCCGCTCCCGGCGCTGGCCGTGGCCGCGCACAAGGGCGGTGCCTGGCTGGTGGTCGATGATGCGCACGGGTTTGGCGTGCTGGGTCGGGGCGGACGCGGCGCACTCGATCACTTCGGACTGAACGCAGACGAAGCGCCGGTTCTGATGGGGACGCTCGGCAAGGCGTTCGGCGTCTTCGGCGCCTTTGTTGCTGGTTCAGAGACGCTCATCGAGACCCTGATCCAATTCGCCCGCAGCTACATCTACACCACCGCGACGCCTCCCGCGCTGGCCGTGGCGGCACTGAAGTCGCTGGAGATCGTCGAGCGCGATACATGGCGTCGGGAGCGGCTCATGGAGCTGATCGCCCGTTTCAGACAGGGCGCTTCGCAACTCGGGCTGGCGCTGGCTGACTCCCGCACACCGATCCAGCCGCTGCTTGCCGGGAGCGCGGCTCGAGCGCTGGCCTGGAGCGAGGCGCTTGAGGCCAGCGCCATCCTGGTCGGCGCGATCCGCCCGCCGACAGTCCCAGAGGGCACCGCGCGATTGAGGATCAGCCTCTCGGCCGCGCACGCTCCCCAGGATGTCGACCGGCTGCTCGACGCTCTGGCGGAACTGCCCATGCACGCTTGAGCGTCAGCGCGTCCAGGCTCCCATCACACAGCTTCTCGCAGTACAGCGGATAATCGATATGACTCAGACTATGACACCAGCCACGATGCCAACCGAACTGGTCATGCTGCACGGCTGGGGGATGCACTCAAACGTCTGGGAGGCGGCTCAGCCGGATTGTTGGCAAGGGCTGACCCAGCATCGTATCGACCTGCCCGGCCATGGCCAGAGCGCCTTCCAGCCGGAACTCGAAGATCTATGGCGCTGGGCCGATGCCTGTCTGGCCGCCGCCCCCGAGCGCGCGCTCTGGCTCGGCTGGTCGCTCGGCGGGCTGGTCGCACTGGCTGCGGCGTTGCGCGCGCCTAAGCGGGTCGCCGGGCTTATCCTGCTCACCACCACGCCACGGTTCACACAGGCCGTCGACTGGACTCCGGCCATGGCGGAGGCAACGCTTGCCGAGTTTCGCGACGGCCTCGACGGCGATCCATCCGCGACGCTGGCGCGCTTTCTCGCGCTCCAGGTCAGGGGCGGCACATCTGCCCGCGAGACCCTGCGCGCCCTGCGCCAAGCACAGAGCGCACGGCCCGACCCGAACCCGGCGGCCCTGTCGCTGGGTCTGGAAATGCTCGCGGATGAAGACCTGCGCGGTCGACTGGCGGATATCCGCTGTCCGGCGCTCTGGTTGTTCGGCAGCCGTGACACCCTGGTTCCCGCTCAGGTCGCCGAACGCGTCGAGATGCTGATGCCGGGCGCCAGCACCGCCATCATCGCGGGCGCGGCCCATGCGCCACAGGTGTCGCATCCGCGTGAGACGGCCGCCGCCATCGGCGCCTTCATCGAGACGCTGGACCGGGCGCCAGAGCACGCGCGCGCGCAATCAACGCCGAGCACGCTGGCCCAAGGGGCCTTCTATCCCACATGATCGCCACCAGTCCGATCGACAAAGGCCGCGCACGCCGCAACTTCGAGCGTGCCGCGCGAGACTATGACAGTGTCGCCGTGCTCCAGCGCGAGATCGCCGACCGCATGCTCGAAAGGCTCAACTATGTGCGTCTGCAGCCGCAACGCATTCTCGATCTCGGCACCGGCACCGGATACGCCATCGATGCGCTCCAACGCCGCTATCGCGGGGCACAGGTGATCGCGCTGGATTTCGCCCACACCATGCTGATGCACGCCCGTCGGCGCGGGCGCTGGATGCGTCGCCCGCTGTGCGTCTGCGCAGACGCCGAATCCCTGCCGCTGGCGGACGGTTGTGTGGATCTGGTCGTTTCCAGCGCGACCTTCCAGTGGTGTAACGATCTGACTCAGACTTTCGGCGAGTGTCTGCGCGTACTGCGCCCCGGCGGGCTCTTTATGTTCACCACTTTCGGCCCGGACACGCTTGGGGAACTGCGCGAAGCCTGGAGTCAGGTCGATACGCACAGCCATGTCAGTCCATTCCTGGATATGCACGACATCGGCGACACACTGGTGCGGGCGCGGTTTGCGGACCCAGTGATGGATGCCGAGCGTTTGACGCTCACCTACGCGCGCATGCACGATTTGATGCACGATCTCAAAACACTCGGCGCCCGCAACGCGACCGAGCAACGGCCAAGAACGCTCACCGGACGGGCGCGCATCGCCGCGCTTGAGGCGGCCTATGAGACCCATCGCACGGACGGTCGACTGCCAGCCAGCTATGAGGTGGTTTATGGCCACGCTTGGGTGCCGCTGCAAAAACCGCTGGCCGATGGCGTGGCGATCCCGCTCAGCGCGCTCGGCGGGCGCAGGCGGACCTAGTCATGCCAACGACTGAACCTATCGCCTTGGGAACCGTCGCCGGAGTCTTTATCACCGGCACGGACACCGGTTGCGGCAAGACACGCATGAGCCTGGGTCTGATGTCGGCGCTGCAAGCGCGCGGGTTGCGGGTGCTCGGCATGAAACCGGTTGCGAGCGGCTGCGACGCTGAGCCTGACGGGCTGCGCAACGCGGATGCGCTGGAACTCCTCGCTCAGGGTTCTTCCACGGTGCCCTATGAGATCGTCAATCCGTTCGCATTCACTCCACCGATCGCGCCCCATATCGCCGCCGGGGAAGCCGGCGTCGAAATCTCACTGGCGACCATCACGCGCGCCTACGCGACACTGGCGCGTGAGGCCGATCTGGTTCTGGTTGAAGGCGTCGGCGGCTGGCGCGTCCCGCTGGGGTCAGCGTTCTGGTTGAGCGACATCCCGCGTGCACTGCAATTGCCTGTGATTCTGGTCGTCGGACTCAAACTCGGTTGCATCAATCATGCGCTGCTGAGCATCGAGAGCATCCAGGCCAGTGGCATCCGACTGGCCGGTTGGATCGCCAATCAGCTCGAGCGCGACATGCCGATGCGCGAGGCCAATCTGGCCACCCTCGCCGCGCTGATCGAGGC
>JARIBS010000010.1 GCA_029257385.1 Thiorhodococcus sp.
GATATCCATGATGGGGGCTGAGCCAGTCGCGGCTGGGAGTGGCATTATTCTGGGTCAGGATATCGACCGTATCCCCGCTCTCAAGGGTATGGCTCAGTGGCACGATACGATCGTTGACGCGCGCCCCACGGCAGTGGTTGCCGACCTCGGAGTGGATGGCATAGGCGAAGTCCAGCGGTGTCGACCCCTTGGGCAGCTCCAGCACTTTGGCGCGCGGGGTCAGCACGTAGATGTGCATCGGCTCGAGTTCGGCCTTGAAACGCTCGATGAAACCGCTGGCATCCTCGCTGTCGTTCTTGAGCTCCAGCCAGTTGCGCATCCACATTACGCGACGCTGGAATGCCGCATCGTGACCCTTGGCCTCCTTGTAGGCCCAGTGCGCGGCAACCCCAAACTCGGCATGGCGGTGCATGTCGTAAGTGCGAATCTGGACCTCCAGCGATTTGTCCTGCGGCCCCACAACAGCCGTGTGCAGTGACTGATACAGGTTGCCCTTGGGGGTGGCGATGTAGTCGTCGAACTCTTTGGGGATATGTCTCCAGAGTCCGTGCACGATGCCCAGAGCGGCATAACAGTCGGCGACCGTATCGACCATGATACGCACCGCGCGCAGGTCGAAAATCTCCTCGATAGCAACGCTCTTGCGCTGCATCTTCTTCCAGATGCTGTAGATGTGCTTGGGTCGACCAGTGATCGCGGCCTGGATGCCGGTCTCCTCGAACTGACCGCGCAGGATATCGATGACCGCCGCGATCTCATCCTCGCGCGCTTCACGACGCTCGGCCAGCAGTATGGCGATGCGCCTGTACTCATCCGGCTGGAGATAGCGCAGCGCCAGGTCCTCAAGCTCCCACTTGACCTGCCAGACCCCCAGACGGTTGGCGAGCGGTGCGTAGACGCGCTGGGTGTCGCGGGCGATCTTGGCGCAGCGCGGCGCATCCAGCCCCTTGATGGCGCGCATCAGATGGACGCGCTCGGCGAGCACCACGAGCACCACGCGCACGTCCTCGGCGATCCCCAGCAGGAGTCGACGCAGATTCTCCTCATGCTCCGGCTGGTCTTTGTCGGCGATAATGGCCTTGACGTTGGCGATCTGCCCGATACGCGCCAGATCACCGACCATGCGCGCGGTGCCAGGTCCAAAGCGTTCATGCAGATGCGCCTCGGTAATGCCGCCATGCCCCAGACAACCGTTGAGTAGCGCCGCGATCAAGCTCTCGTAATCCATGCGCAGGCCGACGAGGATGTCGGCCGTGGAAATGGCATGGCGCACATGGGTTTCGCCGGTATCGATGTGACGGTCGCCGTGGCATTCGGTCATGGTGGCGCAGGCGGCGGCGATCCGCTCAACCTCAGCGGGCGAGTAATGCGCACCGAGACGGTCCAGCCAATGCTCGATCGCGGCTTGGTCGTCGGTGTCTTGGTCGGGCAGGTTGCGGGTTATCGTGACCATTTCGAGCGCATCTCAGGCGGTCGGTGGGCGCTGCTGTCAGTCGAGCACCAGACTGACCAGTCCATCCGCCAGCTTGGGTTCGAACCAGGTGGACTTCGGCGGCATCACCTCACCGGCATCGGCCACCGCCATGAGGTCGTCCATGCGCGTCGGATGGAGCGCGAAAGCGACCGCCATCTCGCCCGAATCGACCCGCTCGAGGAGGGCGTTCAGCCCACGAATGCCGCCGATGAAATCGATACGCTCATCGCGTCGCGGGTCGGTGATACCAAGAATTGGACCGATGAGATGCATCTGCAAGAGGCTGACATCGAGTGCCGCGACAGGGTCATCGACCGGGACGAGACCAGGCTCGAGAGTCAACCGATACCACTGACCGTGCAGATACATGCCGTATTCGCCCCGCACGGCTGGCTTGACGGGTTCTGCAGAGACCGCGACGCAAAAGGCCCCGCGCAGTCGCGCCAAAAAGGTCTCGGCGTCGAGTCCGTTGAGATCGCGGACGACGCGATTGTAATCGAGGATTCGCATCTGATCATGTGGGAAGATGACCGAGAGAAATCCGGCCTGAGTCTGTTTACCCTCGCCACCTGAGCGGCTGGCGGCGACCCGTGAGGCGGCCGCTGAGCGATGATGTCCGTCGGCGACATAGAGCGCATCGAGCGCCTCGAAGGCATCGGTCAGAAAGGCGATGTCGGCGTCCGCGCCAATCTGCCAGAGTTCGTGGCGAACGCCGTCGGCGGCCGTGACATCAACCTCGGCGGGTGTGTCGCACAGCCGGGCGAGCCGCTCGTCGATCGCGGCATTGGCGCGGTAGACCAGAAAGACGGGTCCGGTCTGGGCTGCGAGCGCCTCGATCTGCCGAACCCGATCGTCTTCCTTGACCGGTCTGGTGAACTCATGCTTTTTGATGCGATTGGCGTCATAGGCGCTGACCGAGGCCGCAGCGACCAGGCCGCTCTGGCGATGATCGCCCATCGTCAAACGGTAGGCGTAGTACATCGGACGCGGATCACGCACCAGCACGCCAGCGGCGATCATGTCATCGAGGTTCTCACGCGCCTTGGCATAGACCTCTGGTGCATGCGGATCGGTCTCAGGAGCCAGGTCGACCTCGGGGCGCGAGATATGCAGAAAACTCAATGGACGCCCCTCGACCATGCGCCGGGCCTCGGCGGCGTTCATCACATCATAGGGTGGAGCGATCACATCGGCGGCGCGCTCAGGCGCTGGACGCAGACCGGCAAAGGGTTCGATCAGAGACATGGAAGCGTATTCCTGAATGGCGCGCGGCATGATCGCGACTGACATAAAAGAGGGTATCAGTTTCACCGAGGCGCTGGTTAATCGGCCCACCCTGATCATTCTGCCATCGGCCACGCATTCGTTGTTACATGCGTCTGCATCGGCAGTTTTCCACTGTCAGAGTGGGTGAATCATCTGACAGGCGCCATCCCGGGCGCATGTTCAACTCGCAGTGCCGCGCATGATTCTTGGTTCGGGTTCTCGGCTCTGTTAGTGTTTGCGCCTACCCGCCACGCTTGCCAGAGCCGACCAAGAATGCATCTGCTGCTACGTCTCTCGGAGATCATCGACAAGCTCAATCGCCGCATCGCGGGGGGCACCATGTGGCTGATCCCAGCCAGCGTGGTGCTGAGTGCGCTGACCGCGACCCTGCGCTACACGCTCGATTGGGGTTCCAACGCCATGATCGAGGCGCAGTGGTTCATGTTCGGACTGGTGTTTTTGCTCTGCGCGCCCTGGACGCTACTGGAGCGCGGGCATGTCCGCGTCGACATCCTCTACAACCGTCTGCCCGCGCGCTGGCAGGTCGGGATCGATATCCTCGGTGGCCTGCTGTTTCTGCTGCCGGTATGCGTGCTCATCGTGGTGGACGCCTGGGACTATTTCCTCATTTCCTTCCACCAGAACGAGGCGTCCTTCAATCCGGGCGGCTTGCTCTGGTGGCCGATGAAACTGGCCATCCCGGTCGGCTTCACGCTGCTGGCTCTGCAAGGTCTGTCCGAGATCATCAAGGGTGTCGCGGCCTGGAGTGGCCATCGTCCCCTGCCCGCGGCGCCTAGAGGACACTGACGTGGAAGTCTGGCTCGCCGCCAACATGGCGCCGGTGATGTTCACGGCGCTGATGCTGTTTCTGCTCATCGGCTATCCCGTCGCCTTCTCGCTCGCTGCCATCGGCATGCTGTTTGGCTGGATCGGGATCGAACTCGGCATGCTCACGCCCGCGCTGTTGCAGGCGTTGCCGGATCGCATCTTCGGCATCATGCGCAACGAGATTTTGCTTGCCGTGCCCTTTTTCACCTTCATGGGCCTAGTTCTGGAACGCAGCGGTATGGCCGAGGAGCTGCTGGAGACGGTCGGACAGATTTTCGGTGGGGTGCGCGGTGGGCTTGCCTACGCGGCGGTGTTCGTCGGTGCGCTGCTGGCTGCGACCACGGGGGTGGTGGCAGCCTCGGTCATCGCCATGGGTCTGATCTCGCTGCCGATCATGCTGCGGTATGGCTATCATCCCCGGCTCGCGACCGGGGTGATCGCTGCCAGCGGGACGCTCGCGCAGATCGTCCCGCCCTCGCTGGTGCTGATCGTGATGGCCGATGTGCTCGGGCGCTCGGTCGGTGACATGTACAAGGGCGCGCTGATTCCCGGACTGCTGCTGACCGGCTTCTATGCGCTCTATGTCTTCGGCACAACCATCTTGCGGCCAGAGTCGGCCCCGGCGCTGCCGCCGGAGGCGCGCACGCTGTATGGTCGCGCGCTTCTGTGGCGGGTCGTTATTGCTCTGATTCCGCCGCTGGCACTGATCTTCCTGGTGCTCGGGACGATTTTCATCGGCTGGGCGACCCCCACCGAGGGCGGCGCGATGGGGGCGGTTGGCGCACTGATACTGGCAGGCATGAAGGGCCGACTCAATCTGGATATGCTGCGCCAGTCCATGACCTCGACGGCGCGTATCACCAGCTTCGTCATCTTTATCCTGATCGGTTCGAGCGTCTTCAGCCTGACCTTCCGTGGTGTCGATGGGGATCTTTGGGTCGAGCACCTGCTCACCGGTCTGCCCGGCGGTGTGATCGGCTTTCTGATTTTCGTCAACCTGCTGGTGTTCATCCTCGCCTTCTTTTTGGACTTCTTCGAGATCGCCTTCATCATCCTGCCGCTGCTGGCACCGGTCGCGGCCAGTCTCGGTATCGATCTGGTCTGGTTCGGCGTGCTCATCGGGGTGAACATGCAGACCAGTTTCATGCACCCGCCGTTTGGCTTCGCGCTCTTTTATCTGCGTTCGGTCGCCCCGCCGCAGGTGCGAACGGCCGACATTTACTGGGGAGCCGTACCGTTTCTTGGTATCCAGCTCGTCATGGTGTTTCTCATCATCGCCTTCCCAGAGCTGGTGAGCTGGGGCCTGGACGGACCGGCCAGCACCGTCACGCCAACCGAGATCAGTGTCCCCGAGTCACTCGGCGGCTCGAGCCTGCTAGACAGCCAGGATTTCGATGGGTTATTCGGCGCGCCGACTGAGGACTTCGACCGGTCGCGCTGATTGTTGGCCTGGAGGCTGATCGGTCGTGAAACCCCACCATCCCAACCGTCTATTTTATGACTTGATGCGCAGCACGGCCTGTCTGAAATTGGACATCGACGATTCGGCTACGCCCCACCAGACATCGGAACGCGCTTGGAATTCGGTCATGGAATCGTAGAGCGTCTTGAAGACCGGGTTCTTGGCGGACTCTTCCGCATAGATCTGTTGGGCCGCTTTGTAAGCTTCGAGCAGCACGTCGTCGGGGAAGCGGCGCAGCTCCGCGCCCTGGGCCATGAGGCGCTGAAGAGCTGGCGGGTTTTTGGCGTCGTAGGCGGCCAGCATCTGTAGATGGGCCTCGCTCGTGGCAACCGAGAAAGCGGCCTGATAGGCCGGCGGGAGGGACTTCCATTGCTGCGTGTTGACGTAGAAGACCAGATGCGCACCAGGCTCCCACCAGCCGGGGTAGTAGTAATATTTGGCGACCTTGTAGAAGCCGAGTTTTTCGTCATCGTAAGGCACCGTCCACTCGGCCGCGTCGATGGTACCGCGCTCGAGCGCCGGATAAACCTCGCCGCCGGGCAACGACTGGGGTAGCGCACCCAGACGCGAGAAGATTTCGGCACCGAATCCGGGAATGCGGATCTTCAACCCCTGAAGATCATCAAGCGATTTGATCTCCTTGCGGAACCAGCCGCCCATCTGGGCGCCAGTGCTGCCGCCGGGGAAATTGAGTACGTCGTAGCGGGCGAACATCTCGCGCAGCAGCTCCATCCCCCCGCCCTCCAGCACCCAGGCAGTGAGTTGGCGGGTGTTGAGGCCGAAGGGAAAGGTGGTGTCCATGGCAAGGGCCTTATCCTTGCCGAAGTAATAGTAGGAGGCGCTGTGACCACACTCCACGGTGTTCTGCTGCACGGCATCCAGCACCCCGAATGGCGGGACGATCTCGCCGCCGGCGAAGACCCGGATCTCGAAGCGGCCATCGGTCAGTTCGGCCACGCGTCTGACCAGCGTCTCGCCGCCGCCATAGATGGTGTCGAGGCTTTTGGGAAAGCTCGACGCCATACGCCACTTGACAGCGGGCGTCTCGGCCCTGGCTGGCAGTGAAAACCCGACAGCGACCGCACCGACGCCAGCGGTCTTGATGAAATCACGTCTGTGCATGCTGTCCTCCACCGTCGGTTGGGTTGTGTGTGGTCTATTTCTCCCGCCAGATCGTCGTGTAGAGATCGTGTCTGCGGTCTTTGAGATTCTGCACCGTGCCGCTGTTGCGTGCGGCCCTGAGCGCTTCCAGACGCAGGTCAGCGAAGGCGACCGTCTCGACATTGGGTGTGGTGTCGGCCGCGATTCCGTCGCGAGCAAAGGGGAAGTCGCAGGGCGTGAGAATGCAGCTCTGGGCGTATTGAATATCCATGTTGTGGACGTTGGGCAGGTTGCCGACATTGCCCGACAGGACCACGTAGCACTGATTCTCGACCGCGCGGGCCTGACTGCAGTAGCGCACCCGTAGATAGGACTGGCGCTCATCGGTACAGAAAGGCACAAAGATGATATTGGCCCCCTGATCGGCCAGATGGCGGCCAAGCTCCGGGAACTCCGAGTCGTAGCAAATGAGCACACCGATCGGGCCGCAGTCGGTGTTGATGGCGTTGAGCGAATGACCGCCCTCGATGTTCCACCAATAAACCTCGTTGGGGGTCGGGTGGATCTTCGCCTGCGCGTGGACCTCGCCACCGCGCAGACAGACATAACAGATATTCTCCACGCGTCCGTTGGGCATGCGTGTTGGGTGCGAGCCGCCGATGATGTTGATGTTGTAGCGCATGGCCATCTCGCGCAGCGCCTCTTTAAGCGGCTCGCTGTACTTGGTCAGGGCCTCAATGGATTCTGCCGGAGAGAGTTCCTGATCCTCCATGGACAGGAGCTGGAGCGAGAACAGCTCAGGAAAGACGACGAAATCTGCCCGATAGTCTGCCGTGATGTCGACGAAGTAGCGCACCAGGTTGACGAACTCCTCGAATGAGGTCACACGGCGCTGCTTGTACTGGACGGTCGCGACCCGCACCGTGTCAGGAAGTCTGGCGCCATAGGTCTTGGCGCGCTTTTCCTCCTGCTCGTCCGGTGCGTTGGGGTTGCGCCATAGCAGGTGCACGGCATAGCCGAGTGAGTCTTTGTCCTCGGGGAGATAGTCGGGCAGCAGGCCGAGCACTTCAAAGCCATTGCGCATCTGAAAGGTCAGTACCGGATCGCGTTGGAGACTCGATTTAACGTCATCGAGATACGCCTCCGGTGTTTTGAAGCGACGCAGGCGTTTGGCGAGCGTGGGTATTCGACCACCGAAGACGATGCCCTTCGCCCCCCAGGCGCGCGCCAGTTTCCGGCGTTCGTCGTACAGACGCTGGCCGATGCGCCGTCCCCGATGATCGGGATCGACGCAGACCTCCATGCCATAGAGATAATCGCCGTCCGGGTCGTGGCGTGAGGCATAGCCACCGCCGGTGATCTCCCGCCAGGTGTGCGGCTTGAGGGCATGCTGAGCGTCAATTAAAAAGGTTGCGCAATACCCTACAACTTCGCCCTTATATTCGGCGACGAACTGACCTTCGGGAAAGTTGTTGATCTGTCCACGCAGCATCGCTGGCAAATAGGTCCCCATGCTGGAGGGGTCGTAGACTTTTGAGACGAGCGCGCGGATCGCGGCAATATCCTTGATACGGGCATTGCGCACGATGAGCCGTTGTTTGCTGGGACTGGTCTTTTGCTTCGCAGACAAGCGAAATTCTCCGGGATGAATGGTGACGTGGGCATATACGGTACTTGATAACGGATTGGTGCAGAAGAGCGCGTTAACGCCCTTGCACGCATCGCGCTGAAAAACTTGTCGATTGCAGGTCATCGCCCTTACATCAGGGGAGTGGATAGACTGTGCTGATCGCGACTAATCACAACAGGCTGTCTGCGGCCTGTTCAGGAGATAGGGGCCGAGCCATGAACGTCATCGAAATCTCTGAGACTGGTGGAGTGGATGTCTTGCGGTATGTCGAGCATCCGATTCCCACACTGACCGGGCCGCAGGATATTCTCGTCAAGCTCGGCGCAGCGGGCGTGAATCCCGTGGATACAAAAATTCGCCAAAACGGCACGCTACTGCCGGACGGACTTCCGGCGGTACTCGGCTGCGACGGTGCCGGTGTGGTGGAGACCGTGGGTGAGGCCGTGACGCGCTTCAAGCCGGGCGACGAGGTCTGGTTCTGTTTCGGCGGCATCGGCGGACCTGTCGGCACCTATGCCCAATACCTGGTGCTCGACAATCATCTGGCGCAACCTCGGCCACAGCGTATTAGCATGGTCGAGGCCGCAGCCGCACCGCTGGTGCTGTTGACCGCCTGGGAAGCCCTGCATGATCGGGCGCGGATACGCGAGGGGCAGCGCGTGCTCGTCCATGCGGGCGCGGGCGGCGTCGGACATGTGGCCATTCAGCTCGCGCGTGCCGCCGGCGCGCGTGTCTGCACCACTGTCAGCAGCCCCGAAAAGACTGACTTCGCCCATGCGCTGGGCGCCGAGTACTGCATCAATTATCAGGAGGAAGATTTGGTCGAGTCTGTGATGCAATGGTCTGAGGGGCAAGGCGTCGATATCGCGCTGGACACGGTCGGTCCGGAAGTGTTCCGCCAGAGCATCCCGGCCATGGCCTATTACGGCGATCTGGTCACCATCCTTGATCCCGGAAAGGATCTGGATCTCAAGGAGGCGCGGGTACGCAATCTGCGCATCAGTCTAGAGCTGATGCTCACGCCGATGCTGCGCGATCCGCCGGGCGCCCGCGTCCGACAGGGCGAGATTCTGCGCCGTTGCGCCGAGCTGATCGAGCGTGGTGATCTGCGCATCCATGTCTCCGAGACTTTTCCGCTGGCACGGGCAGCCGATGCCCATCAACTGATCGAGCAGGGTCATATGACCGGCAAGCTCGCTCTCACCATGGTCTAGGCAGACCACAACGATCGCGAGGCGCATGTGGACTCCATCCAGACGATGAGCGTGGTGCGCATCGCGCTCCTGTCCGACACCCATGGGGCGCTTGATCCGCGCATCCAGGAGATCGTCACCGATTGCGACCTGGCTCTCCACGGCGGCGACATCGGTCGCGCCGCGATTTTAGCCCAGCTCCAGCCACGGCTCGGGCACGTCTTGGCCGTGTTCGGCAACAATGACGTCGCGCGCAATTGGACGGAGGAGGATCGTCGGCTGCTCGTCCATCTGCCCGAATGGCTGGAACAGCCGCTGCCCGGAGGCACGCTGATGTTGATCCACGGCCATCAAGTGCCGGCGCGAGATCGCCACCGACTGCTGCGCAGGCGCTTCCCGCAGGCGCGCGCGATCGTCTATGGTCATAGCCATCGTATGATCGATGATCGCTGTGACGGCCTGCCCTGGGTGCTCAATCCAGGCGCCGCAGGGCGCTCCCGGACCCATGGCGGCCCTTCCTGCATGGTCTTGACGGTGACCGACCAAGACTGGCATGTCGAGGCCTTTCGCTTCTCGCCAATGCTCCCGAAACGCGGCCTGAGATACACTCGCGCGCATGAACAGTCTCAATCTCACCTCAGCCAAACCGCCCAAAGCGCTACTGCGCCAGGTCGGACGCGCGATCGCTGACTTTCGTATGATCGGCGAGGGCGACCGTATCCTGCTTGGGGTCTCCGGCGGCAAGGATTCGCTCTCTCTGCTACAGATCCTCAACCATCTGCGCGGCTATGCCCCGGTGCGCTTCGAGCTGGGCGTTCTGACCGTCGATCCGCAGGTTCCCGGTTTCGATCCAAGCACGCTCAAGGATTATTACGACCAGCTCGGCGTCGCTTGGCACTATGAGCAACAGCCGCTGATGGAGCAGGCCAAGGTCCACATGGACGGCGACTCCTTCTGTGCCTACTGCTCACGCATGAAGCGCGGCATCATGTACCGGATCTGTCGCGAGCAGGGATACAACGTGCTCGCGCTCGGGCAGCACTTAGACGACCTAGCCGAGAGCTTGCTGATGTCGATCTTTCACGGCGGGCAGTTGCGCACCATGAAGGCGCACTATCTCAATAACGCCGGCGACATCCGTATCATTCGCCCACTGGCCTACTGTCGCGAGCGCCAGACCTCAGCGTTCGCCACTGACGCAGGGCTACCCGTCATCCCCGACTCCTGCCCGGCCTGCTTCTCCATGCCGACCCGACGCGAGCACATGAAGGCGCTACTGGCGCGCGAGGAGGCACAGCAGAGCAACCTGTTCGCCAATCTCCTCCACGCCATCAAACCCATCATGACCGAGGGCGGCCTGCCCGAGCCTGGCCATGACGAACCGCCTGAGCGTATCCACGCGACATCAAGCGAGGCGAGATGAGCGGTTCAGTCTGGCTATCTAGCGCAGCCAGTGGCGCTTCAGCAGGCCACGCGCTCCAGGGCGAGCGCAAATGAGGAGATGCCCGAGTTACTGAGCAGGACATGCGGTTTGGCAAAGCGCTTACAGAAACGCTTGGTGCGGTAGTAGGCGGTGTGGCTGACGTAGTCGGCGGCGCAGACGACTGCATCGGCCGAGGCGAGCATGGATTCCAAACGGCGTTGATTGTCCTCCAGTCCGCCGTCGTGATGATCGAACCGACCATTGCAACGGGCGACCAAGTGGCGGTATTGCTCAACCAGCGGCTTGCGCCCACCCACGCATAACACCAACCGTCCGGCAAGATCCGCTCGACAGGCGCAGGCCTCTTCAGGGTAGTCCTCGCAAGAGTCTGCGCCCAGCCCCTGGACCATCAGACGCTCAAGCGCCCCGCACTCGGCATCCTTTTCGCGGCACTCGCCACTCAACCGCGCGATGGTCTCTTGTGCCTCCTCCCACTTGTGATGCCAGCTCGCCGCCTCTTGCGCGCGCGTCTCCAGCAGGAGTCGTGCTTGAGTCAGCTCGCTGTTCACTTGACTGAGCGCCTGATCGCGCTTTGCGCTTTCGCTCTCGGTCAGTTGCCGGGTCAAGTCTCGTTCGCGCTGCTTGAGGTGCTCGCACTGGGTCTCTCGCTCACGCAAGACATGCGTCAAGCGCGAGACATGCCGTTCGCGCTCATTGGCTTGCTGGGCGGAACGCTTGTGGAGCTTGTCGAAGTCCCGCTGTAGACGCTCTAGTTCTTCGCGCGTCTCGCTGAGTCGTTTCAGGTCCGCCCGTTGTCCGGCACCGATCTGGTGGGAGAGCATGTGGACATCCTCATAGGCCCGCACCAGCGCAGACTGATCAGCTTTAGGATGCGTCATCAGCGCCCACAAGGCGCCAGGCACGTTGCCACTGGCGAGCGACTCCGACCAGAGGGCAGTCAGCGCCTCGGTGGTGCGTGCCTTGGCATAGCGGTTGATGGTGGTTGCATATTTTTTTTCGAGCAGTTTCTGGGTTGCCAACGAGAGCGCGTTGCGCTGATCGGCAGCCGAGACGAAGCAGACATGGATCTCATAGTCGCTCGGGCGGCTGTGCGTGAGCCAAGAATGGCGCTCGCCGATCCGGCGCAGCTCTTCGACCCCAAGGCAGGTACCGATAATGGGACAGTGGTATTTGTGCGCGACATCCCACAGCTTGAGCCGGCCTGTCTTCACCGCAGCGAGCGTCGGTTGCGGGCGTCGCTGGATTTCGATCGCCGCCATGGGGGCTGGCCTTCCGAGTGTTAGATCGGGGACCGTGTCGGCATCAGCGCCGGTGTCCTGTCCCAGCGCCAAAACCCCATCCGGGTGCCAGCCGGTGTCCTGTGTTTGCGCTTCATCGAACATCTTCTGCCAGTCTTCACCGGCGAACGCATGCAGCAGTGCATGGCTGTGGAAATCATAAAGCGCGAACCGGGTAGGCTGTTCGCTGACCTCGAGGATAAAACGTTGCCGCATGCTGTAAGTCTCCAGCTCCCGAGTGATGGTGAGACGAACCCAGCTCAGTCCGGTCGACACAGTCGGATAAGGCGTTGACGAGCGTCCGCCAGAACGGGTTCGCGATCTTCTCAGATCGCCATGGCGTTTTGCGTACCCTGCTGGGTGGCAAGCCAGCGCCAATGGCGGACAAAGCGCCGATAGACGCAATCCTGCTCGGCACCGCTGAACAGATCCGAACGCAGGTGGAGCGCTTCGATATGCAGGATGACCGATTCGGCGATGTCCGCAGAACAGTGACGCGCATAGTGACGGATCAGGTTGCCGAGCCGCTCCTCGAGGGCACGCGGCTGCATTCGGGCCAAGTCGTCAAGGGCCAATTGTGTGTCGAGGCGATGCATGACCTCATAGCTCCTGGGATCAAGAAGTTGTCGGCAAACACCTGGCTGGCGGCCCGAGCGAAAGCGCCCGGATGTGCTGGCGGGGCGGTCCCGACCGCAGTCGGGGTGGATGCTTCTGGGATCGGAAGTTACTTGGTCAGTATCAGTTTGTTGTTGCGGGTCATTCTCAGCACATAATTGCTGCCGGCGTGTTCGATCATCACCACGTTCCCGCCACCGAGCAGCGTGCGGCTGTCGATACGGCGCGCCTGCTGCTGATAAGGCCCGCTTTGCACGGGTGAACGTACTGGACTGTCGGTCGAAGGTAAGGATTGCATCAGTGTCGTCCTCTGCGTGGGCGGTGAAAAGGCTTGAATGAATGACATTCTTATACAAACAAGAATTATTCTCAATTGAGAATAAAACAGCTTGTCGCGTCTGTCAAATATTCAAATACCCGTAGCCGCCTGATAGAGGAGTGTGTTTAAAAAAGCAGCGTGACGCGCCTTTGATCGCACCGCCCACCGCTGATCGCCAGTGCTTTTTGACAACTGAGCGTTTAGCGCTCGGGAATGCCGGCGCAGACACCATCGCGACCGCCCTTGAGCGCCTTATCCGTGAGCGTTTCAAGATCCAGATCGGCATAGTTGAGCGCTTTCAAGAGCATCGGCAGATTCACCCCGGCGACAACCCGGATGCCTGGGCGTTGCTTGCAAAGCTCAAGGGCGATGTTGGCGGGAGTCGCACCGAAAAGATCCGTCAGCACCAGCACACCATCGCCCACGTCGAGACGATCGGATATGCGCAGAGATTCGGCGATCAGCAATTCTCGCGGCGTATCGTTGATGACATTGAGCGCCTCGGTATTGGGTGGCCGAGAGCCCAGGATGTCGCTGGCGATGCGCAACAGATCGGCGGCGAGTGGCCGATGTGTCAGGAGCAGGATACCGACGCTCACACGAGCTCCCGATGCCGCACCATAACCTTGTGGCCGAGCGCCTCGAAGTGGCGGCGCAGGGTCTCGGTCATATAAACCGAGCGATGCTGACCGCCAGTGCAGCCAATAGCGATAGTCAGATAGCTGCGCCCGTCGGTCTCGAAATGCGGGATCCAGCGCTCGAAGAAACCGATGATGTCATCGCGCATCGCTATGACTTCAAGACTGTTTTCCAGAAACCGTGAGACTTCGGGATCGATCCCGGTAAGTATTCTCAGCTCAGGCTGCCAGTGCGGGTTGGGCAAGCAGCGCACGTCAAAAATGAAATCCACATCCTCGGGCACGCCATGTTTGAAGCCAAACGACTTGAGCAGAATGGAGGCCTTCGGCGAGGTGCTCCCCATGAGCCAGCCGCGCACCAGATCACGCAGCTCATGAACATTGGTCTGGGTGGTGTCGATGAGCATATCGGCGCTGCGTCGAATCGGTTCGAGCAACTCCTGATCGAGCTGAATCGCCTCGCGCAGTGAACGGTCGCCACGCGTGAGCGGATGCCTGCGACGCGTCTCGCTAAAGCGTTTGATCAGCGTGTTAGTTTGGGTTTCGAGAAAGAGCACCTGGCAATCGGTGCCTGTCTCGCGTGCCGCGCGCACCAGCTCGGGCAGTTGTTGCAGCGCATCGGGATTGCTGCGCGCATCGATTCCGATGGCGGTATTGGCAAAGGCCGTGTCGAGTGTCTTGTCGAGCCCGTGGATCAGATCCTCAAGAAGAAAGATCGGCAGATTGTCGATGCAATAAAAGCCCAGATCCTCGAGCGTATGCAGTGCGACGCTCTTTCCAGACCCGGACAGACCGCTGAGGATAACCAGTTTCATATATTTTGCTTCAGGCTGAGAACTTTGAGTTCACTGATGATGAGACGCGCATCAACGTCGAGCCGTTGGTAGTTGGTCCTGGTTGATGGCGCGGTTTTGGCGGTCGATGAAATCGACACTGGCATCATAGCCACGGGTGCGTAGGATTTGATGCCTGACAGCGGCCTCGACGAGAATGGCCAGGTTGCGCCCAGGAGCGACCGGCATGGTGATCGTGGGCACCGCGACATCCAGGATGTTCATCGCCGAGAGGCTGCCGCTCAATCGATCGATACACGCGAGCTGATGATGATCGAGCGGCTGCAGGTCGATCACCAGATTGAGCGTCTTCTCGCGCAGGATAGCGCCCTCACCGAACATTGCCCGAATGTTGAGAATCCCCAGTCCGCGCACCTCAAGGAAGTCTTTGAGCGCCTCAGGACAGGAGCCCTCAATGACCTCGGGTGCGATGCACGCAAAGCGCGGGGCATCGTCGGCGATCAGGCGATGACCACGACTGATCAGATCCAGTGCGAGTTCGCTCTTGCCAACCGCTGAGTTACCGATCAGCAGCACGCCCATACCCAGCACTTCGATGAAGACGCCGTGCAGCGTCTTGCGCTCCGCCAGTGCGTGAGTCAAAAAATAGCGCAGATGATTGATCAACTCCTGGTCGCCCAGGGTGGAGCCAAGCAGCGGGGTTTGGGTGCGCGCAGCCAGCTCGCGGATGCCGGTATCCGGCTCAATACCATCAGCGAAGATGACCGCCGCCGGCCGATCAGCGAAGAGCTTGTTGATCATCTCGGCGTAGGCAGTAGCGCCCAGCGCCATCAGGTAGAGATGTTCGGGGTGGCCGATAACTTGGAGCCGATTGGGGTGGATGCAGTTCAGCGATCCGATGAGCGATTGCTGCGCTTGCGCGGGGTCAGCCCCACGCAACGGCTGCTCGCTGTGTGGCTCGCCGGCCAGCCAGCGCAATTTAAGCTGTGGACTGGTCTGCTCGACGATGGATTGGAGGCTGTCGATCATGCTCGCGGCCACCCCGGTTAGTTCATCGCGCGTTGAGTACGTGCAGCAGATCGGGGACGGATGTACACGCACGCAACTGCTCGCGAATTCCCGCATCGCTGAAGAGACTGGCCAGGTGGGCGAGGAGGTGGAGATGTTCTTCGTTCGCGGCTTCGGGCACCAGCAAGGCGAACGCGAGATCGACCGGCTCGCCGTCGGCGGCGTCATAGTCGACACCTTGGACAGTCTGCACGAAAGCGCCCTGGACCTCGTTGAGATCTTTCAGGCGGGCATGGGGCAGCGCAATGCCGTGACCGAGTCCGGTACTGCCAAGGCGCTCGCGCTCAAGCAGACGCTCGAAGACGGTTTCGGTCTGCAGGCGCGGATGATCGTTGGCCAGTAGCTCAGCCAGCGTTTCGAGCAGACGTTTTTTGCTCGCGATCTCCATACCGCAACCAATGCGGGCTTCGCTGATCAGATCAGGGCTGAACATGGGTGGCCAACTCCAGATTCGCCGGCAATACGCTCACGGGCACCCGTCTTTTGGAAGTATGCACGGCGCTAGGATACGCTGCTTTCAGCGCGATAGCTTGTTGCGATCATTCGGTTTCGACAAACTTGACAGCGCCGCTGCGGTGGCTGCTTTTCATTATCTTTGCGACGGATCACCTGGCGATCGAGTTTGTCGATCAGACGGTCGATTGCGGCATACATATCCTCGTGCGCAAAGTCGGCAAAAACCTTGCTGCCATCAACGTGTAGCGTCGCCTCGGCTTTTTGCGAGCGTTTCTCAACGCCCAGAACGACATGAGCGTTGATGACGTGGTCGAAGTGTCGCGCGCGACGCTCGAACTTGCTGTCGACATCGGCCTTCAGCGCATCGAAGATGTCTACGTGGTGACCCGTCAGGTTGATCTGCATCATATGGCTCCTTCACAAAGGCTCAAACCGCCCGTCAAGCCAGGCGCTTGCGTTCGTTGGAGGGCGGGATGTTCATTGCCTCGCGATACTTGGCGACTGTTCTGCGCGCGACATTGATGCCCTGATCGCCAAGATTCTGAGCGATCTTGCTGTCGCTTAAGGGTTTCTGGGCCGATTCGCCGGCAATGAGCTTGCGGATTAGGGCGCGGATGGCCGTGGAAGAGCACTCGCCGCCAGAGGCCGTGTTGACATGGGAGGAAAAGAAATACTTAAACTCGAAGGTTCCTCGTGGCGTATGCATGTACTTCTGCGTAGTCACCCTGGAGACGGTTGATTCATGCAGTTCCAACGCCTCGGCGATGTCGCGCAGCACCATCGGGCGCATGCCCTCGTCGCCGTGCTCGAAGAACGCCTGCTGCATTTCCACAATTTTCGATCCCACGCGCAGTACCGTATCGTTGCGGCTTGCCAGACTCTTGATGAACCAGCGCGCCTCCTGCAAATGACTCTTGAGGGTGACGCTATCGGCGCTCTGGTCTGAGCGTCGGATCAGCCGTGCATACTCGGCGTTCACTCTCAGTTTAGGCGTCGATTCGGCGTTGAGCTCGACGCGCCAACGCCCCTCTTGTTTGCGCACCACAATGTCAGGGGTAACGTACTCCGGTCGCGTGTCTTCGATCAAGCCGCCGGGCCTGGGGTTGAGGCTGCGAATCAGCTCAAGCGCGCCGATGATATCTTGCTCGGAATGCTTGAGCAGCCGCATCAGGGTATTGATGTCGTTTCTGGGCAGGTGCTCGAAGCCCTCGGCGCAGATCGCGATGGCCGGATCACGGAACGGCGTGCCAACGGCCAGTTGGCGCAGTTGGATCAGCAGGCATTCGCGCAGGTCACGCGCGCCCACGCCTGACGGATCGAGCGACTGGACGCGGTGGACCTGGGTCTCGACATCCTCGATGCCGATGTCGGCATTATCGATGGTGGCGATCAGCTCTTGGAGATCGGCGCGCAGATAACCATCGGCGTCGATGGCGTCGACCACGGTCTGCGCGATCATAAAATCGCGCTCGCTCAAGCGACTGAGATTGAGTTGCCAGATTAAATGATCGCTCAATGATTGCGGTCGACTCTGCTGAGTGAGCGGATCGAAATCCGAGCCGCTGTCTGCGCCATGCGCCGTGCTCGGCAGATAGCTGTCGTAGACGTCTTCCCACTGTGTATCGACCGGTAGCTCATCGGGTATTTCGGTGGCTGCGCCACTGACTTCGCGATCGAGCTGGAGATCGCGCTCGCTCTGCGTGCTCGGGGCCTGGTCTTGATCTGGTTGCAGGAGACGGATATCGGCGGCGTCGACGGCCTCGAAACGGTCGGCCTCATCGCCTTCCTCGAGCATCAGGTTGGTTTCGAGCGCCTCTTGGATCTCTTGCTGGAGTTCGAGCGTCGACAATTGCAGTAGCTTGATCGCCTGCTGCAACTGGGGCGTCATGGTGAGATGCTGGCTGAGGCGAAGCTGAATGGATTGCTTCATCGATCGATCGCGTTGGCTTCTTCAGGTGTAGCGTTTTGAGGTTTTCGCAATATAAGAGATCCGCGCAAGCAATAAAAATGCCCATGCCAATTTTAGCCGATCTCATTGCGCAGGCGCCGCTTGATCGCGACCACGGTTGCAGCCGCTCGGCCCCTGAGCGTTGAGAGCGACCTTACATGACGGCGTCTACATGGAAAAGTCGGCCCCGAGGTACACATCCCTGACCTGCTGGTCGGCAAGCAGCGCCGAGGGTTCTCCTGAAGCTATCACGTTCCCCTCGCTGATGATGTAGCCTCGGTCGCAGATGTCGAGTGTTTCACGGACGTTGTGATCGGTGATGAGCACACCGATACGCCGGTCGCGCAGATGGGAGACGATCGCTTTGATATCGCCGACTGCGATTGGATCAATCCCGGCAAAAGGCTCATCGAGCAGCATCACGGCCGGGTCCACGGTCAGCGCGCGCGCGATCTCGAGACGTCTGCGCTCGCCACCCGAGAGCCGCAGCGCCAGTGAGTCGGCGACGTGGGCGATTCCCAACTCATCCAGGAGGCGCTCGCAGCGCTGTTGGCGCTCAGCACGAGTCAGCTCCTTGCGGGTTTGCAGGATCGCCATGATGTTATCGCGCGCGCTGAGCTTGCGAAACACCGACGGCTCCTGCGCCAGATAACTCAATCCGAACCTTGCCCTAGCATGCATCGGCAGGCGTGTGATGTCGCGCTCGTTGAGCAGGATGCGGCCCTGATCGGCCGCGAGCAGGCCGACGATCAGATAAAAACAGGTGGTCTTGCCTGCCCCATTGGGTCCGAGCAGCCCGACGACCTCACCGGCATCCACCCCGACGCTGACATCATGTAGCACCTGTCGGCTACGGTAGCTTTTCTGAAGATGCTCGGCACGCAGCGCGATCACCCTAAACTCCTGGAATCTGGCGATCTCATTACTTGCCCGGTGTGATAGTGATCTTGACCCGCCCCGCGCCCCCCGCGCGAAACTGGGCCTTGGCGCGATCATAGACGATCCGCTCGCCGGAGAGTCGGTCGCTGCCCTGAATGAGCAGACCGTCGCCGATCAGCGTCAGCTCGTCCTTGTCGGCGTCAAACTCCATGCGCTTGGCGAACGCCTGGACTTCACCCTCGTCGTTGTCGAGGAGTTGCCTGTACTTGGCTGGTCCCCCGAGCGCGATAATGAGTCTGGGCTGGCGATCCTCACGATGGTAGACGGTGACATGATTGGCCAGCAGCCGCATGCTGCCCTGATCGACCTGGACGTTACCGACGTAGACGCTGGTGCTATCGCTCTCGCGCACCTCGACGTCATCGGCCTCGATATAGACCGGCTGCTTGGCGTCCGTCTCGAGCGCCC
>JARIBS010000026.1 GCA_029257385.1 Thiorhodococcus sp.
TGAAGCCGTTCAGCGAGATCATGATGTTGGCCTTGGTGGCGGCCAGCGCGATCATGTCCAAATCCGCTCTATAGACGTTGCGGAACATCGTTTCGATGCCCTTTGCCGAGCCGACGGGCTTTTGCGCTAAGTTCTCCGCCGTACCCTTGTCACCGGAAGGCTGCTTGCCCTTGGCGACCTGCTTGCCCTTAGCCGGGCTAACGCCTTTGGCATCTTTGCTTATCTTGACTGCCAATGAATCGTGTCCTCTTACTTTCTGTCCGACACCTGCCGATAGGGTGGGATGCGTGTCTTGCCACGCGCGATGCGATTAGAAATCCAACTGGGCGCGGACTTGAAAGATGTTGGGGGTTTCGTTGACGCCGTTCCTGTTCGGGGCGGCGTCGACATGGACGTAATTTGCCAGGAAGCGCAGATTGCGGTTCAGGTACCAATTTAGGCCCAGGGTGATGTCCTGCTGCCTGCCGCCAGCAATGTCGTGATCGCTCAGGTCGATGTCGCTGTAGCGAATCGCAAGCTCCCAGGCGCCATAAGCGTGCTGTGGTTTGATGCTGCGGAACCGCCCCCGTTCAGCATCGTAGCGCCGGGCCTCGCCCGTGATTAGCCAGCTTGCAGAGACATACCAGCCGTCGAACGTCAGGTCCGCGTGGTCCGAGCGGCGGTTGACTCCGGTGCGGATATACTCACCTTGCACGGTCAACGGCGTAAACGCAACGGCGGCTTCGAGTCCCAGCGCCTGTGTGTCGCTAACGTCCGCGATTGTGCGGGTATCGACCAGACGCGCACCGGCAACGCCGGTCTCCGGGGTGGTGCGAAAGCGCACCTGATCGTCGTCGTTGGTGCGCCGGTAAGCCAGGCTGCCGCCCAGGTGCAGGATCCGGTCGTCGAGCATGATCGGCGCATAGGTCACGCGACCAGCTGCACCCAAGCCGCTGTCGCCCTCGTCGGCGGCGGCCTCACCAACGGCCTCGCCGAAGACGCCAGTCGCGGCGCCCCAGCGCTCGCCGCCGGCGGAGACACCCAGTCCGAGTCGCCGACCGGGAGAAAGCGCCCTAACCGGCAGGGCGCGCTCCATGAACGTCAGGTTGCTGCCGCTAGTCTGCGTCTCCAGTGAGAACGGCTCTTTGAAGTGACCGAACTTGAGCGTCAGCGGTTGCAGGCCGTCGTAGGCAATGAAAGCGTCTTTGACTTCGGCCTCGTTACCGGCGAAGTCGTATTCGGCCTGAAATTCCCAGTGCTCGTAGAGCCGCCCCGCTAACGAGACACGCCCCCGCCGCAGTTCCATCCCATCGCCAAGTGGCGTGCGCTCATCGTCGTAGACCGCCGCGTCGATCCACAGACTGCCGCCCAGCTCGAACGCGAAACGCCCGTCGTCACTTTTCACCGACAGACCGCCACGGGTCTCGACATCGCTGTCGCTCGCTGCTTTCGGCGCGGCGGCCGTATGCACCGCGCCGGCGTCAACCTCAAGCGGTTGTCGCGGCGGCAACGGCGCGCGCGCCGCTCGCGTGGGCACGGCGACTGGCACCGCAGGCGCAGACTCCACCGGCTGCGTGGCCCCACTGCGCGTCGCGGCCGCGCGCAACTGTTCGAACTGCTCCGTGGTAATCGTCCCATTGTCGCGGAGCATTTCCATCAGCATGATCAGCTCCGATGTCGCAAATGCTGGCGCGACGAACGACGGGGAGAGTAAAACCGACGCAATCGCACTGAAGGTCGCTCGACTCACGGTTATTCCCCTATCGTGGATCCCAAAAAGAGGGCCACAATTTAAGTGAGCCGCCAACCAACCACAAGGTAAATCGGGATAAAGAGACGCGCCGACCGATCGTAGCGGCCACTGCGGCGAGGTGTTTCCAGGTTCTTTTCCGGTATAGTCGCGCAACCGCGCCGGGCAGGGCAAAAAGTCCGCCCGTGAGTCCTCAGATCGTCCGTCCATGCCCGGAGCCGAAGATCCATGTCCTCCTTGACCGAAACTCTCGCCATCATCGCCGCGCTCGGCATCGCCGCGCAGTGGCTGGGCTGGCGACTGCGCATTCCAACCATTGTGCTGTTGGTGGCGTTCGGCATCCTCATCGGCCCGGTGTTCGGGATCATCCGACCGAGCGAGGCATTGGGCGAGGCGTATCCATCGCTGATCTCGCTGGGGGTCGCCGTCATCCTCTTTGAAGGCGGCTTGAGCCTACGCTGGCATGAGCTCAGACAAACGGCTACCGGCATCAAACGGCTGGTGACCATCGGCGTCGTTCTGGCCTGGGGGTTCGGTACGCTTGCGGCTCACTGGATCGGTGCGCTTTCCTGGCCGGTTGCGATGATCTTCGCCGCGATCGCCGTGGTCACCGGACCGACCGTGATCCTGCCCTTGCTGCGTCAGGCCCGGCTGCGCCGACGCCCGGCGTCCTTCCTCAAATGGGAGGGTATCGTCAACGATCCGACCGGTGCGCTGCTGGCGGTGCTGCTGTATGGATACTTTGCCGCACCCGGTGGCCCGGATCTGAGTCATACGCTCGGCGAGCTGGCCTTGGGACTCTTCACGGCCTCACTGCTGGGCGGATTCGGCGGCTGGCTGCTCGGGCGCGCTTATCTGGCTGCTAAGGTGCCCGAGTATCTCAAGGGACCGGTCGCGTTGGGCGCCGCGCTGGGTGCGTTTGGACTCACCAACCTGGTGACGGACGAGGCCGGACTGGTCGCGGCGACCATGCTGGGCGTGGTGCTCGGCAACATGGGCCTGCCGAGCATTGAGGAAATCCGTCGCTTCAAGGAATCCGTCGCCATGCTGCTGGTGGCCGGGCTCTTCCTGTTGCTGACCGCCGATCTTGACCCGGACATCCTGCTCGCGCTCGATTGGCGCAGCGGGTTGCTGATTCTGGCGATGCTGTTTTTGGTGCGTCCGCTCACCATCGGTCTCTCGACCATCGGTGCGGGGCTAAACTGGCGCGAGCGCGTTCTGCTCGGCTGGATCGCGCCGCGCGGAATCGTCGCCGCAGCCGTTGCCGGGGTGCTCGGGCCAGGACTTGTCGCCAGCGGCTATGCCGACGGCGAACTGCTGCTGCCACTGGTGTTCGCCCTGATCCTGACCACAGTGTTGCTGCATGGCTTCAGCCTCGGCTGGCTGGCCCGCAAGCTCGATCTCAGCGCCTCGCGCCGTCAGGGTCTGCTCATTAGCGGCGCCAATCCCTGGAGCGTCGCCCTGGCGCAGGCGCTGCAGTCGCGCGAGGTACCTGTGCTCGTCACCGACCACTCCTGGCAGCGTTTGCGCCGCGCTCGCCATACGGGTGTTCCAGTCTTCTTCGGGGAGTTGCTGTCGGAACACGCCGAGATCGAACTCGAACTCAGCGACTATGGCAGTCTGTTGGCCATCAACAGCAACGATGCCTACAACTCGCTAGTGTGCGCGCAGTACGCGTCGGCGTTCGATCGTCGGCATGTCTTCCAGTTGGCTTCCGAGCCAGCCAGTGAGCGTCGTAAGCCGGCAGCCGGTTCGCGCGGGCGCATCTTTATCGACGCCGAGATCCAGCACGATGACCTTCAGCGCAACTGGTATCGCGGCTGGACCTTCCAGGCGACTTCTATCACCAAGGAGTTCGGGGTCGAAAAATTTAGCGCGGCGCTACCCGAGGGCGCCTTGCCGATACTGAGCATCAGCGATGATGGCGGCGTTCGACTGTTCGCCGCCGAGGATCGCCTCCAGGCCGAACCGGGTCAACGCCTGCTCTGGTTCGGCCCCAAAAACGAACGGGTCAAGCCCAATGACGCGGCTGCACGTGCACGCATGAGTCAGCCTGAGCGCCTGCCCGACAGCAACCAATAGAGTAGCGTCAGCAATCCGATCCAAGCCGCGGCGAGCCAGCCGATGGTGCCGTCGTAGTCGCCGACCAAGAAGGCGAAATTCGACGCGTCATCACCGTCGGTAAGCGTGCGGCCCATCTGGATGACGAACACCCAGCCCGCGTGCAGCCCGATGCACCAGCCGAGGTGTCCGGTGCGCTCGCGCACCGCAGCCAGGAAGACCCCGACGCACAACAGCGCCACGAGCGAGTCCAGATTGCTCCACTGAAACAGATCGGTCAGGGCATGGGTGAACATCCACAGCGCCCCAGCCGCGTCGAAGGCCATCCCCTCCGGCAGTGCGCCCGGCTTCATGAAATGCACGCTGGCGTAGAGCAGCGCGCTCCAGATCATCGCGGCACCAACACCGCTGGTGCGGCGCACCGCAGAGTAGAGCGCGCCGCGAAAGAAGGTCTCCTCCAGTAGCCCAATCAGCAGCCCGCCGACAAGTGCCTGCACGGCCCTGCTCAGCACGCTCGACCAGGCCGGCGGCTGCGGATCAGGCACACGGATACCAAGCCCGAGCAGCATCAACACCAGGGCGAGGAGGATCGCCACACCCACTATCCAGCCTAACCCGACGCTCCGGCGCAGCGTCGCGCCCGGTATGGCGTAGCCGAGCGAGTCCCGGTCGCTCAGGTGCAGCCACAGCAGCAGCGGCCAGACCCCGAGCAGAATACAGAGCTGCGCCAGGCGGCTCATCACGCGGTGCGGCTCCAACGCCAGCCAGCCGGTCGCCATGAGGGGTTGGGATAACCAGGCGGCGAGCGCCAGGCAGGCCAGAAGGAACACGAAAAACAGGGCTGTGACACGCATAGTGAAGACCGATGCTCAGTTGACTGCTCGAATCAATGCCCGTGCGGCGCGAAGTACCCGCGACGAAGTGGGCACAGAGGATACTTGGCGGTGACTTGTGTCGATAGTTCAGCACTGTGCGCTGGCTGGACTCTCCAAGATCCTGCGTTCGAGCACGCGCAGGCGCAGTGTCACGCCCAGCCCGATGCTCAGCATGAGGGTCGCGCCGAGCACCACGCCGGGCCACGCCGCCCAGTGCCAGAAGGGCCCGAGATAGAAACTGCCGATACTGGCACCGCCGTAGTAGCTCATCAAATACAGCGAAGTGGCGCTGGCGCGCGCGCGCGTGGCGTTGCGACTCACCCAGCCGGCAGCCTGCGAGTGGGTGAGAAAAAACCCGATCGCATTGATCAGCATCCCGGCGATGATTGCTTCCAGGCTCGGGATCAGGGTGAGCAGCGTTCCGCCCATCAGGATAAGAATTCCGGCGGCCATGGCCATGGGCTGCGAGCGCCCCGCGACGAGGCGCGCCGAGAAGCCCGCAGCGAGCGTCCCGGACAGATAAGTCAGAAACAGCAACCCCAGCGCAGCCGGCGAAAGCCCATAGGGCGGGGCGCTCAACAGGTAGGTGATATAGCTGTAGAGATTGACGAAGACCAAAAAATTCAGCCCGCCGATCAGGCAGGCGAGCAGAATGATCGGATTGCCCGCGTGTGCCGCCAGATCGCGCATCAGGGCGCGCGGGTTCAGGGGCTTGGGGGTGAAGTGACGCGACGGCGGCAGCATCCAGACGAAGGCGATGAGAATGACGATGCTCAAACACCCGGTCACCAGAAAGCTCGCCTCCCAGCCCCAGTGCGTGGCGACCGCGCCGCTGATGAGCCGCCCCGAGATCCCACCCAGCGAATTGCCGCTGATATAGAGCCCGATCGCCAGGATCATGGCTTTGCGCTCGAACTCGTCGCCCATATAGGCCATAGCCACGGCCAGCAGACCGCCGATAAACGCCCCCTGGAGCGTGCGCAATGCAAGCAGTGTGGAAAAATCGGGCGCGAAGGCCATCGCCAGTGAACACAGCGTCGTCAGCGTCATTGTGACCAGCATAATGCCGCGCCGCCCGATGGCATCGGACAGGGGACCATAGATCAGCAGCGACAGACTCAACGTCAAGGTCGTGAGCGAGACGCTCAGGCTCGCATCGACCGGCGAGATGCCCCAGGTCTCGCTAAACAGCGGCAGCAGCGGCTGCGGTGTATAGAGATTGGCGAAGGTCAGCAGAGAACCCAGACTCAGCGCCAGGGTCGCCCGCCAGAAAGCGGGAGTGCGGGCAATGATCATGCGAATTGGAGTCGTGAAGAAATGCCGCCCTCTAGCGCGCGTCGCGTAGAGAGCGTCTGGTGAATTAGATTGATGATGAATTGACGATACGCCGTGCCTCAGGCAATGCCGAGCACTTTGTGCAGTTGAACACTCAGACGCCAGCGCGCACGGGCCTTACAGACACTGATGGCCCGACTGGTATTGTCGATGCGATCAGGGCCATCGAGCGGCTGGAGGAAGAAGTGGCGAAAATCGAGCCGCTCGAACTGGCTCAGGCGCTCGGCATCCATGCCAGGCTGGGGATAGACGAGCTTGAGTTCGTCCCCTTGGGTCACGACCAGATCAGCACCGGCCTTGGGGCTGACGCACAGCCAATCGACTCCAGCCGGGACTGCGCGGGTGCCGTTGGTCTCGACCGCAATCTCGCAGCCGTGCGCATGGAGCGCGTCGATCAGGGCGCCATCGAGTTGCAATAGCGGCTCGCCGCCCGTGCAGACAACATAGGGCGCGACGCTCGTGCCCGCTTGCACCGGCCAGGCGGCGTGGATTGCGTGCGCCAGCGCGCCAGCATCCGGGTAACGGCCGCCGCGCTGGCCGTCCGTGCCGCGAAAGTCCGTGTCGCAAAAGCGACAGATGGCCTGCGCGCGATCGGTCTCGCGTCCCGACCAGAGGTTGCACCCAGCGAACCGACAAAAGACTGCGGCCCGCCCCGACTGTGCGCCCTCGCCCTGGAGGGTGTGGAAGATCTCCTTGACCAGATAGCTCATGCCGGCAGCGCCGCTTCAAGCGCACCCCAGCAAAGTGCCGCGCCGCAGCCCGGCGTTTCGTGCAGATCGATACGGTCGAGCTGCGGCAGCATCCCCGCCATGGCCTCACGCATCCAGCGCGCCAGACTCGCCGGATCGGCCGAAGACAGGTGCGGCAATTCATCGAGGCGGTGGTGATCGAGACGCCGATAGAGCGGCTTGAACGCTTGCTTGACGTCACCGTAGTCCACCGTCCAGCCGAGTACGGCATCCAGAGGCGCGTTGAGGTGCAGACGCAGCAGATAGCTGTGCCCGTGCAGACGCCGACGCGCGTCGCCCTCTGGCGCTTGGGCGAGCCGCAGCGCACTCTCAAAGCGCTGCTCTTTCCAGATGCGGTAGTGTTGCCCGTCATAATGACAACCGGCGGTCGCGGTCTCGTAGACGGTGACCCAGGACAGCGCCGACAGTTCGGGCTTGAGGCGCGACCAGATCCAGTGCGCGAGCAGCTCGCTGGTCGGATTCTCCAACCCGGGGAGGTCATTGAGACAGGCATGGTGGAGCGCCCCCTGAAGTGGCGCCCAACTGGCGATGAGTCGGTCGTGATCCATGCCGCTGTCCTCGCCGTCGAGGTCCTGGTCGGCATGCAGAATGATCTCGAAGCCATGACCATGCATGCGCCCGCACGGGTGCCCCTGCGGGACATTGGGCAGGCGGTGAGCGGCCTCGAAACGAAAGCGCCGCCACAGATGGGCGTGGTCCGCGCGATCGACCACGACACCCTGATCGGGCGCGCTGCGCAGCCCAACCGAGGCGATGTCTACAAGCGCGAGCCGCTCGCGCACCCAGCGCGCCAGATGCGCATCGCTCGGGACCGCCAAGAGTTCATTGAGATCTTGATAATCGAGCGCGCCGACACAGTCATCAAGCGCCGCGCCGAGCTGACCGGTCTCGCCGCCCGGAAACGCCGCCCAGCCCACCGGCAGCTCGGCGCACACGCTGGCGCGAAAGCTGTGTCCATGCAGACCTCGGGCGCGGTGTCCGGGCGGCAGCGTCGCAATGCGCCGGGCCGCCTCGAACCCGGATGCCGCGACGTGAAAGCACCGCTCGCTCATACCCCGGCCTCACGGTGCATCAAGAGCGGATCGGGCACACCGGCCTCGGCGAAGCCCTTGGCGCGTAACAAACAGGCATCGCACTGACCGCAAGGCATGCCCTCGCCCACTGGGTCGTAGCAACTGCGGGTGAGTGCGTAATCGACGCCTAGCTCCAGACCCTTGCGAATGATCTCGGCTTTACTCAGCGCCATCAGGGGGGCATGGATCTTGAGCCTCTGGTGCCCCTGCACGCCTGCGGCCGTCGCCAGATTGGCCATCTGCTCGAAGGCCGCGATATAGTCGGGGCGACAGTCTGGATAACCGGAGTAGTCGAGCGCGTTGACCCCAATGAAAAGGTCACTCGCGCCCAAAAACTCCGCCCAGGCTAGGGCGAGAGAGAGAAATACCGTGTTGCGGGCCGGAACATAGGTGGCGGGAATCCCCGTTTCCATGTCTTCAAGCGCGCGCCCCTTAGGCACCGCGATATCGGCAGTCAGCGCCGAGGCGCCGAGGCGGCGCAGATCGATGTCTGCGATGATGTGTTCGGCAACGCCCAACGTTTGGGCGATCCGCGTGGCCGCTTCTAGCTCCACGGCATGGCGTTGACCATAGCGAAACGAGAGCGCATAAGGCGCGAACTCTTCCGCCTTGGCCATCGCCAGCACAGTTGTGGAGTCTAGACCACCGCTTAAGAGAACAACTGCGGGCGTCATCGTAATTCCTCTCGCTCGAATTGCAGGTCCGGTGTCTGAATCCCGCTCGGGGAAAACTCACGGGAAGCGGCCAGGACCAAAATGTTACTCATCGAAAATGACAACTAGGTATCGATCAGATGTTGGAAAATCGTATAAAACTTTGGGATTTACCCACCCGCATACACCACTGGCTGCTGGCCTTGCTGGTGGCTCTGGCCTTCGCGACCGGGCTGAGCGGCGGCAACTGGATGAACTGGCACGAACGCATCGGTCTGGCGATCATCGGTCTGTTGGCGTTTCGACTGGTCTGGGGGCTGATCGGTTCGACCTATGCGCGATTCGCTCAGTTCGTGCCCGGTCGCCAGCGCCTGATCGACTATCTGCGCGGGCGCTGGAGTGGTGTGGGACACAACCCATT
Source organism: Thiorhodococcus sp. (assembly GCA_029257385.1). Lineage (GTDB taxonomy): Bacteria > Pseudomonadota > Gammaproteobacteria > Chromatiales > Chromatiaceae > Thiorhodococcus. Next base: position 8,897 of record JARIBS010000026.1, read on the forward strand.
GGGGGCCGTTTCGGTGCTTGTCCTGCTCGCTCTGTTGCTCGTGCAAGCCGTGCTCGGACTCTTCGCTACTGACGATATCGCCTCCAGGGGACCGCTGTATACGCTGGTTTCGCGCGATATGGCGAGCTGGGCCAGCGGTATACATCGACAGATGATCTGGATCGTTGGCGCGCTTGCGATCCTGCATATCTGTGCGACGCTATTTTATGCGCTGATCCTTCGCAACAACATGATTCGCCCGATGGTCACTGGTTATAAGACGGTGGATGATCCCAATGCGGTCTCGGCGCGCGGTGGCGGTCTGTTCGCCCTGATCGTCGCTCTCGGCGTCGCGGCTGTCGTCGTGTGGATCGCCAACGGTGGATTACTGCCACCGCCACCACCGCCACCAGCTCCCGGCACGATCCCGAGCTGGTAGCACAACGCAAACAGGCCGCCCTGCAGGGCGGCCTGTTTGCGTCAGGATTGAGCTAGCCTTCGATCATTTATCGGCGCGGTACTTATCGTGGCAAGCCTTGCAGGCCTGGCCGAGATTGCCAAAAGCGGTATTGACGGCCGCTGGCTTCCCGCCTGCAGCGACTTCAGCCATATTGTTGGCGGCCTCGTTGAAATTAGTCGCGATTTTGCCGACGTCTTCCATATTCTGGAAAAATTCTGGCTTCACATACGTCTTGACATTCCCGATGTCTTTGTCAGTACCAGGTCCATAGAGCGCACCCATACCTGAGTTGGCAATTCCAGCGATAGCATTGGCTGCCGCGCTAACCTGATCGGCATTGTAATCGCCATCCAGATTCGCTTTGATCTTGCCCATGTTCCAGCCCATGAAGCTATAGCCCGCCTGGCGGGTCTCGATCTGTTCTTCCGGTGTGAGGTTGGCGGCGAGGGTGGTGCTGGCGAGCGCGAAGGCGACAAGGCCGACGGCAGTGCTGGCAAGGATGGGTTTCATCACAATCTCCATTGAGTTAAAAAACAAAAAACACGACTTTTCTGTGTCTCGCGCATGCGCCGCGAGACGCCTTATTCAGCGACCGACTGCCGCCTGTTCAAAAACCGGCAAGGGCATCCGCAAGGCCGCGCAGATTGCCCGTAACAGCTCTCGCTCGACGACGCTAACCTGGCCGTCGGCAAGGACGGTCGCAGCCATGGCTGCGAGCAGGCGCTGCTTGTCGGCCAAGCGCACTTGGACGAGCGTCGCGAGCGCCGTGTCGAGGCGCTCCGACCAGCCCTGCTGAAGCCACTGCGATTCGAGCAATCTATTTTTGACTGCATTGCTCGCAAAAGGTTCCAAGCTAAGGTGTTTCACGCCAGCAATCAAGGCCGACTGAGCCGATTGCGGCGTGTGCTGGCCATGATAGGCGAGGATGGCGAGTAGATCGACGGCCTGTTCGCTGTGTTGCGAGAGCGGAGCGTTGCCACCGGGACCGCCCTGAGCTGGGTTTAGGACGTCCTCGATCTGTCTTGAAAGCAACTTGGCGATCGCGTACTCAAACAGCTCCACCCGGCCATCGGCATGGACCAGACGCTCGATCAGCCCCAGCAGAGCCGTCAACGACTGCTCGGGGCGCTGCCGCAGGGCTGGGAATGCGATTTCGAGCAGTGGGAGTCTCAGTGCAGGGTCGAGTCGGGGCACCTCCGCAAGCAGCGTTTCAAGCTGCTCCCCAGTCTCTCGCCCCAGTGTCTCGGTCACCATCAGGAGTTGGCGCTCGCCGATCGCCGGGTCGGTATCGACCAGCACATAGCATACCGTCGCCATGGCCCACGCGCTGCTATGTGCGGCGCGCTCCAAAACGCTTGGAATCGACTCAGCAAGCAGACCAGCGGCTAAGATCTGGCCCAGGCCAGGCTGGCCCATCTGCTCGATCAGGCGCTCTGGGTCGAACGCCAAGGCGTCGGTGGCGCGCGGCGCTGGTGCCTTCTGGGCTGGCTCGCGGGTCTGGCGCTGCAGGCGTGTGGCAATTTCATTGAACTCACGCGGGTCGAAGTCCGGCTGGAGCGCACGAATGCGCGACTCAAGGGGCGGATGTGTCGCCAGGAAGCGGCCAGCGGTACCTTTGGCAAAAAGCATGTGAGAGACTTCTTCGGCATTCGTCTGGAGCAGCGAACCGGTGCGCGTGGCGCCGATCTTTTTGAGCGCGCCCGCAAGGCCCTCGGGCTGGCGGGTGAACTGAACCGCCGAGGCATCGGCCAGATACTCGCGCTGGCGCGCGACCGATGCCTTGATCAACCGCCCGCAGAGCAGGCCGACATAGCCGATCGCCACCAGCGCCACGCCGATTGCGACCATCCCGCGATTGTCGCGTTGTGACGACGTGCGCTGCCCCGAGCCGAGCAGAACGCGCCCGATCAGCCCCAGTACCAGAATGCCGAACAAGATCCCCATCAAGCGAATGTTCAAACGCATATCGCCATTGAGAATATGTCCGAACTCGTGAGCGATGACCCCTTGCAGCTCGGCACGATTGAGTGCTTCCAGCGCGCCTTGGGTCACGGCAACTGCCGCGTCTGCCGGTGTGTAACCGGCCGCGAAGGCGTTGATGCCCGGCTCGCGATCGAGAACGTAGATCTCAGGAACCGGCACGCCCGCGGCGATTGCCATCTCTTCGACGACATTGTGCAGCCTGCGCCGCAGCGGGTCGGTCGTGTCCGCTGCCACCAGCGTGCCGCCGAGTCCGCGCGCCACCGTGCCACCGCCGCCGCGCAGCGTGAGAATCCGCACCTGGCTGGCCAGTGCGATCCCACCTGCGGTCACGACAGACACCCAAAACAGCAGACTGGCGTTGGGCGCGACATAGGTGGCGTAAAGCCCTTCCGGCACACTCAGTCTGGCGTCTTGCACATAGCGATCCGAGTGGCTCGCGCCGAAGAACGCCAGCGCGGCCAGATCGACCAGCACGACGATACAGATCAGCGCCAGCACAAACAGCGCCACCAGAACCCAGGTCCGGCGACGCGCCCGGGCTTGATGCTCGAAGAAGTTCATGCCCGCAGCTCGCTAAAAGGAGACCTGGACTGCCTCGCGCTT
>JARIBS010000032.1 GCA_029257385.1 Thiorhodococcus sp.
AGGGGCTGGCGACCAGCCACTTGACGGGCGGAATCAGCAGCATGTTGAGCAGCACGAGCCCCATCATGACCAGCATCGGCGAGAGGTCGATACCGCCGATCGGGCGGATCAGACGTTGTGCGGGGAGCATCACCGGGTCGGTCAGGCGCGTCAGCAGCGCGACCGCCGGATTGTAAGGGTCTGGATTGACCCAGCTCAGGATGACCCGGATCAGAATTGCGAAGAGAAAGATGTTGATGAAGAGTTCCAGCAAACTGGGGATAGCCCAGCCGAACGCACCCAAGAGCGAGCGATCCAGCCCGACCAACAACGCCAGGATGCCCAGCTCCAGCGCCGAGAGCAGCCAGGCCAAAACCAGCGCGGCGAGATCCATCCCGCCGTAGCCGGGGATGACGCGGCGCATCGGACGCAGGACGGGCGAGGTCACCTTGACGACAAACTGTGAGATGGGGTTGTAGAAATCCGCCCTAGCCCATTGCAGCAGAAAGCGAATCGCCACAATAGCGATGTAGAGTCCAAATAGAGTCTGGATCAGGAAAACGGTTGGGTTGAGCAGATAGGAGTCAGTCATGGGGCCTCCGAGAGTGTCTGGGAAAGCGCTGTGGCACGATCTCGGGCCGCCTCGGTCGCGCGCGCGACCAGCCCCCTGAGATCGGCGTCGTCGAAGACGCCGAGCGCGCGCTCGGTGGTTCCACCCGGTGAGGTGACCTGCTCGCGCAGACGTGCGGGCGGCGCGTCGCTCTCCATCGCCATTTTGGCCGCGCCGAGCGCGGTCTGGATAGTCAGCAGCCGGGACGTTTCCGGGTCGAGTCCGAGGGCGATCCCGGCCTCCTCCAGCGCTTCCATCAAAAGAAAGAAGTAGGCCGGCCCACTACCCGAGATGGCCGTGACTGCGTCTATCTGGTCTTCGCTCTCGACCCAACGGATGAGTCCGACCGCGCGTAGGATCGTCTCGGCGCGATTGCGCCCATCGGCGTCCACCTCCGCGCTGGCATGCAGACCGATGGCGCCGGTCTGAACCATCGCGGGCGTGTTAGGCATGGCGCGCACGATCGGCACGGAGGCGCCGAGCCAGCGCTGAATGGTGTGCTCCGGGATGCCCGCCATGACGGAGATCACCAGCGGTGCGCCACGGCTCAACAGTGGTGCGAGTGCAACGCAGACCTCCCCTGCCACCTGTGGCTTGACGCAGAGCACCAGCGTGTCGGCCTCGGCGAGCGCCGAAGCGTTATCGGCGAAGGCGTGTACGCCAAAGCACGTCTGAAGGCTGTTGCGCCGTTGTGGACTCGGATCTGCAACGCAAATATCCGCCGATGCGTACCCATCGGCGATCAGGCCAGCAATCAGGCTCGTGGCCATGTTGCCGCCGCCGATGAAGGCGATCTTGGTTGTGCTCATAGCAACCTCGGAAAAATAAGCCAAAGGTCGGCGTGCGCCCGGTGCGACGCCTGCAGCGTCTAAGTATACGGACGCGGACCGAAGACCGCCGTCCCGATCCGCACATACGTGGCGCCTTCCAAAATCGCGGCCTCGAGATCGTCGGACATCCCCATCGACAGACAGTGCAGCGGCTGCTCCGGGGTGGCGAGCTGGTCTCGCAAAACCCTCAGTGTCATGAAAGGCTGGCGCTGCGCAGTCTCATCTTCGGCTGGCGCGGGCAGGGTCATGAGTCCGCGTACGCGAATACCGGGCAGTGCGGCGCATGCATGGAGCAATTCAGCCGCCCCGGCTGGATCGACCCCGCTCTTGCTGGCCTCGCCGCTCAGGTCGATCTGTAGACAGACATTCAGCGGCGGGGCATCAGGCGGGCGCTGCTCGCTCAAGCGCCGGGCGTGGCCCGGATCAGACAGTCCGTGGACCCAATCGAAGTTGGCCGCGATTTGGCGCGTCTTGTTGGACTGGATGCGCCCGACGAAATGCCGCTCGATGTCCAGATCGCGGAGCTGCTCAAGCTTCTCCAGCGCCTCTTGGAGATAGCTCTCACCAAAGGCGCGTTGACCTGCAGCATGGGCCGCGCGAATGGCCTCGGCGGGCTGTGTCTTGCTGACCGCAATGAGCGCGGCGCTGCCTGGCGCACGTCCCGCCCGCTCGGTGGCGGCGTTGATGCGCGCTAGAACCTGCCCAAGATTGGAGGCGACGGGACCGGTCATGACGCCAATAACCGTTGAAGCTGTCCGAGCGCCTGAGCACGATGGCTGAGTCGATTTTTGATTGCGGGGGTCAGCTCCGCAGCGCTGCATCTCTCGCTCGGCACATAGAAGACGGGGTCATAGCCAAAACCGTTTGCGCCGCTGGGTTCGGTCAGGATGCGCCCCGCCCAGGTTCCCTGGCAGATCAGCGGGGTCGGATCGTCGGCGTGACGCAGATAGACCAGCACGCACTGAAAGCGCGCACCGCGCGCGGCTTCGGCAACGCCTTCGAGATCCTTCAGGAGCTGAAGCAGGTTGTCCTCGTCGGATGCCCCGACTCCAGCATAGCGGGCCGAGTAGATGCCCGGTGCGCCGCCCAATGCGTCGACCTCAATGCCGGAGTCGTCGGCAATGGCCGCGAGACCGCTATGCAGCGCGGCGTTGCGTGCTTTGATGATGGCATTCTCGACGAAGGTCAGCCCGGTTTCGGCGACTTCGGGGACGTCAAACTCGCGCTGCGGTACGACCTGGATCTGCGCACCGGCGAGGAGTTGGCCGATCTCGCGGACCTTTCCGGCATTGTTGCTGGCCAGGACGATACGCTCGCCCGTGTTAGATTGACTCATGCGCCGTCCTCCCAGGCTGTCAAGGCGCTTGTGGAAATCATCAGTTGCGACCCAGCGCGGTGCGTTGTGCGGTCTGGATCTCGCGGATGCCGGTCGTGCCTAATTCGAGCAGCGCGTCCAGCTCGGCGCGGCTGAAGGAGACGCCCTCGGCGGTGCCCTGAATCTCGATGAAGCGACCTTCGCCGTCCATCACCAGGTTCATATCCGTCTCGGCGGCACTGTCCTCCGCGTAGTCTAAATCGAGCACGGGCGTGCCCTGGTAGACGCCGACTGAGACCGCCGCGACTTGGGCATGAATGGGATCGGCTGAGAGCGTGCCCGCAGCGATCAGACCGTCGACAGCGTCGCACAGTGCCACCCAGGCACCGGTGATGGCCGCCGTGCGGGTGCCGCCGTCGGCCTGGAGCACGTCGCAGTCGAGGGTGATGCTGCGCTCGCCCAGCGCGCGCAGATCGACCGCCGCGCGCAGCGAGCGTCCGATCAGACGCTGGATCTCGAGCGTGCGCCCGCCCTGCTTGCCCCGTGTGGCCTCGCGCGCGGTACGTTCGTCAGTTGCGCGCGGGAGCATGCCATATTCGGCCGTGATCCAGCCCTTACCCTGCCCTTTGAGAAACGGCGGAACGCGCGGCTCCACACTTGCCGTGCAGAGCACCCGCGTCTCGCCGAACTCTACCAGCACCGAGCCTTCGGCATGGCGCGTGTAACCGCGCGTGAAACGGATTGGGCGCAGTGCGTCGGCGCGACGTTGGGATGGTCTCATGATGTCAGGATGGCTCCGGTCGGTTATTGGTGGATTCAAATCGCGCGGCTGTCGTCGAGCAGCTCGGAGGTGGCTTCAGACAGGCGCGAGGACTGGGGGTCATCGAGGTGAGGCGCCAAGACATTAAGAAGCTCTGCGGCATCCTGAGGGCGCTTGGCCGCGTCCATGGACAGCGACCAGTCGACCGCCTCCAGGAGAAAATCGGGATAGCGCTCCTTCATCGCCTCCTTGGCCGGAATCACCTTGTCCTCTTTCTGGCGCTCGGGCGCCGGTTGGGGCGTACGCCCCTCCATGCAGGTGCGAATGCTGGCGCCGACGGCATAGACATCGGTCCAGGGACCGACCTGCCCGGCGCGGAAATACTGCTCCACGGGCGAGTAGCCGGCGGTGATCACCTGACCGCCTCGCAGGCGCCCCCGACTGAGCGGATGAACCGCGCCCAGATCAAGCAGCAACGGCTGATTGCCGTGCCTGAGATGGATGTTGCCCGGCTTGACATCGAGATGGAGCATGGACTGGCGATGCAGCAGAGCCAAGGCGTCGAGGATGGGCACGAACACTTCCAGGATAAAGCTGGTGCTCAGACCACCCTTGCGCGCGTGCAAATAGGCGCCTAGATTGCGCCCGCGCTCATTGGGCATGACCAGATAGCCGGTCTCGTTGGCCAGAAAAAAGGCGTTCACGCGCACGATATTGGGATGTTGCAGAGAGGCCAGCGCCTTCACTTCCTGAAAGAAGAGCCTGCGACCATGATGGAGATTCTCGGTATAGTCCGCGCTGATGGGCACGATGCGCTGATCGGCGTCGCGGCGCGCGATCTTTTTCGGCATGTATTCCTTGATCACCACCTCCTCGCCGTTGTCTTCATTGGTTGCCAGATAGATGAGACTAAAACCGCCCTTGGCGATTGCCTTGATAATCCGATACGCGCCGACCTGAGCGCCTTGTGGAAGTGTCTCTCTTGCAACTGCCATGATTGAGGGTGAGGAATTCCGCGCGAACGTTGACTGACGACAGCCGGTATAATAGGCGCAATTACCGCCGCTTTGTTCGTTCCTTCACCTTTCTGATTGTGAGACGCTTCGAAATTATGATCAAAAGCATGACAGCTTTCGCCCGCGAGACGCACAACAGCGATCTCGGCGAGCTGACCTGGGAGCTGCGCACCGTCAATCACAGATACCTGGAGCCACACATCCGTCTGCCTGAGGAGCTGCGGGCGCTCGACGTGCCAGTGCGCGCGCGTTTGATAAAGAGCCTTCAACGCGGCAAGGTCGATTGCACCTTGCGCTACGTTCCTGCCTTAGGCGCGGCGGGGGAGTTGACGCTCAATCGTGCCTTCGTCGAGCAACTTCTGGTGGCCGGGCGGGAGGTCGGCACCCTGATCGGGCGCGCTCACGAACCAACGCCTTTCGAAGTGCTGCGCTGGCCTGGGGTGCTTCAGCGCCCGGAACTCGACCTTGACCACCTCACGGCGCAGGCCCTCAAGACACTCGATGCCGCCATCGCCTCACTGGTGGCCACGCGCGAACGCGAGGGCGCAAGGCTCGAGCAACTCCTGCGCGAGCGCTGCGCCCGGCTTCAGGCATCGGTGATTCGGGTGCGCGAACGCATGCCCGCCGTGCTCGGGGAGATTCGTGCACGGCTTGCCGAACGACTCGCTGAACTCAGCGTCGAGCTGGACCCGACGCGCCTGGAGCAGGAAATCGCGCTGATCGTCGCAAAGCTCGATGTCGATGAGGAAATGGACCGTCTCGCCGCCCATTTGGCCGAAGTACTCGACGTGCTCGCACGCGAGGAGCCGATCGGACGGCGCCTCGATTTCCTTATGCAGGAACTCAATCGCGAGGCCAACACGCTCGGCTCCAAGTCCTCGGATGTGACGGTGACGCGCGAAGCGGTCGAGATGAAGGTGCTCATCGAGCAGTTGCGCGAGCAGGTCCAGAACGTCGAATAAGCCCGGTTTCAACGATTAGGACACAGCATGGACGATGGTATTTTATTCATCGTGTCGGCTCCGTCTGGGGCCGGCAAGACCAGTCTGCTCAAGACACTACTGGCGCGTGACCCGGCGCTGTCCCTGTCGGTCTCGTGCACGACCAGACAGGCGCGCGCTGGTGAACGCAACGGTGTGCACTATCATTTTCTCGATCGGGACCAATTTCATAATGAAATCGCTCAAAATGCATTTTTGGAGCATGCCGAAGTCTTTGGTAACTTCTACGGAACGCGCGAGGCCGATGTCCGTGCCCACCTTGAGTCGGGGCGTGATGTGGTCCTTGAGATCGATTGGCAGGGCGCGCGTCAGGTCGGGGAGCGTTTTTCGGACTCGGTCGGGATCTTCATCCTGCCGCCCAGCATTGCCGAGCTGGAGCAGCGTCTACTAGGGCGCGCTACAGACAGCGAGAGCGTGATCGCGCAGCGCATGACACAAGCGCGCAACGAGATGACACACTACGGCGAGTACGACTATCTGGTCGTCAACGATCGCTTCGAGACGGCACTCGATGCCCTGAGCGCGATCGTCATGGCCGAACGCCAGCGCTTGGGCCGCCAACGCCTGCGTTTGGCACACTTACTCAATCAATTGGACTGACCGTTCTGTAAACGGTTATTCATCGGGAGATAACGATGGCACGCATTACCGTCGAGGATTGCCTCGCACACGTCGACAACCGCTTCGACCTCGTCCTGCTCGCCACCAAGCGCGCGCGCCAGATCTCCAACGGCGTCGAGCCGCTCTTGGACCGAGAGAACGACAAACCGACCGTCATCGCCCTGCGCGAGATCGCCGCCGGTTATATCAGCAACGCAATGGTGCAGGAGGCGCAGCGCGAGATGGATGAGACGGCCACGGTGTCTCTTGAGCAGACGCTCGCCAGCGAACTCGCAGCGAATGCCCCCGACGGAGAATCGCCACAGGATGCCAAGAACTGATCACCACCAGGCGCCAGCGCTCGCCAGAGGCGAGCTTGAGTGTTACTCACGCGCACACCACGTCGACGAACTCGCTGCAAAAGACGAGATCGCGCCGCTGACGGCGTCCGCGCTCCACGCTGAGAACACCGCCAAGCCATGGCTCGGGGCCGAACCTTCGGCGCCCGAGACGCGCTATTGCATCAGCGACCTGTGCGCCTATCTGGAAACCTACCTGCCACCCGAGCAGATCGGCGAGTGCTATCGCGCATATGTTTTCGGGGCCAAGGCGCACGAGGGACAGAAACGCAAATCAGGCGAACCCTACATCTGTCACCCGCTGGCGGTTGCACGCATCCTCGCCGAGATGCGCATGGACTATCAGTGCCTGATCGCGGCGCTGCTGCACGATGTCATCGAGGACACGGGGATTGACAAGCATCAGGTCGCGAGCACCTTTGGCGAGGAGGTCGCCGAACTCGTCGACGGCGTGAGTAAGCTCACCAGGATCGACTTCAAATCGCGCGCCGAGGCGCAGGCGGCCAGCCTGCAAAAAATGCTGCTGGCGATGACCCGCGATATTCGGGTGATTCTGATCAAGCTCGCCGATCGGCTGCACAACATGCGCACGCTCGAGTCCATGAGTCCCGCGGCCTGTCGTCGCATCTCGCGCGAGACGCTCGATATCTTCGCCCCAATCGCCAATCGGCTGGGCATCAACTGGATTCGTGTCGAGCTCGAAGAGTTGGGCTTTGCCCACTACTGGCCGTGGCGTCGCCGTGTCATCCAATGCGCACTCAACCGCATCACCGGTGCGCGCATCGAGATGATCGGCACCGTTGAGACGGCGCTGCAACAGACCTTGCTGCAGGAAGGCATCGAGGGCCGCGTCGAAGGACGTCGCAAGCACCTCTGCGGCATCTATCAGAAAATGCGTGAAAAGTCGTGTGGTTTCAATCAACTGATCGATATCTTCGCCTTCCGTGTGACAGTGGACCGTGTCGATACCTGCTATCGCGTGTTGGGGTTGGCGCACAATCTCTACAAGCCGGTACACGGACGCTTCAAGGACTATGTCGCCATTCCCAAGGCCAACGGCTACCAGTCGCTGCATACGGCGCTGTTTGGCCCTCAAGGCGTTCAGATTGAGATCCAGATCCGCACCGAGGACATGCAGCGCATGGCCGAGTCCGGCATTGCCGCGCACTGGATGTATAAAACGGGAAGTCAATCGGCGGCCAGTCCAACACTGTTTGCCAAAGACTGGTTGCAGAATCTACTCGAGATGCAACGCGAGGCCGGTAATTCGGTCGAGTTTCTTGAGCATGTCAAAGTCGATCTCTTTCCTGGAGAGGTCCATGTCTTCACGCCCAAGGGGCGCATCATTACGCTCAAGCGCGGTGCCACGGTGGTGGATTTCGCCTATGCCATCCATTCCGACGTGGGCAACGCCTGTGTTGCTGCCCGCATCGATCGGCGCATGGCGCCACTGGGCACGGTGCTGCGCAGCGGCCAGACCGTAGAGATTATTACCGCCCCCGGCGCCCGGCCCAATCCAGCCTGGCTGACGTTCGTCGTCAGCGCCAAGGCGCGGGTCAACATCCGCAGTCACCTCAAGAGCGTCAAGTCGCTCGAAGCAAGGGCGCTGGGCGAGCGCCTGATGAACTACGAACTTGCGGCCTTCGGCATCAACATCGGCGACATTGATCCGCTGCGTCTGGCGACCTATCTCGAAGACA
>JARIBS010000072.1 GCA_029257385.1 Thiorhodococcus sp.
CCTTCTTCTCACCTGCCGGTTACGGGTATCGTTTCGATGCCTTCGCCAACGTGCTGGTCTCGTTGTTGGACGTTGCCGATGACACGCAGCGCGATAAGATCGACACCTTCCTCACCGAGCAGGTCACCCATGAGAACCTGCCATTGCTGCCCGCGTTTCACCCGGTCATCAAACCCGTGGACGAGGACTGGCAGCACTTGCAGATCATGTTTTCCTATACCTTCAAGAACAAGCCCTATGAATTCCACAATGGCGGACTCTGGCCCATGATCACCGGCTTCTACGTCGCCGATCTGGCACGGCGTGAGCGGTCGAAAGAGGCCGAAAAGTATCTGCAAGCAATACACCGCGCCAACGCCCTGAGCATGGAAGGCGAAGCATGGGGATTTCCCGAATTCGTTCACGGCCAAGCATTCACGCCTGGCGGCACACGCCATCAAGGCTGGAGCGCCGCCGCAGCGATCATTGGTCAGCATGCGTTAAACGGACAGCACCTTTTTCAGCTCGACGCTGACCACTTCAGAGCATCGCGGCCAACCTGATCAAGCAATCGCTAACGGAACGTTGAACGATTGATTTATCAGGTGTCGCATCCAGGATCGCTGCAGGAAAGTTAATCCCAGGTCAACCAGCTGTTTACCGAAAGCCGGAGTTCTTGCAGGTGGAAAAGGGCTACTGCCAGCGCTTTTGGGAGCGCTGCTGGCCTGCCTGTTTGGAATGCATAAAGCGCCGATGCTTATTGCAGTGGCGCCGAGGCATCCGTGACCGGTCGTTGGACTCACGGCCTTCGGCCTCAGCGATTGGATTGAGCCACCGCTCGAGGCTAACGCCGCCGCAATAGGCGCAGCGAGTTGGCGGTTACGAGCACCGTGGCGCCGGTATCGGCGAGAACGGCCGCCCAGAGGCCGGTGGTGCCCTCAATGGTCGTAAAGAGCAGCAGCAGCTTCAGACCTAGTGCGAAGGCGACGTTCTGCCGCACCACGCCGAGCGTGCGCCGTGACAGCGAAACCATCGCGGCAATGTCCGTGACCCGCCCATGCAGGCTGGCCGCATCGGCCGTCTCCAGCGCCACCTCGGTGCCACCGCCCATAGCTACGCCAACATCGGCCGCCGCCAGCGCGGGGGCGTCGTTGATGCCGTCACCGACCTTCGCCACACGCGCTCCCCGTGCCTGATAGTCCTTGACCAGCCGTAGCTTATCCTGCGGGAGAAGCTCGGCATGCGCTGGGATACCGACACGTTCGGCGACCTGCTCGGCGACGGCGCGGCTGTCGCCGGTCAACATCACCGCCTCAATGCCGAGGCGGCGCAGCTTGGCGATACCGTCCCGCGCATCCGGGCGGATTTGGTCGCGCATGGCAATCAGCCCCACCGGCTCGCGATCACGCACCAGCACCGAGACCGTTTTGCCCTCTTCGACCAGAGCCGTGGCCGCGCTGAGGGAATCGGGTGCTACCACCCGCTCGGTCGCGGCGGACACAGATCCGAGAAAGAGCGTGACACCGGCCCGCTTGGCTGCGACGCCTTTGCCCGGCACGGCGACCAGATCATCCACCGGGATCGGCTCGACGCCTTCAGTCTGCGCCTCGGCGAGGATCGCGCGGGCGATGGGGTGGCTCGAGCCGGCGCTCAGGGCCGCGGCGTCGGCGAGCACCGCCGTGCGGTCCGCCGCGCCGAAGGCCAGCAGATCGGTCACGCGCGGCTGACCGAGGGTGAGCGTGCCGGTCTTATCGAAGGCGACCAGCGTGATCTGGCCAAGCTGCTCGAGCACCGCCCCGCCCTTCATCAGCAACCCATCGCGGGCCCCCGCCGTTAGGCCGGAGGCGATGGCGGCGGGCGTCGAGATGACCAGCGCACAGGGGCAACCGATGAGCAGGAGCGTTGCGCCACGGTAGATCCAATCCGCCCAGGCGGCACCGGCGATTAGCGGTGGACCGATCGCGACCAACGCCGCCAGACACACCACCAGCGGGGTGTAGTAGCGCGCGAAACGCTCGATGAAGCGCGCCGTCGGGGCCTTTTTCTCTTGCGCCTCCTCGACCATACGCACGATCCGCGCGATAGTGTTGTCTCTGGCATTGGCGTTGACGCGCACGCGCAACAGGCTCTCGCCGTTGATGGTGCCTGCATGCACGGCGTCATCCGGTCCTTTCGCACGCGGCATGCTCTCGCCCGTCAACGGCGACTCATCGACCCCTCCCTGGCCCGCGAGCACAGTGCCGTCGGCCGCAATGCGATCACCCGGGCGGACCTGGATGATGTCGCCGATGGCGAGGCGCTCTGCTGGGATCTCCTCCAAACGCCCGTCTCGCGTCTCACGATGGGCGGTTTTCGGCATCAGCGCGGTGAGCGCGCGAATCCCCGTGCGCGCCCGGTTGGCGGCCACGCGCTCGAGCAGCTCGCCAAGCAGGAACAAGAGCAGGACAACGGCGGCCTCGGCCTCGGCGCCGATCGCGACGGCGGCCACCGCCGCGATCGTCATCAGCATCTCGATGGAGAAGACCGTGCCGTAGCGTGCGTTGACCAGCGCGCGACGGCCAACGGGCACCAGCCCGACCGCAACAGCGGCAACGAAGGCGAAGCGCTCGAGCGGCGGCACGAGCAACCCGATGGCATAGGCGAAGACAACGGCCACGCCGGTGAGGAGCATCGTCGCGCCAGCGCGGCTCCTCCACCAGCGTCCCTCGGCAGCCTCAGCAGGCGGGGAGGACATTGCTGCGGCGTCGCTGGCACCTGAGTCGCGGCGGCCGTCATCTTGGGTGGGATCGCCCTGGCCGATCTGCTCATCACCGCTCGGACAGGACTCGGACAGCGTCCCGGCGTTGCGTGCGTCCTCGAACGGCGTGAAGCCGAGACGTGCCACGATACGCTGCATCTCGGTGGCGGCCGGTCGCCCGTCGTGCCGGACGGTCACGGCGCCGGAGGCTAACGAGACCTCGACCGCCTCGGTCCCCGGCATGCGCCGCAGGGCCGTTTCGATCTTGGTGGCGCACGCGCCACAGTCCATCCCACTGACACGAAAGCGCGTCTCGTGACAGCGCGCGCCCGGACCTTCGAAGACATCATTCATCGCGAATCTCCACATGCTCATGCTCAAGTCTGGAGACGAGGCTACACTCTCTAGTGACTAGAGATGCAAGGCGAGGATTGACCGTGACAGCAATGCCTATTGGCCGTCTGTCGGCCCAGAGCGGGGTGAAGATCCCAAACATTCGCTACTACGAGCAGATTGGCCTGCTGCGCACGCCCCCGCGCACTGCAGGCAATCGACGTATCTATGATGAGAACGCGCTGCGTCGGCTCAAGTTCATCCGCCACGCCCGTGAGCTAGGGTTCGCGGTGGAAACAATCCGGCAGTTGCTCGATATGAGCGACGAGCCGAGTCGGTCCTGCCATGAGGCGGACAGCCTGGCGCGCGTCCACTTGGCTGACATCATGAACAAGATCAGTCGGCTGGAAGCTTTAGGCGAGGAGGTGCGGCGCATGATCGAAGGGTGTGCTCAGGAGCGCATCGGTGAGTGCCGCGTCATTGAGGTGCTGGCCGATCACGGCCAATGCCTGCACGAGCGTCACTGACGGGCGCTGTCTCCCGCGTCTAATCCAGTCGGCCCGAAGCGGGTGGATCAATGCCAAAGCCAGCCGTGGCGACCGGCGACTGCGCCCGCCACGGTTATCAAGCTCAGCGGTTGTCGCGCCAGCACAAGGGGCGGCTGTTCGGCATCCGTGCCGAGGCTCAATGCCTAGAAAGTAAAGGTGCGCAGCGTCGGACTGAGCATCTGACCAACCTTCTCTGGCGGTGTGGCGACACCCACGCCATCGATCAGATCGTCTTTGCTGTATTCGCTGTTGGGTAAATACAGTGCGCAAACGCTCGCAGTGCCACCCTGCTTCAAAAGACCACGCAGCATTTGTCCAGGCGTGACATCTCTTGGCTTCAGAGCCGGTGCCTCATAGGATTTCAGCGCCAAATCGCCGGCTGCGTCGCATAGCAGCACATTCACCTTGGCACCCTGCTGGGCCATGGTGTTGGACAGCACCATCGCCATTCCCTGGGTTTGCAGGGATGCGCTGGAAAGGATCACGAGCACTTCGTCAATCGTGTCCTGGTCTTGGGCCTGTGCGCTGATCGGTGCCAGAGCGATCAATGCTGCAGCGGTCAGTAATTTGAGTGATTTGATCATCAGTTTCTCCGTGAGAAGCCCCGCCATTGTGGACAGGGAGGGTCGGTAAATGAACATGGGCGAATGGGGCGAAGCAATTATATTTTAATACGAATGGTTTGCAATTTCACAAAAAGCGCATTTCAGGCTGTGGAACATCTTCCGCCAACCGATACAACGCTGCTATAATAAACGCGACGCATTCGCAACAAGCCACTTCGCCCTCCGTCATAACTGACACGCTATGCGCGAACAGCCATCCACCTCATTTTATACTTTCAGAGGATGTATGGCGCATGACACACGACGACGGCTTTTCCATTCAGGGTCTCAGCAAGATCGACCCCAACGGCATCCGCGCACTCGATGCGGTCAATCTTCAGGTGTCGCCCAGACTCGATAGCCTGCTCGGCTCCAACGGGGCCGGCAAGAGTACCCTGATGCTGCGGACGCCGCGCGGCGGGCGCCAGCTACACGGACGACTACAGGGCGCAAAAGGCTGGGTGGCTTCGGGCGCGCTGGGCGCGATGTTGGTCTTTGGCCTCGGCCTGCATCCGAAATATGTCGCCGCCGGAACCGACGAGACGGCCGAGCAGACGCTGATCAAGGACGCACAATGGGAGCGCCAGTGGCTCGCGCAAGCCTCTACCTTCTCCGTCGAGAGCGGCTGGATTCAGCTCAGCGTTGATCCTAATGCGCGCCAGCTCCACGGGCTTTTCATCATGATCAGTACCCGTACCGAGCACGGCACCCTGCATGCCACCCTTCCCCCAGGCATCGAGAACCTGAAGGCGACCGTGCAATGCCGGGAGGCAGAAACGCTGGTCGAGGGTGATCACCTGGCCATCAAGTTGGGCGAGTGTCCGCCGCAAGGCTGTGCGGTCGAAATCACCTGGACGCTGGACACCTCGGGCTGGGATGCGGGCGAGCGCCCGTCCTGGCTGGGTCCGGAGGGTTATTGGCTGCGGGCGGTCGATGTGATGCCGCGCCTTGGGTTGGATGCCGACCGCATCACGCGTGTCCCGGCGGACCGGATCCGGCTTGGGCTGAACCCGCAACCGCGCCTCCCAGCCTACGGCGCCTCGCTTGCAAGCGGCGCGGTCGCCCCGGCCGGTGACTGGAATTGGATTGTGCGGATCGAAGAGGTTGAAAAAGCGCCGCTGATCCGTCGCGGTAAGCTCCAAGGGCAGCTCGACTTCGCCGATGTCTGGATGCCCGCACTCGAAAACCTCGGCACAGGAGAGCGCGAGGTCTTTCACGATACCACCCGCGCGCACGTTGTGGCCGATATCAAACACGTTGTGGCCGATATCAAAGAGGATCTGAGCGCGATGCAAGCGTGTGTCGTGCGTCGGCTCGGTCAGGCGTCGCCCGTCGATCGGATCGCGCAATGGCCGCGCGGCCTCGGTCCCACGGCGGTTTCTGGAGACTGGCTGCTACTGGCCGAAGCGCCCCACTGGGACGTCACCGAGCAAGGCCCCGGCCACTGGCTGCGCCGCGCCGAGATCGCCACGGCGCTCGCGCGCCGCCAGATTCAGGATCGCGCCGATCTGCGCCAGGGCGCAGACGCACTCTGGCTGAGCGAGGGACTCGCGGGGGCAATCGGTCGGCTCTGTGTCGGTGACACGGATGGTCCCGACGCGCTCAACACCATCCTCGCGCGCGGGGCTGAGCGAATCAGCCAGGCGCCCGTCGGCGACCTGACCATCGCACTATCAGACAGTTGGGCCTCGGACCATGTGCCATTGGCGACCCTCGACTGGACCGCCCGGCAATCGCCCGAAGACCTGCAAGGGCTACTCACGGCGGTACGCCATAGCGGCGACGTGCGCACGGCGCTCGCGTCCATGGCCGATGCCCGAACCATCGCCCTACTGTTAGGCCCGCCGAATGCCTCGGACGTGCGCGCGCAGACGGGAGAACGCCTGGGCATGATGACGGGCGAACACTGGAGCTGGCGCGACGGCGGCTGGGCCGTCGCGGAGTCGTCCCCCGACCCCTGGCGTTATCAGGTCACGCGTGGGCGTCTGAGCTTAGACCAGCAACGGTTTGGCGCGGATCTCACGGCGGACCGACGCGGGTCGGGCGCACTCTACCTCGACAACTGGCCGTCCTTCGAACGCTTGATCGAGAGCAACGCAGCCGCCCTGGAACGCCCGTAAAAGCCGACCTGTTTGATCCGGTACGGCGGTGACGGCATGAACCTCTTCCTAACCCAACCAACGAGAGATCCAAAACCGATGCAGAAATCGATATCCACCCTGACCCTACTCTTGGCAGCGACGCTCATCCTACCGGCAACGCACACGCTGGCAGCCGCCGACGAGGCGGTCGCGCAACCCGCCGCTGAGGGTGCCTTGGTCATGTTTCTGACCCAGACCGACCCCATGCTCGCCGGCCACGCCTTGCATTTCGCCACGCACATGGCTCGCGATGGGCGTCGCGCCACGATCGTGCTCGTCGGCGAGGCCGGGCGCCTGGCGCTCAAGGGCTGGCAGACACCAGTCAGCGCCGTCGGCAACAATAACCTGCAGCAAGACCTCATCGGGTTCATCGACACTGGTGGCAAGGTCTATATCACGCCTTACACGCTTCACAGCTTCAACGCCGACCCCGAAGACCTGATTGCCGGTGCCGGTCTGCCCAAGGATCCAAAGAGCGTTCACGGCCACATGTTCGAGCCCGATACACAGCTGCTCGCCTGGTAAAAGATGGGCACCTAGCGGCCTGTTTGACGGAAACTTCGCACTCGACAGCCATGGGCTTATAGCATCGGCGCTCGGGCCGAGGTTCAGGGCTTCGGCAGCGACTGCTAACAATCGCGTCCGAATCTCAATCATGGACGTGGATGAGGGATTCCACATGGACGTGGATAAAGGATTCCAGCGACTTGCTCGCTGACGAAGTGGGCCATGCAGGCTGGGTTTACCCTTCCAATTGCGCGATCTCAATGCCATCAATAAATTAAACGCCAATCATTATTGTTAATATACCGTTAGCACGCGCTGATCCCTGCGCGAAACCTCACAGTCACCGGAGACGCGCATGATCGAGATACGCCATCGGATTCCCGGCCGGATACGGTTGCGTGTGCGCCCGCTCGCGCGCAATGGCGCGCTGGCCTGGCAGCTCGAACAACGCCTGAGCGCCGTCGATGGCGTGCTGGACGTGGACTGCAACCTTGGCTGTGCTTCGCTGATCCTGCGCTATCGTGAATCGCTGGTGAATCAAGCTGAGCTAGAGGCGCTCGTCGCTGCGATTTTGCGCGAGCCGGTGCAGTTTGAGATGACATCGAGCGCAGCTCAAACACCCATCCTATGCCAAGGATGCCAGCCACAGCATCGCCAGGACAGAGGGCGTCGCTCCTGGTTCTGGCGCCTTGTCGGTTTCGGGCTGTTGTGCGGTTATCTCGGCTACGTTCTGGTGCGCGAGTATGTGCTGAAACGGCCCCTGTCTCAGTCGCCACTGAGCCTGACCGGCCTGGTGGCCTTTGCCGGCGCCCTACCCTTGCTGCGCGATGCCTGGCACGAGACGGTCGTCGAGAAGCGCTTTACCATCCACCAGTTCCTGGCCTTTTCGCTGGGCCTGGCGATCCTCGCCGGCGAAGCGCTGACCGCCTTCGAAATCATCTTCGTGCTCCATGGCGGACGGCTCCTGGAAACCTATGTGGCCAACCGCTCGCGCCGCGAGATCCGTCGCATGCTGGCGCTCTCGATCAAAGAGACCTGGGTGCTGGTCGATGGCGTGGAGATTCGCACCCCGCCTGCGGCGCTGCGTGTCGGCGATCTGGTGGTGATCCGCACCGGCGAAAAGGTGGCTATCGATGGCGAGATCGAGCGCGGTGAGGCGGAGCTGAGCGAGGCAGCGATCACCGGTCGCGCCGAGGCGGTTTTTAAGACCGAGGGCGAGCGCGTCTTCGCCGGGAGCTATCTGGAGCAGGGGGTGATCTATGTTCGCGCAAGCGAGATCGGCGAGGAGACCTATCTGGCACGCATCGCGGCCATGGTCGATGCCTCGCTCGATCAGAAGGCCCCGCTCCAGCAGCGCGCCGATGCGCTGGCCGTGCGCCTGCTGCGCCTCGGTACGGTGGCGACTCTGACGACCCTGGTGCTGACCCGCAGTTTCAGCCGCGCGCTCACCGTGATGCTGATTATGTCCTGTCCCTGCTCGACCATTCTCGCCGCCTCGACTGCCGTCAGCGCGGCCATTCACAACGCCGCACGGCGTCAGATCCTAGTCAAGGGCGGGGTCTATCTGGAGCAGGTCGGCGAGGCCACGTGCTGGTGCTTCGACAAGACCGGCACCTTGACCACCGAGACGCCGGAGGTCGCCGAAATCGTGGCCGAGGATACCGATAAACTCTTATTCTGGGCCGCGTCCGCAGAGCTGCACAACCCGCACGCACTGGCGCATGCCATTCTCAGCCATGCCGCAGCGCGCGACATCACGCCCGAGCAGCACAGCCTCAGCGAGCAACTGCTCGGACAAGGGGTCAAGGCCCGAGTGCGGGGGCGCACCGTGCTGCTGGGCAATGCCCGGCTGCTCAACAGCGAGGGGCTGCGGCTGAGCCGACAATTGCGCCGCGCCGGCGAGACGCTCAGCGCACGGGGACTCACAAGCGTCTATGTCGCGCTCGATCGCGAGATCCTCGGCGTACTTGGAATTCGCCACCAGTTGCGCCCAGGCGTGCATGAAACGCTGGCGGCACTGCGTGCAAGCGGTGTCACGCACATCTGCCTGATCTCGGGCGACGAGCAGGTGGTGGCCGAGGGGTTGAGCCGTGAGTTGGGGCTGGATGCCTGTCATGCCGAGCTGCTGCCGCAGGACAAGGCCGAGGTCGTGCGAGCCTTACGTCGCGATCATGCAACGCTGGTGATGGTCGGCGATGGTGTCAACGACGCCCTAGCCCTGTCTGAGGCCGATATCGGCATCGCCATGGGTGCTGGCGGATCGGAGGTGGCGATCGAGGTGGCCGACATCGCGCTGGTCGACAGCGACATCCGCAAGCTGATCACCGTGCGCGCGCTCAGCCGCGCCACCCTGCGCACCGCCGATCAGAACTATGCCCTTGCCGTCGGCACCGATCTGGGGGGGGTCTTGTTCGGCGCGCTGGGCGTGCTCAGCCCTGCCATGGGCGGGATGATCCATATCGTCCACACGCTCGGCATCCTGGCCAACTCATCGCGACTGCTGGGTTATCGAGAGCAATCTTAGTCGGCTACGGCTTCAGCACGGGTAGAGCAGGCAAAAAATGCCAGTCAGGATTCGCGCTGACAGCTTGGGCAGACGCCGTGGATGACGAGTGTATGATCCTCGATCTGAAAATCATGCTCGCTAGCCACCGTCGCCTGCCGCTCCTCGATCAGTGGATCGAGAAACTCGACGATACGACTGCATTTGGTGCAGACCAGATGGTCGTGGTGCTCTCCGCGATTGAGTTCGAAGACGGCCTGAGCAGTGTCGAAGTTGTGACGGCACACTAGCCCCGCGCTCTCGAACTGGGTCAGGGCGCGATAGACCGTCGCCAAACCGATCTCGTCTTCATCACTCAGTAGTTCGCGAAAGACATCCTCCGCGCTCATGTGTCGGTCAGCGTTGCGCTCGAGAACCGCCAGGATCTTGGCCCGTGGTACGGTAACCTTGAGGCCCGCCTCTCTGATTTGCTCATTCTCCAACAGCATGCTCCTGATGCTCGCGCATCACGACAATCATGGCGGTGTTTGAATTATTTGGACAATTCTAAATCGACAACAGAAGCGCGAGTGCGCACGCAGCCGTCAGAATGGCGGGCGCCAGACTATATCCGAACCCTTTGATAGATTGCTTCATGCTCATCGAGCACCTCGTGTATATGCTGACCTAGGCTTGGAAATGATCATCGCACCAAGCTGGGCGAAGACCTTGAGCCTTTAATGATAACGGTTATCATTATAATAACAAGGCCCACTACTCTCCCAGCCCTGAGCTAACGAGCATCATCGGACTCAGGATCGGATCAAGGCCGTAGCATTGCGAGCGTGCTCGCCAGACGCTGTGTCCACTGCGTACGCCAGCAGCGCCAGACATCGGTCATGATCCAGCGCGCGGCCGAGAGTTTGAGTCGACACAGATGACAGTCGCCCAAACGCCGCCCGGCTGGCTTGAGGGCGGGGCGTGCGGGTCGCGACTTGGCCACTGCACGCTGCGGTTTTGCCGGTTTGGATTGAGCAAGCCTCGCGCCTGCGCTTGATGCCGTGCCAGGCAGCACGATGGGTTGCAACACGCTTAGCAACGCCGCACGCGTGGGTGCGACGGGGCCGTGATAGTGCACGACCAAGCTCGCACAGGTCAGATTAGCACGCACAGCAGAGATCCCCTCGCCGGACCGCAGCGCGGCCACGACCGACTGTTCCAGACCTGGATTTTTCAGCAACGCGGGCAGGCGCAGACGCATCCGCCCAGGGACCTGATGACATATCTCAAACACCGCTTTGTCATCCGCTTTTTTAGTAAACAACAGCATGACTACACCTCGCGCGCCGCAGTTGAATATAACCATTAAGATCATAGGCGAAAGAGGAATACCACGCAAATGCGAAGCGTTATTGTTCAATGAGGCAAGTGCCCATGCCAGGTTCCGCTGTGCTAACGCAATCGACGCATGCTGCGGTTACCTCTGAACCGTTGCCAGCAGGCTCGATTAAACTCAAAGATTCAGCAACCTGGATCTTCAGACAGGATTTCAAGCCGGTTGCGGATCAGCGCGCCAGCACGATACAGACCAACCAGGGTCTTGCTGTCGGTGATCGTGCCGTCGTTGCACCAGTCAAGGGCTTGGACCAACGGCATCCAGTGGATCTCGATCATCTCACCGTGCTCATGATCGGCCGCCGCACGGGTCAGGTCGCTGGCCAGCCACAAATGGATCACTTCGGTGAAGATCCCTGGGGAGCTGTGCATAAATCCCAGCTCGGCCCAGTCGGCAGCTTCCAGTCCAGCCTCTTCCAAAAGCTCCCGGCGAGCCGTCTCGAATGGTGCTTCACCGGGGTCGATGCGACCCGCCGGTAGCTCCCAAAGCCAGCCGCCGCTGGCCTGTCTGTATTGCCGCAACAGACAGACGCGATCCTGCTCGTCGAGCGCGACGGCCGCCGCGCCGCCCGGATGGCGAACCATCTCAAGATCGACCTGACTGCCGTCGGGCAGGAGGATTGTTTCTACGGCGACATCAATCACCTTGCCTTGATAGATCGGCTCGCGTTTCAAGATCTTCGCTTCGTCCATAGCTGTTTCCTCGGTGACGTTGGCCTCGGCACCCAAACCTGCTCGGCTGGGCGCTCGAGTTTGAGAATCGGAGCATCGGGGATTTTAGGGTGCGCGTCTCGGCACACTGGATAACGACAGCCGCATTGGAAGCGGTCGAAAAGTGCGCCTAAACTTAGCGCCCCGCGCCTGTTTCGACAAGCCAAATCCCAAGGAGCCGACAGTTGATCCTGCATCCAGCCATCATCGCCCTGACCTTTTCCGTTTACTTCGCTTGTGTATTGTTGATCGGCTGGTATGCCTATCAGCGCACCCGCGATCTCTCGGACTTTATCCTCGGAGGGCGTCGGCTACAGAGCGGCGTGGCGGCCATCAGCGCCAGTGCTTCAGACATGAGCGGCTGGCTGCTGCTCGGATTGCCGGGCTTCGCCTATGCCGCCGGACTGGAATCCATCTGGCTCGCCGGCGGTCTGCTGCTGGGCACCTGGCTCAATTGGCATCTTGTTGCCCGGCGGCTGCGTGTCTTTACCGAGGCCTATGGCAACGCCTTGACGCTGCCGGAGTATTTCGCCAACCGCTTCGAGGATCGCACGGGGCTGCTGCGCGGTCTGGCGGCCATCACCATCCTGTTGTTCTTTCTCATCTATACCTCCTCCGGGCTGGTTGCCGGAGGCAAGCTGTTTGAGACAGTATTCGGTGTGCCCTATATTTGGGCGGTCGCCGTCGCGGTGCTGTCAGTCATTCTCTACACTGCGGTCGGGGGCTTTCTGGCGGTGTCCTGGACGGACGTGCTACAGGGTTTGCTGATGGCGCTGGCGCTGGTGGTCACACCCTGGATCGCCTTGACGCAGATTGGCGGGATCGGTAGCGCAGTCGCGCGCATCGACATGCTCAATCCAGAACTGCTCAACCCGCTGACGCAGACCGATGGCACGGCGTTGGGGATCATCGGCATCCTCTCACTGGCTGCCTGGGGCCTAGGTTATTTTGGACAGCCGCACATCCTGGCGCGATTCCAGGCGATCAGCGCTCCAAACAAGGTCCCGGCCGCGCGCCGGATCGCGGTCACTTGGGTCGCCGTCACGCTCATCGGCGCAACCCTGACCGGCATCGCCGGCAGTTTGCTGGTCGAGCCGGCCCTGACGGGCGATACACGCGAGACGGTCTTCATCGTGCTGGTGAGCCTGCTGTTTCACCCGGTCGTCGCCGGCATCCTACTTGCCGCCATCCTCGCCGCCATCATGAGCACCGCCGATTCGCAATTGCTGGTGTGCTCCTCGGCCTTTACGGAAGACGTCTATCGCAGCGTCCTGCGCCGCTCAGCGAGTCAGTCGGAACTGGTCATGGTCGGCCGCGCGGCCGTGGTGGTCGTCTCGCTGATCGCCTTCGCCATCGCACTCGACCCAAATACGCTAGTGCTGGACCTGGTGTCTTACGCCTGGGCGGGATTCGGTGCGGCCTTCGGGCCGACGGTCATCCTGTCACTCTACTGGCCGCGTATGACCGCACTCGGTGCATTGGCGGGCATCCTTTCAGGCGGTTTAACGGTGGTGGTCTGGAAACAGCTCGAAGGTGGCCTGTTCGATCTTTATGAGATCGTGCCTGGCATCCTTGTCTCGGTTCTGGCCATTTATCTCGTGAGCATGGCGACTCAAGGGCCCAAAGCCGAGCGGCTGGCCGAGCGCTTCGCGCGGGTGAAGGGCAGCGACCTCAATGCGTCATCTACGATCGGCTGAGATGCAGTGTAAGTACACCACAGATATTGTGGTTTACAACCGATGATGGTTTTTTTCAACCACATGCCGTGATCCAGGTTCTATCAGCCTGGAGGATTCCTCGGTACGGCAGGCGATTGCACGCCTTCAACGCGCACCTGCCGGTCTGGATTTCAACGTCTGGCACACGACCTGCTTCATGATAATGCCGATGCACGCATGGAGCAGGCGGCAGAACCAGACATTTACGACTTGGAGGCAGAAATGAATTCGAGCTACACACCGCTGGTGGCGATTCTCGCAGTTGGCCTGGGCGCCGCCTTCCTCATCTCAAAGCAAGACGACGACAAAACTTCCCTGGAGCAGTCGGTAGCGACCCAGGGTTCTGCGCAAGTCACAACTGATCAGAGCGCCGCACCAGCACAACCAGCGGCAGCCGCGAGCGGTGCGAACGCCACATCCGCCGCGCAGCCAAGTGAGGAAGTGGGGCTCATCGAAGAGGCCTGGTCAGAGGTCAAAGAGTTCGGGCGCGATGCGATGGACGCCATGACTGGCGAGGACGATAACGCGCAAGCGCAGTCGCCCCAGAAAAGATATTTACCTCTCGGCTTTGGGTCCAGTCAGGTCGAGCAAAGCGGACAGGCGCAGCCGACTGCGGCGGCGCGCAGTGCGAGTGCCACATCCACCTCGCAGTCAAGTGAGGAAGAGGGGCTCATCGAAGAGGTCTGGTCAGAGGTCAAGGAGTTCGGGCGCGATGCGATGGACGCCGTGACTGGCGATGACGAGAACGCATCGGCGCAAACCACAACTGACCAGAACGCCGCGCAAGCACAGTCGCCCCAAAAAAGATATTTACCTCTCGGCTTTGGGTCCAGTCAGGTCGAGCAAAGCGGACAGGCGCAGCCGACTGCAGCGGCGCGCAGTGCAAGTGAGGAAGAGAGCCTCATCGAAGAGGCTTGGTCAGAGGTCAAGGAGCTTGGCCGCGAGGCGATGGACGCCGTGACTGGCGATGACGAGAACGCATCGGCACAAACCACAACTGATCAGGACGCCGCGCAAGCGCAGCAACCAGCCCCAACAGCGAGCGGTATGGATGCTACATCCGCATCGCATGACAAGGACGCCGGGCCAGCGCAACCAGCCACTTATAAGGACGCCGCTCAAGCGTACCCAGGCGCTTACAACAACCCCACGCAATCACAACCAGCCACAGCGCCGAGCGGTGCGAATGCCACATCCGACTCGCAGCCGGGCGATGACAAACAGACTGGTGCGCAAGAGGCCAAAACAGATTCGGCCAATATGCCGCAGGATGAGCATAGCGTCTCGCACAGAGTCGAAGAAGTATGGGAAGAGATCAAAGAGGCTGGAGAGGAAGCGGCCGAAATCTTCACGGGTGAAGACGCCACCGAAAAGGCTCAATCTCAGTAGGCTAAATAGGTATCCCACCTACGCGGCGCATGTCACTGGCGGTCTGCCGCTTCGCCCTCGATTAGAGAAAGTCATCGCAAGTCGAGGCGACCGGTTGGGTGCTTTTGACAGCCGCGCGCCAAATCTGTAAGCGAGCGTGTGGCTTATAAGAGCGCTTAAGCTGCTCAATCGGCAAGATGCAGATCATTGTCTACAGCTCGCTCGCACAACCTATCACTCATTATCGCTATAAACGGATACCACTATGCTTCATCCCTTGCTACAGCCCCTGATTGCCTTGGTTGCCGGAATCCTGATTCTGGTGCGTCCAGCGCTGCTCAATTACGTCGTTGCCATCTATCTGATCATCGTAGGCATTCTTGGATTGGTCGCCGTTCTGTGAGGCGACGCGGATTGATCTTTGGCAAGGACGCTCATTGGCCGTGAAGCCTTCATCTCCACCTATCCACTGACACCCTGAAGATAAAGCGCAGAGCCCCGGCCAAATGGCCGGGGCTCTGCGGGCGCGTTCAGTTCAGGTTCGGATCGCTCACAGCGCCTTCTTACAGAAGTACCAGTCGACGCACTCGTACTCTCCACTCGCGACCCGTGCATTCGCCTCCTCCACGCTACCCGGCGGCGGCACGATCACCTTGTCGCCCGGCTGCCAGTTCTCGGGTGTTGCCACCTTGTTGGCATCCGAGGTCTGCATCGCCTTCACCAAGCGCAGGATCTCGTCGATTGAGCGGCCGTTGCTCATCGGGTAGTAGAGCATCGCCCGCAGTACGCCTTCGGGGTCGATGATGAAGGTCGCGCGCACCGCTGAGGTATCGCTCGCGCCCGGCTGGATCATGCCGTAGGACTTAGCAACCTGCATCGAAAGGTCGGCGATGATCGGGAAACCGATCTCGACGTCGAACTTCTCCTTGATGTTGAGCACCCAGGCGACGTGGCTGTAGTGGCTGTCGATGGAGAGTCCGAGCAGCTCGCAGTCGAGCGCCTGGAAGTCCGCATGGTGGCGTGCGAAGCCCATGAATTCGGTGGTGCAGACGGGTGTGAAATCGGCTGGATGGGAGAACAGCACCAGCCATTTCCCGCGATAGTCTTCCAGGGTCTTGCGCCCATGGGTAGTCGGTGCGTCGAAGGCCGGTGCTGGCTCGTTCAGACGCGGCATGCTCGGGACGGTCATGTCGTGACTCATGGTGTTTCTCCTTTCATTGCAGTGTGTTGGAAGTCTCTCCCCCTATCGAGACTGAGGCTAGATTAGCGGTTGCTAATACTTTAATGAAGTCGTTTTTTGCGATGATTTTGATCGGTTATGGCAATTGATAAATTTCAATTTTAAGCTATTGACGATCACTTGACTGCATCGGCACTGGGTTGACGATCATAAATAATAAGATTTATTCTCGTTATTATGTAGCCTCTCACTCAACCGCCAGGCCCGAGACCTTGCGCATCTGTTTGTTGCGTAGCGTCCTGATGATCGATCGGGGTGCGATAGAGCGTTAGAACAGATCGTCCATCACGCGCGGGGCCGAACGCTTGGCCGCGTTAGAGCTGGGGGCGCGCTTGCGTGTGGCCTGCTTGGAGGCGGGTTGCGCAATCTCGATGGGATCCGGACCGAGCAGCATCAGACGATACTCCTCCTGGACCATCTCCAGAATGCCGCTCTTGGACGTGGTCTCGACCCCACGGATGGGATCGACACGCACCTGAACCAAACCTGGCGGCGGGTCGAGCGTGGCGATTGGTTGATCTTTGAGCGCATCCTTCATGAAGTCGACCCACATCCCGAGCGCGGCCTTACCGCCCTCCTCACCGCGCCCGAGCTTGCCGAAGTCGTCGAAGCCCATCCAGGCGATGGTCACAAAATCGGCCTGATAACCGGCGAACCAGGAGTCGCGCACATCGTTGGTGGTACCGGTCTTGCCGACAATATCCGAGCGCTTGAGCCTGAGCGCACGCTTACCGGTGCCATGCTCGACGACCTCGCGCAGTAGCGAGGTGATCTGATAGGCGGTGCGCGGGTCGATCGCCTGCTCAGCGGCGATCCTCGGCTGAGTGCTGGCAGTCCTTGCGGGTGCCGCGCCGCGCTTGTACCAGCAATCGGTGCAGGCGGTGGCGGGATTGGCTTCGAACAGAACACTGCCGTCGGCATCCTCGATCCGCTCGATAAAGTAGGGAGTCACGTGATAGCCGCCATTGGCGAAAACCGCGAAGCCCTCGGCCAGCTTCACTGGAGAGAGCTCACCGGTGCCGAGCGCCATCGACAGGCCCAGCGGCATCGCCTTCGGCTCGAATCCAAAGCGGCTGATGTAGGTTCGCGCCTCCTGAAGCCCCACGCTCTGGAGCAAATTGATGCTGGCCAGATTGCGCGAGAGCGCGAATGCCTTGCGCATGCGGATCGGTCCCAGTTCTTTATGGTCGGCGTTCTTAGGGTTCCAGCGTTCAATGCTCTTGTGCTTAACGGCCTCGTCATTGATTAAGCTGGCCGGAGTCCAGCCTTTATCTAGGGCTGCGGCATAGACGAAGGGCTTGAAGCTGGAGCCAGGCTGGCGGCGCATATCCACTGCCCGATTGAATTTCGAGTTGCTGAAGGCGTATCCACCAACCAGTGCACGCACCGCTCCGTCGTGCGGATCGAGTGAGACCAGTGAGCCGGTGACGGCCGGCACCTGGGACAGCGTCCAGGCGTTTTTCGCAGTGCGCTTCAGACGCACCAGATCGCCAACGGCCACGGCGTTAGAGGACGTGCGCCGCTCGCCACGCCAGCGGGCCAAATTGCGCTGATTGCGCGCCCAGGACAATTGTCGAGCGCTGAGATCAATGCGACTGCCCTGCCCCATATAGACCTCGGCGCTGGAGCGCGAGAGCCGCGTCACCAGGCCAGGCTCCAGCTCGGGCACTTTGGTCACGCCCGCGAGATAGGCATCCATCTGCGTCTCGCCCAAGCCGGATAGCGCGAGTGTGGCCTCCGGGCCACGATAGGCATGACGGCGGTCATAGAGTCGCAAGGATTGGCGGACCGCATTTTGAGCGGCGACCTGGAGCCTGGAATCAATGGTGGTGGTCACACGATAGCCGCGGCTGAGCGCCGCCTCGCCATAAAAGCGAATGATCTCCGCGCGCACCATTTCGGAGACATAGCCGGCATCGAGATCGCGCTCGCGCTGATGCAGACTGGCCATGTCGGGTGTGTGACGCGAGATCTCGTATTCCATCGTGTCGATATAGCCCAGCTCATGCATACGTCTGAGAATATAGTTACGCCGCTCAAGCGCGCGTTGCGGGCTGGTAACCGGGTTGTTGGTCGAGGGTGCCTTGGGGATGCCCGCGAGCATGGCCGCTTCGGCAACGCTGACTTGATCAAAATTCTTGTCGTAGTAGAGCGCGACGGCAGCGGAGATGCCGTAGGCGCGGTGTCCGAAGAAGATCTGGTTCAAATAAAGCTCCAGGATCTCCTGCTTGCTCAGCGCCTGCTCGAGATGCAGCGTCGCCAGCACTTCGGTCAGTTTGCGCTGGAAGGTCTTCTCGGGTGAGAGAAAGAAGTTGCGTGTGACCTGCATCGAGATGGTGCTGCCGCCCTGCGATTTCTCACCCGTGGCAATGTAGCTCAGGAGCGCGCGCGCCATGCCGAGCGCGTCCACCCCATTGTGCTCGTAGAAACGGCTGTCCTCGGCAGCCAAAAACGCTTGGATGATGACGGGCGGAATCGCCTCGATGGCGACCGGACGACGTCGCTGGATACCAAACTCGGCCATAAAGCCACCGTCCGCGCTGAAGACACGCAACGGCTCCTGGAGCTGGGCATTACGCAGACCCCTTACGTCGGGTAGATCGGGAAGCGTCATGTTGACGAATACGGCCGCGCCGAGCAGTCCGAGGGTCAGGAGCTGTAGCGGCGCCCCTAGCCCGCTGTTGAGCAACTGCATGAACCATCCGATGGCCGAGCGCGGCGTACGCGCTAATGCCCAAGGCTTGAACGCACGCCGCTTGAGGCTAGGCGCGCGGGAGGCGCGAGCATGAACCGGTCGCGCTTTTTTCGCGCGGGTTGGTCTGTAAGCACCCGCGCGGGAAGCCTGAGCGATTCGCTGAGAGGGCTTGTGACTGTCGGCTGGCATCTACGCTTGCCTCGGAAAATGTCTGGTTTTTAAGTCGCTATACACGGCTATGCGCTCTGCATGGTCTTAGTGTGTGCTCTTTGGCACCGTTGCGACACGCGATGTCAGATCTTAAACGTTGCCAATGGAGCAGATGTCCCCGTGGGCTGATTTTCACATGCTTGTCGTCTTAACTAGACGCTGATAATGGCAATATCCCGTCTTGTTTGGGTGTGCTGCCGACTCGATGGATGCTCACCGATGCGCATATTCCGAAAGCTGCATCAGATACGCCGTGCCGCCCAGCCGGCGCATCTGCTGGGCGATCCGGGCGGCGCGCCTGCGCACTTTGGTCGAGGGTGCGTCCAAGCGATAGATTTCGGGATTGGGCAGAACCGCTGCCAACAGCGCTGCATCCTCGGCCCCCACGGCTTCGATGCGACGATGCAGATAACGCTGGCTCGCTGCACCGACACCGTAGGTCCGCGGCCCGAACTGAGCAATATTGAGATAGACTTCCAAGATGCGCTGCTTCGGCCAGAATGCCTCAATGAGCACCGTGAACAAGGCCTCAAGCCCCTTGCGAAGATAGTCGCGCCCCGGCCAGAGGAAGAGGTTTTTGGCCGTTTGCTGGGTGATGGTGCTGGCCCCGCGCAGACGCCCCCCATTCTGAAAGGTTTCGACCGCCCGACGGATCTCCACCAGATCGAACCCACGATGCATAAAAAAGCGCTGGTCCTCGGCGGCGAGTACGGCCAAAGCCACCTCGGCTGGAATGTGCTCCCAAGCGACCCAGGCGTGATCAATGTAGGGACGCTCGGTGTCATCGAAATGGGCGGCGATCCAACGTTGCAACATGACCGCAGAGGTTGGCGGGTTTACCCATCGCAGGAGCACCACACAGAGCAGCGAGCATACCAGCAGGCCGCCCAAAAGACTGGCGAGCCACTTGAGCGGGCTTCGCCGCCGACGTCGTCGAGCACTCATGCAGACCCGGCCAGCAGCAGAGTCTCAACCAGCATTGCGCACCGCCCAAGCGATGTCGGCCGCCTGTCGATTGCCAGCGACGTCATGAACACGAAACACCTGCACCCCAGCCAGCACACCGATGGTCGTCGTGGCGCAGGTTGCGGGCATGAGTTGCTCCGGCCCGACATCCCCGCAGATGGCTCCCATAAAACGCTTGCGGCTGGTCCCGAGCAGGACGGGAAAGCCCAGCGCGGCCAGCGTGTCCAACCCGGCCAGCAGGGTTAGATTGTGCACCCCCTGCTTACCGAACCCGATGCCGGGGTCGAGCAGGATGTTGCACTCGCGTACACCCGCTGCAAGCGCCGCGTGCGCCCGAGCGGCGAGATGATCGCGCACCTCGCGCACCACATCCGCATAATACGGTGCCTGCTGCATGGTCGCGGGCGTGCCCAGACGGTGCATGAGCACGATCGGCACGTCCCGCTCGGCCGCCAGTGGCAGCATGTGCGGATCGTCAAATCCGGCGGAAGTGTCGTTGATCCAGTCGGCGCCTGCGTCGAGCATGGTACGGGCGACTTGCGCCACTGTCGTATCGATACTGAGCGGTATATCGTGCGGGATACGCTCGCGCAGTTGTCGAACGACCCCCAGCATCCGCCGCGTCTGCTCCTCGGCAGAGACGCAGCGCGAACCAGGACGGGTCGACTCACCGCCGATATCGATGATATCAGCGCCCTGCTGGAGCATCGCCAGACCCTGGCGCACCGCCGCGTCGGTTTCACTGTAGCGGCCTCCATCAGAAAAACTGTCGGGCGTGACGTTGAGAATGCCCATAATTCTGGGCGTCGCGTTGCCGCTATGGTATTGGCTGTGCATAAATGACGGTGGATTTCAGACTGCTGGATGTCGACAGGATACCGAATTCTCAACGCCGATGACGCTTGGCTGCATCGTTATCGGCGTACTCACACAACCAACGAGAAATTGATTGATGAAACAGCGAACGCTTATCCTGACCCTGCTGCTTAGTAGCATCGCGCTTGGCGGATGCGCGCTCTCGGGCGGCCAGGTTGGCACCCAGCCTATCCCCGCGCGACCGGCCGAGGCGGGCACCCTGATCATCTACCGGGACGGCTCCCTGGTTGGGCTGTTTGGCACCTTGCATGTCAAGCTCAATGAGCGCCCGCTATACCGGCTCGGTATGAACCAAAGCTATAGCGTGCGACTCGACCCGGGCAGCTATCTACTCGGCTATACCATCGGCCTGAACGACTGCGGCAGTGTCATCAATATCAAATCAAGACAAACGCTGCGGATACGTCTCGCACCCGATTGCATGATGTATCGACTATAGCTCGCCAGAGTGCATAAGGCATTCAGGCGGTTGACTCCGTAGTCTGGATCGCCCGGGGCACCCAGATCGAGTTAAGATGCCGATTGAGCGCGAGAGAGAATCATGTGGCGATAGATGTCCAGATACTGCTGGGCAGGCTGTCGCCAGGAGTAGTCGCCGCGCATCCCGTTGACGCGCAACTGGCGAAAGTACGCGGGGAAGCACCGCCACAAGTCAAAGGCGCGGCTCATGGCGCTCTCTAAACCGGCGGGGGTGGGGTCGTCGAACAGATACCCATTGCGCACCTCGAACGACTTGTCTGAATAATGGGCGTCGAAGACCGTATCCGCCAACCCACCGACGCGTCTCACGATCGGCACCGTGCCATATTTCATGGCGATCAGCTGAGTCAGGCCACAGGGTTCGTAGAGGCTCGGAATTAGAATCATGTCCGATCCGGCATAGATAAGATGCGCCAGTGCCTCGTCGTAGCCCAGCTCGAGGCGGCAGTCAGGACTTGCAGACAGCTCCGCCCGAAGCCCTTCGAAGCGCGCAGTGATCACCGCATCGAGCGAATAACCCAGCAGAATCACCTGCCCTCCCTCGGCTAGGGCGTAGCGAATCCCGTGCTCGATGAGGTCGAGGCCTTTCTGCCGATCCAGTCGGCTCACGACCGCAAAAATCGGCTTTTCCGTCTCCTCCAGCGCCAGACGCGCACGCAGCTCACGGCGATTGGCTGCCTTCAATGGAAGCGAACCAGGGCCGTAGTTAACTGGAATGTGGCGATCGACTTCGGGATTCCACACGCCGTCGTCAAGCCCGTTGAGGATGCCGCCGAACTTGTTTCGGTGGGTCTTGAGCAGGGGTTGCAGCCTCATGCC
Organism: Thiorhodococcus sp.; assembly: GCA_029257385.1. Taxonomy (GTDB): domain Bacteria; phylum Pseudomonadota; class Gammaproteobacteria; order Chromatiales; family Chromatiaceae; genus Thiorhodococcus. The sequence continues at coordinate 21,811 of JARIBS010000072.1, forward strand.
CTGCGTGGTGTTCTGGATCTCCCAGGCGTAACGCGGCGAGACGGTGTTGACAAAATCGGCATAGACGATCCCGCCCTGCATCAGATTCGCCATGCGCTCGTCGTGCGGATCGAGAAGCCGATCCGGGACCATCAGTGACGCCGGATCCAGGCCAACCTGATGCAGGATGTCCGAACCGACTCGTCCCTGATCGCCCAGGTTGTGTAGGGTGTAACAGACCCGGATGTCGCTCATCCCTGGCTCCTGCTCACACGCCTGGAGCAGGACCGGGATCAGCCCCGTGCGCCAGTCATTACAATGGAGGATGTCCGGGCGCCGGTCCGACGCCCGAAGATACTCCAGCACGGCGCTCGAAAAAAAGGCGAAGCGTTGCGCATCGTCGCGCTCCCCATAGATGCGCGAGCGGGCGAAGAAGCGGTGCTCGGACAGCGGATCAAACAGCACGCAGGTGAGACCACCCAGCTTGCCGGACAATACCCGGCAATCGAGACGGCGATCGTGGAAGGGCACGCGCAGCGGCGCGCCGATTTCGTGCAAGTCCTCTATATGCTGGCCTTCGAGGACATCGTAGTTTGGCAACAGAACCTCGACCCTTTCACCGTGCTTGAGGAGTTCACGGGCCAGACCCTGAACAAAATCCCCCAGCCCGCCAACCTTGGCAATCGGCGCGCACTCGGTGCTCACCATGGCGATACGCATCGGCCAACTCTCCCTTTTATCCGCTACGGTGGCTCACTCATCTGGTCGGTTGCGCCCTTCCAGCACCAGAATGCTGCGTGAGTGCACCAGGTGCTGGCGCGCTTCGACGCGGATCTGATCAACTGGGGCGAGGATATCCAGCGGCGCGACCTCGCTGGTATCGAGCGCGAGATACCAGTGCACTGAGGGCAGCACGGGTAATTCAAAAACCTGGGCCTGAGCGTCCATGTTGACGATGACATGGAGCAGGTCTTCATGCTCACAGGTAGGCGCGAGCGTGAAGCCCAACGAGCGCGCCTCGGGATCACCCCAGTCGGGCGCGCCGAGCTCAGTGCCATGCCAGAGCACATCCTCCAGTTCAGCGCCCTGTGTTGGCTCGCCAGAGAAGAAATGGCTGCGTTGCAGGCTCGGATGGCGCTTGCGCAGCGCGATCAGCGCGCGCACAAAGTGCAACATCTGCCCCTCGCGCTCGACCAGCGACCAGTCGATCCAGCTCAGCGCATTGTCCTGACACCAGGCGTTGTTGTTGCCGTGCTGGGTGCGCAACAGCTCATCACCGGCCAGCAGCATTGGGATACCCTGACTGAGGAACAGAAGGCTGAGCAGATTCTTGGCCTGGCGTCGTCTCAGACTCACAATAGCGGCATCCGTCGTCTCCCCCTCGACACCGCAGTTCCAGCTCAGGTCGCCGTTAGTTCCGTCGCGACCAGACTCGTGATTGGCCAGATTGTGCTTGCGCTCGTAGGAGACCAGATCCCACAGCGTAAAACCGTCGTGACAGGTAATAAAGTTGATGCTGTTGGTCGGCTTGCGCAGATTGGCCTGGTAGAGGTCGCTACTGCCGGACAGACGGGTTGCGATCTCCGGGACCATCCCCGGATCGCCGCGAACGAAACGGCGCATGCTGTCGCGATAACAGCCATTCCATTCCATCCAGCGATAGCCAGGGAAGCTTCCGACCTGATAAAGCCCGGCGGCATCCCACGCCTCGGCGATGATTTTGGAGGCCGCCAGGGTGTCAGACAGCTCGATCTCCCATAAAACCGGGGGGTTGGCCATCGGTCGACCATCAGCGTCGCGGGCCATGGCGCTGGCCAGATCGAAGCGAAAGCCGTCGACGTGCATCTCGCGCACCCAATATTCCAGCGCATCGAGGATGAAGTGCGTCACCAGCGGGTGATTGGCGTTGAGCGTATTGCCGCAGCCGGTGAAATCCAGATAGTGACCTTTGTCGATGCTGTCGAGACAGTAAAAAGTCTCGTTACCAAAGCCCTTGAAGGTCATGGTCGGTCCGTCGGCACCGGCCTCGCTGGTATGGTTGAAGACGACGTCGAGGATAATGCCGATGCCGGCTTTGTGCAGAGCCTTGACCATGTCGCGGAACTCGCGCCGATGGGTGCCCTGCTCGGGCGTTACGCAATAGCCCGGATGCGGCGAGAAAAACCCGAAACTGCTGTAACCCCAATAGTTGCGCAGTCCAGCGTCCCAGACCTGCTCGGGGACATCCTGTTCGTCGAAAGCCATAATCGGCAGGAGTTCGACGTGGGTGATGCCCAGCGCCTGGAGATAGGGAATCTTTTCGATCAACCCAAGAAAAGTCCCTGGATGGCGTACGCCGGAGCTTGGATGGCGCGTGAAGCCGCCGACGTGCAGCTCGTAGATGATGGTCTGCTCGGTCGGCAGGCGCAGAGGTGCATCGCCCTCCCAATCGTATTCCTCGGCCAGCACGATGGCGCGCGGCGAGTCGTGCGGCTGCACGCCCTCGCGCAGACGCCGCAAGCGGTTCCAATGGCTGACATTGACCGCGCGCGCCCAGGGATCGACCAGCTCAATGCGCGCATCGAAGCGCCAGCCCTGCCGATGTGGGTCGTACGGGCCTTCCATCCGCCAGGTGTAATGGGTGCCGGGCGGCAGGTCGGGAATCAGCACATGCCAGGAGAAGAACGTCCGATTGTGCCGGGGATCGAGCCGAATGATCTGGAACGGCTCCTGATCTCGCTCACCCGCGTAGAGCAGGAGTTCGGCGCCGGTGGCGTGGCGGCTGAAGACCGAGAAGTTGACGCCATCGTCCTCGACGCTCGCGCCGGGCGGATAGCGACGACCGGCAAGCGTGCGATAAGGGCCATGGGAAGCAGACATAGGCGTACTGCGCCTCGGTGAGAAGGGAGGGTCTTGCCTGGATGAAGCCATCAGCGGGGAGAAATGCCGGAAGCGGATCGAATCGAACAGTATAACACGAGCGCAATGCCCTTGATGTGTCCGCCCCGACGTCTACAGGGCGAGCGCGTTTAAATTCTCAGCCAAACACGACCTTGGCGCGGTAGTCGTCATTCCACGCGGCCTTGCGGCGCTTCTTGGGCAGACTGAACGCTGAACCCTCCTGTTCGAATAGATTCATAC
>JARIBS010000086.1 GCA_029257385.1 Thiorhodococcus sp.
GTATGAATCTATTCGAACAGGAGGGTTCAGCGTTCAGTCTGCCCAAGAAGCGCCGCAAGGCCGCGTGGAATGACGACTACCGCGCCAAGGTCGTGTTTGGCTGAGAATTTAAACGCGCTCGCCCTGCCCGTTGCTGCAAGAGCAGCGAAAACCGCTCGGCTTCCTGATAGGCTTCGCGAAGATAGCCCCCCAGCACCAGCGCGCCCGCCTCCTCCTCGCCAAACAGCTTTACCCTGACTTTGGGCAGGAAATAGCCGCCCGTGGCGGGATTGATGGTGGCTTCGAGATAGGCGCGCGTGCGGCGCACGATGCAACGCAGTAACGGATTGAAACGTCCCCCATAGTTCGGCAATAACCCCTGCTGGAGTTGCACCCGCTGAATAGCCTGCGGCATCTGCGCCAAACTCTCAGGCGTGAACTGCCAGCGCGTGTCGCTGGCATCCAGGCGACGGCGGATGCGCTCGAAGACCGGGTCTTCAACTCGTGACGGCAACGGATCGCGGACATACTGCCAGCCATCGCGCACATCGTCGGTCGGAATCGCTGCGTTGCCAGTGGCAATGTCCAGACAATGGCTGGCGTGGAACCAGGGACTGGTCTGCGTCCAGCCGCCGAGTACGCCCTCATGGCCGTGAGACAGAATGTGCAGGAGATCCCACGCCTCGACCGGATGCAGTTGTACCGGCGTGGCGGTCGCCAGCGGCAGGCTTTTGGTCTTTGGGCCAATCTCGCGCAGAAACGCCATCAACTTGTTCGGCTCGGCCCGTTCGTCGATCTCATCGGCCTCGGCGTCCACCTTCGGCACCTTACGGCGGCGGGCGCGATGCGCCTCATCCACGATCACGCAGGTATAGCGTCGGCCCAGCAGTTGATTCAGCGCCTCCGGCAACCCGCGCACCACCAGCCCCTGCGACACCAGCCCGATCCGGCGCGGGCATTTGCCCAGCGATTTCGCCCCCTCCCCCGGATATTCCAGATCGTTCTCATCGATCCAGGCGCGGCCATTCCAGCGCGCGGACGGCATCGACAACAGCTCCATCAATTCGTCCTGCCATTGCTGGAGCAGCGGTTTAGGAGCGAGCACCAGAATCGGGCCGCCCTCGGGATCATCGAGCGCCATCAGCAGCGCGGCCATGGCAAGCTGGACGGTTTTCCCCAGCCCGACCTGATCGGCCAGCACCAGGCGCGCGCCGCCGAGTCGATGCCGCTCCAGCGCCAGACGGGCAAAATACTTCTGATGCGGCCAGAGTCCCTGATCGCGGCGATAGACCGGCGTTTCGACCGCCGCCGCAGCGGCCACCGCCATCGGGTCGGCGATGACCGGCACCTCAGCCGGTTCGATGACCCGGCGCGTGATGATGCGCCGCACGTCCTGCGCGATAAATGGACAGCAGGCGAGATCCACGGCGCGGGCATCGTTCCAGAGCGCGTCGAATTCCTCCTGCACCCAGGCAATCGTTTCCGGGTCATCGTCTTCCCACAGCAGTTCGTAATTTAGTTTCCAGGCCGAGGCGCTTTCATTGACACTGCCGAGGAAAGCGGTGGCCGAACCATCTGCCCGCCGCACGATGCCAGCCTTGCCGTGGATCAGGCCAAAGGCCGTATCGGGCAGTACCCGGATCTCGATCCGTTGATTGGTCAGGGCGTCATACAGTGCCTGGTAGCGTGGCCGCGCGGCAGGTGGCGCGTCCTCTGGCCGGCCCGCGCACCAGCTTCGACGCAGTGCCGCTTGTGCGGCGGCGGCGGTGGTCAAATCTTGTGGATCGAGGTCCGAGTTGCAGACGATCCGCACCGGCCCGACGACGTTGGCGAGCGCCTCCCCGGCAATCTCGAACAGGCTGGAGCGAAAATAGCCGGCGATGCGGTCATAGCCAATCGCGCCTTCCAGGCGCTGATTCAGCACGGTCTGATCGAGTCGATGACGGCGGCTAGAGTGGCGGTTGAGCGTCATCTAAAGTGCTGCGGGATTACGCCTGATCGTTCCGCAAGCGCCCGGCCAGAATCCGCGCCGCCTCGGAATCATTGATCCATTCGCCCATCCCCTCGGCGTTGGCCAGTGCGGCGAGCCAGTCGAGCAGGAAGATCAAGCCCTCGCGTTTGCCCCAGTAACCCTGGCCGAAGGTATCGTACAGATATTGGCGTCCGGGTTCCGGGCTGCGCTCGGCAGCGGTGGTTTCGCGGATCGCGAACAGCAGATGGCGCAGCGGCGCGGCAGCGAAGGGGTGCGGGCCGCTTGCGCTGGCACGACCGCGACGCGCGGGCAGCGCCGCCGTTGCAGACACCGTGCCCTCAAGAGGGGCAAGCAGACTCGCCGCCAGACCGGATGGCGTAAACATCCGCGTGCCGTTGGCCTTGTCGCTCTTGAGTAGCGGGCGGATGTCGGTCACGCCAAAGCCCCGCGCCAGCTCTTCATACATGCCTTTGCGCCGTTCGCCCCGGCTTTCGATGTCCAGCGCCCGCAGATAGTAGCGTTCCACCAGCGACAGTTCGCGCCAGGAATGATCCAGTCCACGCGGAACCAGGGTATCGCAGGCGATGCCGAGCGCCCGTTCGATGACGATCTGAAAGTCGCTCTTCTCGCTGCGCGCCCGCACGGCAAAGACTTCGTGCTCGACATCCTTGCCATCGAGGTTGCTGTATTGGGTCAGTACTTTGAGTGCAGCGGCGTAGGCGGCAAGCTGATAGTCGGCATCGTTGAAGTTGGGTTCGTCGCCCGCGTCGAGCGCCTGCATGGAGGCAATCTGGCGCTTCACCTCGTCCTCGACCAGCGGATAGACCTCATCGAGAAAACCGGGTTCGTCGGCGATGCGCTTGCGTAGGACCAGACAGACGGTGCCCTGCACATAGTTGCCTTTCTTGATGCCGACCGCCTCAGTCTCGGTACTGATGGTCCAGGCGGCGGTGGCCTTGAGTCCGGCGGCCCAGAGGATCATGCCCAGATCGGCCCAGACCGCCGGGTTCTGGTGGGTGAACATAACCATCTGCAAGCCGTTGTCGGGCATGTGGCGGGCGAGGTTCTGGTAGATGTCGACCATCGAGCGGCGGAAGTTTTCGCCATCGCCGCGCACGGCCAGTTCGGCGCGGGCGTCGGGCACCCATTCTGGGAAAACCTTGGCGAGTTGCTTGTCGTACCAGGCGAGGAAAAAGTCGGCGAGTTCATGGTAGTTGACCGCGTCGGCGTAAGGCGGGTCGGTGATCCAGAGGTCGCAGGTTTGGTTGAGGTCGCGGGCATCGCCCGGCATAACAATTGATTGCACTGCGCTTCCCAATGTCGCTTCCACAAAAACGGGCCATGCGGTGCTGAACTTTAAGGACGGCCTTACTGAATAGGCGAAAAGCGGATTCAACGCTTGATTTTGAAAGACTTGATTGCCTTTCTCATTAGCTCGGCTTGAGTCCCAGCCACAGAGTTTGGCGTTCCAGTTTGCCATCCTGCCCATGCCAAGCAAGCAGCCTAGCTGCTCCGTCTTCGATGGGGCGAGCCGGGTCGAACTCTCCGCCAAGATCCCATGTGTCAACAACTGCCGTGGTGTGAACAGATGATGCCAGTAGGTCCATCCGCGTGTGCGAATCGGCTCCTCGGTCTTGTCGCCACCCTCGGGAACTGCCTTGGACGGAATAAACCCCTCGCGCTGCCAGTCGGAAAAGCGTTCGCGCAGCAGTGCCAGCACCTTGGCTTCGCGCGCAAGATCGGCGGCATCGGGTGCGGCGTAGCGGCTAATTTTTTGGGCTTGCCGTTACGCATCACCGTCTTGACCCAGCGGATGCAATACAAGCGCTCCTGAAAGACATCGCCGGGACGCGGCACCACATCGTCATTGGTCCAGCGGCGCAAGCCCTCGGGGCCGCGTAGCGCTTCGACTGACCACGAGCGATTGGGGTTAAATGGATCAATGACGCGGCTGTTGACGACCGTCGCCTCTTTGCCAGCTTTGTAGGCTTTCACCTCAGCGGCGGAGACGACGGAGATTTCTGGCTGGAGTTGGTCGGAACCATCCACACACTGCCAGCGACAAACGACTTTTGATTTTTCCCCCACCAACCAACTCGGAGCCAGCGGGATGAAGTAATCGCAGCCTTCCGGCTTCACTTCCACGCAGTAGAGAAAGGCATCGGCGCGTTCGCCTTGCGCGTTGTGCTCGATGCCCCAGTCGGTCACCTGCCTGTCGGCTTCGGCGAGCGCAGCGGACTGGACGCGCATGACCTCTTCCTGCACGTCCTTGCCGCCGCCGAGCAGGTTGAGGCTGGCCCATGTGAGGAGACTGGCCACCGGATTGAGATCCGAACCAAAGGCATTGCAGCCGATCCGGGCAGCCTCGAAGGGAATCGAACCGCCGCCGCAAAAGCTATCGCCAACACGCGGCGTGCGACCGAAGGTTTTTTGCCCGAGTTGTTCAACGAGTTCCGGTAGGCTGGAGGCGGTGGTGCCAAGGTGATCGTTGATTTCCTGCCATGCTTCTACAGTCGGGCCGGTGACGTTTTCCGGTCTATCGCATTCGCGAATGCGCTCGGCATACGGCATGGCGTCGAATTCCGCACGGTCAGGGATAAGACGGCGGCGCTGGTCGTCGAGCATCTTGCGTCCCGCAGAATCGAGTCTTCCCCAAATACGGGCGCAGATGTCTTCTTTTTCCTCGTTCGTGAGGCCCCGCTGGAATCCTCGGGCGGTGAAATATTCCTCCTGCATCGCTGATGGGGCGGCCTCGCGCCAAGCGGCGACGGGAATGTCACCTTTCTGGCGTTGCCATGCGCCATCGTCATCCATGGTGAGGATTTTGAGAAAAATCTCGCGGTCGCGTTTGGGATCGTCCGAAGCGGGCATGAGCATGCCAAGGATGGAGGCGCGGACGAGGATAAGCGGCTTGCGGCCCCACCATTTCCCCAGACGGGTCAGCGTCTGACCGTTATTCGCCTTACGCTCCTTGTAAGATTCTGCGGATGGGAAATTGGGTTTCGATGAAGGCGGGCATGGGATTAATTAAATTTGATCGCTGCTTGTGCAATAGATATAAGCGCTAGAGGCTATTTCAGCTCCAACGTTAAGCGGTGGTGACCCAATCGTCTAGCTGCAAGCCGGGCACCTTGGCAAACTCACGGGTGTTGTTGGTGACCAGCAGGGCGTGCTGGCTCAGCGCATGGGCGGCAATCATGGTGTCGAGCGACCCGATGGGGGTGCCACGGCGCTCCAGGTCGGCACGCAAGTCACCATAAGCCCACACAGCGGCATCGTCAAAAGGCAAGATGGTGAGCGGTGCCAAAAACATCTCCAGTGCCTGCCGGTTGCGCGCCGAGCCGCTTTTAGCCACGCCAAAGGCAAGCTCTGCCGCCACCACGCTGCACAGCCCAATGTCGCCCAGCCGGTATTGCTGAAAGCGCTCCAGCACAGCTGGGGGCTTGGCGTTGATGATGTAGATGCAGATGTTGGTGTCGAGCAGGATCATTGGGCGATCTCGGCACGCACTTGGTCTTGGGGCTGCTCGCGCGTGAGTACAAAGCCCGGCTCAAATGCCGCCAAGCCTGCCGCAAGGGTTTGCCAAGGGTCGTCTATCGGCAGCAGTAGCACGCCGTTACCAAAGTGCTTGACTGCGACCTCGGTGCCGGCAAAGCGGTATTCCTTAGGCAGCCGAACGGCTTGGCTGCGGCCCGATTGAAAAAGGCGTGCGGTATCCATGACTCGCTCCTTAATTGATAATTACCAATGATAGCTACCAACTGCGCCTATGTCTACCGCTTCACAACGACAGTGAAAGTTGCGAATGGCCGAGCAACTCGCGCCGCGCTTTGGGCGACAGCCCCTCGCCTTTGACAAACGGGTTGTCGGCGATAGCGGCCCGCAGCGCCTTGCGCCAACCGATGCCTTTTTGCATGGCTTGGCCGGTGGTGGCGACGGTCATGGTGTAGAGCCACCAACGCTCTTCGGGGGCCAGCGCCTCCCAGTTATGCAAGGCGTTGGGGATGTCATTGGGTGGTGCGTCCTCCACCGCCCAGCAGAGGACGCAAAGTTCCTTGCCCAGCGAGGGATGCACCGGGACCGGCTTACCGGGATTCTTCCGAAACTTGGCGGCGGGTAGGCCGTTGGCACGCAGACGGCGATTGGCCTCGTCCCAGAAGGCTGGGGCGAGGGCCAGCCAGCGGGTGCGGTCGATCACCACGCGCAACGCGGGATCATTAGGTGCTGACGCATCCACCGTGCGTGCGCCTAGATGGTCGAGATCATCACCGCGATGTTCGGTGATGCAGATTATCTGATTGCCGGCGCGGCCCTTGGGAATATCAATCAGGAAACCGTGGCGAGCTTCCTCTGGCAGAAAGCCTAGGCCAATAACCTTGCGAACGGATACCGGACGAGCGGATGAAGCGGTCACGCGCACCATATTATTGGCTGATTTTCACGGCGTTGAAGGGTTGATGCGTGGCCTTGAGCCAGTCAAGCAATGCCTGACCGGTAGGAAATGCCAGCGAGCCAACGATCATGCGTAGACTGCCGCCACCAACGATGTCCTGAAGCCGTTCGGCAACGGATTTGATGGCGGCACCATCGTAACCGCTGTCCAGCGCGCCGGAATAATCGACGCTCTGCTGACCATCGCTGCTTTCGGCGGTGAGACTGATGTCATGCGCGTGGACCCCGATGGTCTGTTCCAGACGCCGGATAAAGTCCCACACCGCTCCGGCATCATCGAGTTTGGCCGACTGACTCCAGCGCGCTGGCAGTACCGGATCAATCGCGGGACGCACGATCTCGCCGTCCTGTGGAATCGGGATGCGCAGCGTCTCTGATGCCAAATCATAGGCATCGGCAACGGCGATGGCGCAGACTACGCGGCAATTCGCCGGGACACGAAAGACCCCGTTGTAGGTGGCGGCGGCGGTTGTGATCGGCGCTGAACCGTCAGTCGTGTAGCGGATGACGATGTCACCGGCCTTGGGCAAGGCGAGCAGTTCGACTTCGTAATGATCGCTGCGATGATGGAGTTGATATTTGAGCCGCAGCTTGGCCGTCCACTCTTTCACGGCGCTGGTGCGGGCCAAATCATCGGGATCGACGGCGAGAAATCGGTAGCGCAAGCCCACGGCTTCAAAGCGGGTGGGCGTTGGCACGGGGCTAGAAGCACTGGTGGGCTTGGCATCGCCGGTTTCGTATCTCACCGACGGCGCATGCAGTGGTTCGATTTTCAGATAAGTGTGGCCGTCGCCCTCTTCCTGCACGGACAGTTCGCGAATCGATACCTCGGGCACGGGGGGAGGAAATGGCCCACGGCGAATATGATTGCCTTCCTCGCGCCAGAGATCACGGCGCAGACACTCAACCTTGAGATCATCGAGCGCGGAGAGCTTGTGCAGCGGCCAGTTGGTATTAACGGCGGCGGCGCGTTTGAAATCGGACCAGAGCACCACCTTGGTGTCGGACGAGCCGAACAGTCGGGCCTCGGCACGGGTGCGGAAGCTGTCATCGTCGATTTTGGTGGTGAATTTCTGTGCGCCTTCCAGCGTTTTACGGATAGTCGCCTCGCCACTCTGGTTGCCAGCAAACGCGAGATCGGTGCCGGTGGCACGCAGCGCGGTGTTGATCGAGGGATAGACAATCTGGTCAAAGGCTTCCTTCAGCGCGGCGGTGAATTGCAGGCCCACGCGATCCCGTAGCGTATCGAGCGCCCGCCACTGCGGATCGTTAGATGGCGTGTTCTCGGACTGGAGCTCGTCGTCGATGCTTTGCAAGGCACGCATCTGCCGGGCAGCATCGAGCACCTTCTGAAAGGTATCCCGTGAGCCGGTAAGAAAGAGGACGCGATTTTTATATTGCTGCTGGTTCCACCATGCCTGCCAGTCGGCGGAGATGGGCAACTGGTTCGCCTGCCCACCCGGACGCACGATCACGAGGGTCGTCTTGTCCTGCTCGACCTGAACGTCGTCGGGCGGCGGCAGTACCTTGATGGCCTGATAACAGTCGCGCAGCGAAGCCGAAAAGTACGATTCAAGATGCTCACGCAGCATCCGCTCGACGGTTTCGGTGTGGAGCGAATGCGCCGTGGAACGTAGCTTGGCGGCGAGATTTTGCTGATTCTTAAAGAACAGGCGGCCATCAGCGGAGTCGTGGAGATACCAGGCGCGGGTCGCCAGTTTGTCGAGAACGTTGGTCTTGAAGGTGGAGAGATCGCGTCCGGGGCGTTGGAGACAATCGACAAGCTGGTACTCGCGCAGGCCATGAACGGCACCCGGCGCGGTGGACAGCGAAGCGACGAGGATCAGGCGTGCGGCATCCGAGGCATCGGCGTTGCCATTGGTGGCGTCGATCTGCTCGACCTCCGCATCGCCACCACGGGCGATGTCGTGGGCGATGGCCTCACTGAGGGATGGGTTGATGGTGCGGATTTCGGATGCGATTTCGTCCAGATTCAGATCGAGATCATAAGGATGGATCAGGTCGATGCTGGCCGCGCGTCCAGAGTCCCACAGGCTGGACACGACCATTTGCATCAGCCGGATGACGCCTCGGGTCTGCTGAAAGCCTTCGTTTTCCTTGAACCTGCCGACAAGCTCGGCTTCGATGCGATCCATGTGCGCGCTCGCAGGTTCTTCGACGAAGCGGCCCGCCGCCAAGTCTGCGCGCGTCTCCGCGAGCGCCGACTCCAGCTCACATTTTCTCAGGTGATGGTAATGGTCTAGGTCCATGATCACGAAACGCTCCTTCCCCCGCACCGAGACAATCGCCTCCGGCTGCTCGGCCCTGGCCTTTCATCCGGAGGCGCTGAAGGAATGGGGCAAACTGGATGCATCGGTAACGAGGTTCTTGATATTGAGCATGACGCGCACGGATTCGCTACTTCAAAATGGGCAGAATTATATCCGTTCTGCCCATGCTGTGCAGGAGCCGCCAGACTCACTCAAAGGCACACTTCTTCGACCCGCTGCCAGAACTGCCTGGAGCGCATACAGAGCCATGAAGTAAATCGTCCCTGGAATTAGCGTAGTGTTTCTCGACATGCACAGTTTACGATGTCGTTGGGCGAGCAGTTCGTCAACCATGCGGCACAATACGCTATCGCGCTCTACACGGGATTTCACTCTGTTGCTGTTGCATTAGCTCCCAATGATGGATTTGCCCTTCCCAGTTTTTTTGTACGTAACTTACGATCGTTTTATGAAACCCTTGGTGCTCGGGCTGTAAAGCCATGAGAAAAACGACGTGGGGTGTAGAAAATGCCTCAACGGAGGAACCCGGTGTCGCGTCCTTCATGGAATCCAGCATGCGTCGAACAAAATTTAGTCGTTTTTCACGAATGAAGTGCTGGTATATTAATAGTGATTTCCCGGAAGCCCAGAGAGTTTCAACTTCGCACCAATATAAAAACTTCGATGAGTCCTTTTTTCCGTATGCCTTTGATTTTACCTCCAGCCCATTATCAGGATCAAGGAAAACGAAATCGCTTCCTTGCGCCTGCTGGATAAGCGAACTAAACCACATACTTCGGCTTGAAGCTGTATCGGGTACATGGGAGGAGAAGAACTCTGTTTTCGGCAGAAGGTTCGTATTTTCAATTAAGCTTACTCGGCGCTTCAGACCATGCGTCAAAAGCTCTTTGATTTTCTGGAACAGAACAGGGTCATGATGTGAAAACTTGCCTGGATGCTCCAGATACGAAACAAACTTCCCATCTGTGCTTCCGTCGTCAGGCGTGAGCATCCAAGCAACCATTAAACGTAGCCCACAGATGCGAGTGATGGCACGCAACAGCCCGTACTTCCGATAGTCGTTGACGTCCCCGAAATATTGGTCTTTCACTTGCCCGCATTATCCCGGCGATGACGCCCACGACTGCGCCTGAGACGAAAGAGCGTCCAGACTGGTCCGGAAATGGCGTAGGTGAACGAAAGGGCGAAGAGCACGAGCGGCGGATAGAGATAGACGACCGCGAACCCGAGCATCACGGCCACCGCCAGTAAAAAGGGTACGCGGCCCTGAAGGTTGACCTGCTTGAAGCTCAGGTAGCGGAAGTTGCTGACCATCAGCAGCCCCGCGCCCGCTGTGAGTAAGGCTGCCAGCCAGGACACATCCGCGCCGTCGATCCCCAGATCGTTGGCGGTCCAGATACCGGTTGCGATGATGGCTGCAGCGGATGGACTCGCCAGCCCCTGGAAGTAGCGCTTATCTGCGATACCGACCTGCGTGTTGAAGCGCGCCAAACGCAAGGCGGTGGCGGCCGTGAACACGAACGCCGCCAACCAGCCGATCTTGCCCAGCGCACCCAGCGCCCAGTGATAGGCGACCAGCGCCGGTGCGACGCCAAACGCCACCATGTCGGATAAGCTGTCATACTCAGCGCCGAAATCGCTCTGGGTGTTGGTGAGACGGGCGACACGCCCATCGAATCCATCGAGCACCATGGCCGCCAAAATGGCCAGCGCCGCCGCCTCGAAACGGTTCTGGGTGGCGGCCAGCACGGCATAAAATCCGGCAAAGAGCGCGGCGGTCGTAAATAGATTCGGCAGCAGGTAAATCCCGCGCGGGCGTTTTCTGGGTGGGGTGGTTTCGTCCATGGTCTCTGGGTTATTTGTTGATACTGCGGTTTGATGGGAGCGATTGCGTATTGCCATGCCGAGCCTCGCTCATGCACGATCGACACACCGATAAATGCACCTATCATACACTCGAGGCGCAGCCTCTACTGATTGCATCGAGAGCTACAGCCCCTACCGTACTGAGTGACAAACCCAGCGGCCAGTTACCCCACACTGCCGACACCATCCGCCCCGGGAGGTAGCATGGCATTGCAGCATGCCAAACCTCGGCTGCCCGATGGTGAGCCCCAAGCACCCCCATTCAATAGACTCAATTTCGAGGCCCCCATGAGCGAAGTCACCCAAGAGACCGGCGTCATCACCACTCTCCTAGACCGAATGCGTACCCAGCGGCTCCCGCGCGCGATCGGCCTCAAGGAGAAGGTCGACCGGGGCGAGCGGCTCAATCGCTTCGACATCCAATTCCTCCAGGAGGTCTTCAGTGACTCCAGCCATCTGCAAAGCAAATGGGAGGCGCACCCCGAACTGCACCAGATCATCAGTCAGATGATCGGTCTCTACCATGAGATCACCACCCAGGCGCTGGAGAATGAGGGACAGCCCGACTCGACCTGATCCGCCACCGCTTGAGCCGCAACGCCAGACCAGACCTCAGCTTCGGTCGGGAAAATGATCGAAGCCGGTGCGTTGGATGTCCAGGATATCCCCTGACGGAAGATGCCACAGCAGCCCGCTCCCGGCGCGAATTGAGCCGATAGCGCTGAGCGGATACTCCAGCCGCCCGGCCAACCGGTGGAGCGCATCGACATGCGCAGGGGGAATGCAGAAACACAGCTCGTAGTCGTCGCCGGAGGCGAGCGGGAGCGACCAATCGCCGCTGTCGGCAACGGCGCTGGCGACCATGGCGTTCAACGGCAGCCGCGCCAGATCGACCTCAGCGCCCACGCCGGAGGCTTGCAGAATATGCCCGAGATCGCCCGCCAGACCGTCCGAGAGATCGATCATCGCCGAGGCGATCCCGCGCAAACCCTGGCCGAGCGCGACGCGCGGCTCGGGACATTCGAGCCGCATGCGTAGCTCAGGCTCGACAGCGGCGCCATCGCGCATCCGCCGCAGCGCCAAACCGGCATCGCCGAGCGTCCCGCTGACGAAGATCAGATCGCCCGGCCGGGCGCCGCCACGCCGGATCGCCTCGCCTGCGGGCACGAACCCATGCACCTGGACCGTGACGCTCAGCGGACCGCGTGTGGTGTCACCGCCCACCAGTCGGATGCCATGGGCATGCGATAGCGCGGCGAAGCCCCTGCCGAAGGCCCTGACCCAGTCCTCATCCGCCGAGGGCAGCGTCAGCGCCAGCGTCGACCAGGCTGGATCGGCCCCCATGGCGGCCAGGTCGCTGAGTCCGACCGCCAGCGCCTTGTGACCGACATGCGCAGGATCGCAGTCTGGGAAAAAATGGCTACCGGCGGCAAAAGTGTCGATGCTGACCGCCAGCGATTGGCCAGCCGGGAGGTCGAGCAGCGCGCAGTCGTCGCCGACGCCCAGCAGGACATCCGACCGCGCGGGGCCGAGCGCGGAGAAATGACGGCGGATCAGGTCGAACTCGGACACCCGAACCGGCTCACACTTTGCGATCCATGTCACCGGCACGACGCCGGGCGATCTTGTCCAGCACCCCGTTGACGTATCGGTGGCCTTCGTAGGCGCCGAGCAGCTTGGTCAGCTCCACGGCCTCGTTGATGGCGACACGGTCCGGGATGTTGTCGGAGAACAGAATCTCATAGGCGCCGAGCCGCAGGATCGCCAGCTCCACTGGGTCGACCTGGCTGATCGGGCGGTCGAGGAAATGATCGAGCTGTGCGTCGATCTCCGTGATCTGACGCGGCACGCCGGTCAGGAGTTCATTGAGCAGTTCGATATTGAAATTAAAGCGCTCCTTGGAGTCGAGGATGGCATCCTCGTCGATACCACCCAGGGATGCCGCGACGGCATCGAGCCATTCATGGTCATCGAGCAGGTGACGCTTGATCTGGATCGGATCTTCGCCGGTGAGACGCCATTGATAGAGCGCGAGTGCCGCATAGCGGCGCGACTGGCTGCGGGGACTCACCATGTCAATCGAACTGCCTCAACAGATTGACCATTTCCAGAGCGGACATGGCCGCCTCGGCGCCCTTGTTGCCAGCCTTGGTGCCGGAACGCTCGATGGCTTGCTCGATGCTGTCGACGGTCAGCACTCCGAAGGCGACCGGCAGCGCGTACTTGAGACTGACCTGAGCCATGCCCTTGACACATTCGCCAGCCACGTACTCGAAGTGCGGCGTCCCGCCGCGAATCACTGCACCCAACGCGATGACTGCATCGTAGCCGCCCTTGGCCGCGATACGCTCGATGGCCACCGGCATCTCGAAAGCGCCAGGCACGCGCACGATGGTCAGGCTGGCATCGTCGACGCCATGGCGCTTGAGTGTATCGATGGCGCCCTTCTCCAGGGCCTCCACCACAAAGCTGTTCCAGCGCGATACCACCAGACAGAAACGGGCATTGTCGGCATGTAGCGTGCCTTCGATAATCTTGATCGTCATGAATTCTCCAAAATCGGTAGCGACTGGATTCGCTTAGGCGGGCTTGCCGCCAGTGTACTCGACGACTTCGAGATCGAATCCGGAAATGGCATGCATGGACTTGGGCGCGCTCATCACCCGCATCTTGCGCACGCCAATATCCGATAGGATCTGGGCGCCAATGCCATAGGTGCGCAACTCATGCCGGTCGTGTTTGCGCTGTGGCACCTGGTCTGCTGCGTCGCCAGGGAGTTGAAACTCTTTGAGACGGGCGAGGATATTCGCCGAGCTGTCACGGTTGCGCAGCACCACGATGACACCCTCGCCCGCATCGGCCACTTGGCGCATCACTTCCTGCAAGGGCCAACCGCAGGCAGCGTGGGTGGTCCCAAACAGGTCGCAGAGGGTATTTTGCAGATGCACCCGCACCAGGGTCGGGCGCTCTGGGCAGATATCGCCCAGGGTCAGGGCCAGATGGACCTCGTTGTCGATGCTGTCGCGATAGGCCAGCATCTTGAAGGTCGCATACGCCGTCGGCAGCTCGCATTCGCATTCACGCAGCACCGCCTTCTCGTTCCTGACCCGGTATTGGATCAGATCGGCGATGGTGCCAATCTTGATGCCGTGGGTCTCGGCGAAGGCTTCCAGGTCAGGGCGCCGCGCCATGGAGCCGTCTTCGTTCATGATCTCGACAATCGCCGCCGCCGGGGTGAACCCCGCCATGCGGGCCAGATCGCAACCGGCCTCGGTATGCCCAGCGCGCACCAGGACACCGCCCGGCTGCGCCATGATCGGGAAGACATGCCCAGGCATGACGATGTCCTTGGAGCTTGCATCGTGGGCCACTGCGGCCTTGATGGTGGTGGCCCGATCGGCGGCGGAGATTCCGGTCGTCACACCACGCGCGGCCTCGATCGAGACGGTGAAGGCGGTGGCGTGGACGGCGCGATTCTCGTTGACCATCAGCGGTAGACGCAGACGCTCGCAAGCCTCCTTGGTCAGCGTCAGACAGATGAGACCGCGCCCGTACTTGGCCATAAAGTTCACGGCCTCGGGGGTGACGCAGTCGGCGGCAAGCAGCAGATCGCCCTCGTTCTCACGATCCTCGTCGTCCATGATGATGACCATCTTGCCTTGGCGCAGGTCTTCGATGATCTCTTCGGTGCTGTTCAAACCCGGACTGGTCATAGCTGATACATCTATATTTTAAGAGTGCAAAGAAAGCGGTTGGACGAGGCTACTTCAGGAACCCGTGCTCGGCGAGAAAGTCGCGCGTCAGTGGCGATGCCGCTGGATTGGCCGCGCGGTCCCCGAGCAATAGACGCTCCAGATAGCGGGCGATCAGATCGACCTCCAGATTGACATGACCACCCGGGCGATAGTCGCCGATGATCGTCTCCTGGACGGTATGGGGAACGATGTTGAGATCGAAGGCGGCACCGTCGACCTGATTGACCGTCAGACTGATGCCATCCACGCAGATCGAGCCTTTGTGCGCAATGTAGCGCGCCAGCGCATCCGGCGCCTGGATGCGCAGCCGCCAGGAGCGCGCATCCTCGACACGCTCAAGCAGCGTGCCGACGCCATCGATATGACCGCTGACCAAATGACCGCCGAGCGGCGTCGAGAGCGTCAGGGCCTTTTCGAGATTCACGCGTGCGCCAATGCCTAGCCCACCGAGCGTCGTCAGCGAGAGCGTCTCGCGTGAGACATCGGCCGAGAACCCCTGAGCGGTCAGGGCCACCACCGTCAGACAGACGCCATTGACCGCAATACTGTCGCCAAGCGCGACCCCGTCGAGCGGCAGTTTGCCCGCGCCGATGGACAGGCGCGCATCGCCCCCGCGCGGTTCGAGCCGCTGGATCTGGCCAACGGATTGGATGATTCCAGTGAACATGAGCCTTTATCAGAACCTCGAAGCAAGCAGCGCCAGCGCTAAACGCCTTAGCGGGGTGTGGGACGGGCGGTGATGCGCAGATCCGCTCCAGTGCGTCGCACATCGATGATCTCGAGCGCGACACGCTCGGCCATCGTCGCGACCGTCGGCAGAGTAAACAGCCCCCTAGCAGCATCGCCCATCAGATGGGGCGCCAGATAGAGAATAATCTCATCGACCAGCCCAGCGTCGAGCGCCGCGCCAGCCAGGGTCGGACCCGTCTCCAGCAGAACCTCGTTGACACTCCGGCGCGCCAAGGTCTCCATTAGCGCCAGGAGATCGACACGGCCAGCGCGCTCGGGGCAGACCAGCACCTGCGCACCCGCCGCCTCCAGCGCGGCGATACGCTCGGGCAGATGCGCGACACCAGCGATCAGCGTCTGCCCCGGCAGGCCGAGCATTCGCGCATCCGTGGGCATACGCCAGAAGCTGTCGAGCACCACGCGCAACGGCTGGCGCACCGGCTCCTCGGGCGCCATGCCCGGTAGCTCAGACGCGGACAGGCGCACATTCAGACTGGGGTCGTCGTGCAGCAGCGTTTCGATGCCAGTGACGATGGCGGAGCTGCCGGCCCGTAACCGCTGCACATCACGCCGCGACGCCTCCGAGCTGATCCATTTGCTCTCGCCATCGGCCATGGCGGTCCGCCCATCGAGACTGGCGGCCAGCTTGCAGCGCACATAGGGCCGACCCTGCTCCATGCGCTTGATGAATCCGGGATTCAAGGCCCGTGCATCGGTCTCCAGCAGGCCGGACCCGGTCTCAATCCCGGCGGCACTTAATTGCTCCAGTCCCTGCCCTGCCACTAGCGGATTGGGATCGACCATGGCGCAGACAACCCGCGTGACACCGGCCTCGATTAACCCATCCGTACAAGGTGACGTGCGGCCATGGTGACAGCAGGGTTCCAGCGTCACATAAGCAGTTGCGCCTCGCGCACGTTCAGATGCGGCTGTCAGAGCGTTGCGTTCGGCATGCGGCGTGCCCGCCCGATGGTGCCAGCCCTCGCCGACGATCTCGCCGTCGCGCACTAATATGCAGCCCACGCGCGGATTGGGATCGGTCGTGAAACGACCGCGCTCGGCCAGGCGGATAGCATGAGCCATATACGCACTATCCACCCGGTCGGCTGCCGTCAAGGCTTGGACTCCAGATCTTTGGGCTGGTCCACCTCGGGCGGCAGCGGTTCGCGTTCGAGCCGCTCGATCTCTGCGCGAAAGGCCTCGACATCTTCGAAATGACGGTAGACCGAGGCAAAGCGCACGTAGGCCACTTGGTCGAGCCGTCGCAACGCTTCCATCACCATCTCGCCGACACGCAAGGCGGGAACCTCGCTCTCACCGCTCGACATCAGGGCGCGTTGAATACGCGACACGGCCATGTCGACCTGCTCGGTGCCGACCGGGCGTTTCTCCAGCGCCCGCATCATCCCCGCGCGCAGCTTGCCCCCATCGAACGGGACACGCGTGCCGTCGCGCTTGACGATCCGCGGGAGATTGAGTTCAGCGGATTCGTAGGTCGTGAAGCGCTCGTCGCACGCGACGCATTTGCGCCGACGGCGGACCTGGTCGCCCTCGCCCGACAGACGCGAGTCGACGACTTTGGTGTCTTGAGCGCCGCAGAAGGGGCAACGCATTGGTCAGTGGTCAGCGTCTATAGACGGGAAAGCGCTTGCAGAGGTCGAGCACTTTCGTCTTGACGGTGTCGATCGTGGCTTGGTCACCGCGCGCGTCGATCACGTCGCACATCCAGCCGGCCAGCGTACGGGACTCCTCGACACCGAAGCCCCGGGTGGTGATGGCCGGGGTGCCGACGCGGATACCGCTGGTGACAAAGGGCGACTGCGGATCGTTGGGGACGGCGTTCTTGTTGACCGTAATGTTGGCCACACCCAGCCAGGCGTCGACGTCCTTGCCGGTCAGCTCTTGCTCAATGAGGCTGACCAAGAACAGATGATCGTCGGTCCCGCCAGAGATCACATCGTATCCGCGCGTGATAAAGACCTCGGCCATGGCCCGCGCATTGCGCACCACCTGCTCCTGATAGGTCTTGAAGCTCGGCTCCATCGCCTCCTTGAAGGCGACCGCCTTGGCGGCGATGACATGCATGAGCGGGCCACCCTGGGTGCCGGGGAAGACCAGCGAGTTGAGCTTCTTCTCGATCTCCGGGTTGGCCTTGGCCAGAATCAGACCGCCGCGCGGACCGCGCAGGGTCTTGTGCGTGGTGGTGGTGGTGACATCGGCGATCCCGACCGGGTTTGGATAGATCCCGGCGGCGACCAGTCCGGCAACATGCGCCATATCAACCAGCAGCCAGGCGTCCACGGCATCGGCGATGTCACGAAAACGCTGCCAGTCGACGATGCGCGAGTAGGCGGAGAATCCGGCGATGATCATGCGCGGGCGGTGCTCATGGGCCAGTCGCTCGACCTCATCGTAGTCAATCTCGCCGGTGGCGGGATCCAGGCCGTACTGGACGGCGTTGTAGAGCTTGCCGGAGAAGTTGGGCTTGGCGCCATGGGTCAGGTGTCCGCCATGCGCCAGACTCATGCCGAGCACGGTATCGCCCGCCTCACAGAGCGCCATGAAGACCGCCGCATTGGCCTGAGAGCCTGAGTGGGGCTGGACATTGGCATAATCCGCGCCAAATAACGCTTTGGCACGGTCGATGGCGAGTTGCTCGGCGATATCGACATACTCGCAACCGCCGTAATAGCGCTTGCCAGGATACCCTTCGGCGTATTTGTTGGTCATGACGCCGCCTTGAGCCTGCATCACGCGTGGACTGACGTAATTCTCAGAGGCAATCAGCTCGACATGCTCTTCCTGACGACGCTCTTCGCCTTGGATAGCGTCCCATAACTCCGGGTCGTAGTCACTGATCTGCATGGTTTTCTCGAACATCACTCTAAGCCCCGATGAAGCGCAAAGCAGGGTATTTTATCGTTTTTTACCCTCTGCGTCGCTATTTGTTTAGATGGCGCTGCGTTTAGAATATCAGGCCAAGCATGCATACTGCGGCCAAGCCATCGCGAAACAAGCCTGATCACCACCACTTGAGCGGACCCCTGACATGACCGAGCACATCTACAACGTCGATCGCGCCGAGATCAGCAAGTTCGAAGAGCTGGCCTCGCGCTGGTGGGACCCGAACAGCGAATTCAAGACCCTGCACGACATCAACCCGCTGCGTCTGGACTACGTCGAGCGCGGCGCGGGCGGACTCGCCGGTAAGCGCGTCCTCGACGTCGGCTGCGGCGGCGGCATCCTCTCCGAAAGCATGGCGCTGCGCGGCGCCCAAGTGACCGGCATCGACATGGGCGAAATGCCACTGCGAGTGGCCGAGCTGCATACGCTAGAGAGCGGCGCCGAGGTCGAGTACCGCCTCGTCCCGGTCGAGACCCTGGCCCTGGAACAGCCAGATAGTTTTGATGTCGTGACCTGCATGGAGATGCTTGAGCACGTCCCCGACCCGGCCTCGGTCGTCGATGCCTGCGCCCGTCTGGTTCGTCCTGGCGGTACGGTGTTTTTCTCGACCCTCAACCGCAATCCCAAGGCATATCTGATGGCGGTTGTCGGGGCGGAGTACATCATGGGCATGCTCCCGCGCGGTACGCATGACTATGCACGCTTCATCCGCCCGTCCGAGCTGGACTCTTGGGTTCGCCCCACCCGCCTGCGCACCGTCGACATGACCGGCATGACCTACAACCCGCTCACTCAGGTCTATCGGCTCGATGCGGATAACCTGGACGTGAACTATTTTGTCACCTGTGTGCGCGATAGCCATGCCTGAGCCGCATCCAAACCGTGACGGGGCCGTGCTTTTTGATCTCGACGGCACCTTCGCCGACACCGCGCCCGACATGGTGGCGGCACTCAACACACTGCTCGCCATCCATGGCCGATCCGCGCTGCGCCTTGATCAGGCCCGGTCGTTCTGCTCTCATGGTGCGCGGGGCGTCCTCAAAATCGGATTCGGTCTGGAGCCGGACGACGCCGACTTCGAGCCGCTGCGGCAAGCCTATCTGGAGATCTACGCCGCCGCGCTGGTTGTGGATACGGCGCCCTTCCCCGGTATCGCGGAGCTGGTCGACACCCTGGAGGCGCGCGCCATCCCCTGGGGAATCGTCACCAACAAGCCAACCTGCCTGACTTTGCCGCTGATGGAGCAGATCGGGTTCTTGGAGCGCGCCGCCTGCATCGTCTGCGGCGACACCGCAGCCCGCCCCAAGCCTTACCCCGATCCGATGTTTTATGCCTGTGACCTGCTCGGGGTCGATCCTGAACGCTGCTGGTATCTGGGTGATGCAGAGCGCGACATCCAGGCCGGTCTGGCGGCCGGTATGGGGACCCTCGCCGCCCGTTTCGGCTATCTTCGACCCGAGGACGATCCAACGGCCTGGGGCGCGCATGGCCTGCTCGATCACCCGCTCGATGTGCTGGCCTGGCTGCCGGAAGTCACCGGCTGATGAGCGTCGGCAATGCGACGGTCGCATGGTGTTTTCCCAATGCGGCGACCCCGCCCGGCTCGGCCATCTACTACAGCATCCGGTTCGCGCCCGCACCGCTGCGCGACGAGTTCGCCGCACTCCACGGCTGGCGCCACGCGATCCAGGCCATTCTCGACCAGGTCTCGGATCCGGGTGTCGCCGCCGTTAAGCTCGAGTGGTGGCGCACAGAACTCGCGCGCACCTTCGACGGCCAGGGCCGCCATCCGCTGAGTCTGTGTCTGACGCCGATCATCGCGCGCGCCGAACTGCCGCCAGAACCCTTCATCGAGATCATTGAGGACTGCGCTGCGGTGCTCGCGCTGCGCTACCCGCAGGATCGCACGGCCTGGATCGCGAGCGCCGAGCGCGACCTCGGCGCGATCGCCGAGCTGATGGCCCGTTGCGAGGGTCGGTCCACCCCCAGCGATCTGGCCAACGCCCGACGGGCGGGGGTCTTTTGCGCGCTGGTCTACCGCCTGCGCGATAGCGGCTGGCTCCTGCGCAAGGGCCATCTGGGCATTCTGCCAAGCGATCGACTCGCCGCAGCAGGGCTTTCGCCACACCAGCTTGCGCGACCCGAGTCCCGTGACACGCTGCGCACACTGCTGGCAGAAAGCGCCGAGGATATCGCCCGGTTGGGCGCATTGAGCGCGGGCGAACTCGACCAGCTACCAAGCGTGCTGCGCATCCAGTGCCTTTTGCAGTCACTGCTGCTCGCCGAACTCACGGCCAGCGATTTCGCTGTTCTCGATCAGCGCATTTCGCTGACCCCGATCCGCAAGCTCTGGCACGCCTGGCGGGAAAGCCAACGGTCGTGAACCGAAAACCTCAATGAACGCGACCCAGGCGTGGGCCACAATCCCCCCTCCCAAT
>JARIBS010000089.1 GCA_029257385.1 Thiorhodococcus sp.
CGATGCGATAGGCGTTGGCGTCGTCCCAGTCGTTTTGATCGGCGAAGATCACCGCGCTGCTGCGTTTGCCTGTCGCCTTGAGATCGTTGAAAACGCTCCAGCCGGTGCGGTTTAGATCGAGTTCGAGCGCCAAGTCGGCATTGAAGGCATAGCGCGCGCCCAACTGCAACCGCCAGGGTAAATCGAAATCCAGCTCGGCGGACTGGGCCGGCGCCAGGCGATCGAGATAGACCAGCGTCGGGCTAAAGGGGGCAAAGTCACCACTGAGCCCCACGGTGGCGCTCGAACGATAGGCGCCGCCGAAGCTCCATGGTCCCGCTCGATACAGCGCGCTGAGGTTGAAGCCAAACCCGGTCCCGTCGCCCTCGAGTGAACCGGCTGTCGAATAGAGCTTCGCGGTTCTCGTCCAATAGACATCCAACCCGGCGGAGACGCTCAAAGCGTCGTTGACGCGATAGGTCGCGGTGGGACTGAAATCCACCACCTCGAGCTTACTGGTGGTGGGATGCCCGAGCGGCACCTCGGGATTGAGCGGTGCGGGCACGGGTAGGGTCCGGGTGCCGCTCACGGCGGGAAAGGCGCCGTCGCGCCAACGCGTTTCGAGACCGAAAGGGGTTGTTATACCAAGCCCCAGGCGCCACTGATCGTTGAGCTTGATCGCGGCCTGGATCATGGGCAGCGCCTGCCAATCCGCACCTTGGCTGTCATGGTCACCGCTGGCGGTCTCGACCGAAAAGCTCGGACCGATCAGAATGGTGCCGGCGGAAATGCTGGAGCCATCATGAAAGCCCATGGCCGCTGGGTTATAGGCGAAGGCCCCAGTCTCCTCGGGATTCGCCACCAAGGCGTTAGCAGTGCCAACACCGGCAACCGAGGCTTCTGGAAGCATGAAGCCCGCCGCGAAAGCGGGACTCTGCACTACAGAGACACCAGCGGCAAGCAGCGCGACCGAGCAGGCAATCCGAGAATCGAGCATGAGATAATTTCCTTGGCGAGGGTTCTATGAAGTGCGATCGTGTGGCTCACGATGACTCAGGAAGTGTCGTTGCCGCAACCGCGCATCACGGCCTGAGCATCCGCTAGAGTGCTATTGAAACAATGCCTTCCATGCACAGATAGGCATTTTCGACCGCTGAGCACTCTATGCGAAGCGCTGATTCAAATCCATACTTTGTTGCGATTGTTTTCATCAGTAAGGTCGACGTGGCCTGAGGGGCCGTCAAAATGCGATTGACGCACAGACTGCCAGCATGTCTGAGAGTGTCATCGCGCATCCTCCAGGGCTGGCGCGCATGAGCCGCCCCACAAACCAAGGTCAGTCAGTGTGTTGATGCCCGCATCCAGATCAGCGCAGGAACGGCGCTTGCTAAAGCTTCTCGGCAAGCTGCCTTCAGCCGAGCGCGAGAGCCTGCTCGCATTCGCCGAATTCCTCGCGCAACGCACGCATGGCGCGGCGGCGCAATCGATCCTGCGCGAACCGCAACCCTACCCGCGACCGGAACAGGAAAGCGTCGTCGGAGCGATCAAGCGTCTTTCGCGCACCTACGACATGCTCGATCCAGGCGCCTTGCTCAACGAGACTTCGGCCCTGATGTCAGCGCATTTACTTCAGGGTCGCGCGGCGCCTGAGGTCATCGACGCGCTCGAGACCCTGTTCGCCCATCATTACTCGCACTATCGCACCCAGCACGCACAGCACATCGAGTCGCCAGCGCCATGAATATCGTCGCAAGTTGGTTTAAGAGAACCCTGTCAGACCCTCAGGTCGTTTTTTTGGCACTGCTGCTGGTGGCGCTCTTCGCCGTCGTGCTCATCATGGGCAATATGCTCGCGCCGGTGTTGGCGAGCATTGTGATCGCCTATCTGCTCGAGGGTTTAGTCGGGCATCTCCAGCGGCGTGGGCTATCGCGGTTGGCGGGGGTGCTGGTGGTGTATCTACTGTTTCTCATCTTCGTGACGCTGGTGCTGCTTGGCGTCATGCCGCTGCTGTCTCGCCAGGTCACGGACCTGGTTCAGCAGTTACCGAACATGGTCTCGGATGGAACGCGGGTGCTGATGGATCTGCCTGAGCGCTATCCTGAGTTGGTAAGTGCGGGCCAAGTCGATCAAATCATCGCCTCGATCCGCTCCGAAGTGGTCGCTTTTGGCCAGCAGGTGCTCTCTTGGTCGTTGGCGAGCGTGCGGAGCATCATCGAAATCATGGTGTATCTGATTCTGATACCGATCCTGGTGTTCTTCTTCATGAAGGACAAGGATTTGATGATCAACTGGTTTGTCCGTCGCCTGCCCCACTACCATGGCATCGCCGGAAATGTCTGGAAGGACGTCGACCGCCAGATCTCCAATTACATACGGGGTAAGGCGTGGGAGATCCTGATCGTCTGGGGCGTAAGCTACGCGACGTTCTATGCCTTCGGTCTGAAGTATTCGATGCTGCTTTCACTGCTGGTCGGGCTGTCGGTCATCATTCCCTACATTGGGGCGGTGGTGGTGACCGTGCCGCTGCTGCTAGTGGCCTGGTTCCAGTGGGGCTGGTCGTCCTCGTTTGCCTGGCTGGGCATCGCTTACGCCATCATCCAGGCGATCGACGGGAATGTCCTGGTCCCCTTGATCTTCTCCGAGGTGGTCAATCTGCACCCGGTCGCCATCATCGTGGCCATTCTGGTGTTCGGCGGTCTGTGGGGGTTCTGGGGCGTGTTCTTTGCCATACCGCTGGCCACGCTGGTGCAGTCTATTCTTACCGCCTGGCCCAAGCGTACGCTCGAGACGACACAAGTTTAGACGCTCAAGTGGAGCTATTATCCGGCTGAAAACGCAAACGCCCCGCAAGCTGTGACGACTCGCGGGGCGTTGCGAACTGGTCCGCTCGATCTGACTGCGAGCCGGTTAGTTGAGTGCGCACATCCCGCCGGGGCTGGGACAGCAGGCGCCGGTCGCGCAGGCGGGCGCGTTGCCGCTGCCCAGATGCTTGCTCGAAATGACGTTGCCGCCCGTGGCGAGGCGATGCACCGGCGTATCGATCGGGGTGTCGCCCGGCTCGATACAAGCGCGCGCACACAGCTCGCCCCAATTGGCCAACTGCTCGCTCATGCGATGATTGACCTCGATCACGCGGTCGTTGGCCTCGCAGCGGTAGTCGTATGTTGGCATGTGCCGTCTCCGTCGAATATCGATCAATGCTAATGGACGCGATTCTATGTGAGCGGAATGCAAGCACACATCAAAGCGTCGCGAATGGTGATGTAGATCCATGCCCACGGGCGCGTAATTCGGCGTCATCCTGAGAAATGCCGGATGACGCCGCGCTCATCGGATCTACTGTGCTGACTTAAAGCGCTTGCGCATGTCGTGGAGCGTTGGTTCGGTATAGCCGTTCGGGGCCATGCGTCCCTTGAAGATGAGGTCGCACGCGGCCTGGAAGGCGATGCCGTCATAGCCCGGGGCCATCGCCTGATAGAACGGATCTTCGCTATTTTGCGCGTCGACGACCGTGGCCATCCGCTTGAGGGTCTCCATCACCAGCGCCTCGGAGACGATGTCGTGGTGCAGCCAGTTAGCCACATGCTGACTGGAGATACGCAACGTGGCGCGATCCTCCATCAGGCCGACATCGGCGATGTCGGCGACCTTCGAGCAGCCGACACCCTGCTGGATCCAGCGCACCACATAGCCGAGTATGCCCTGACAGTTGTTGTCTAGCTCCTCTTGGATTTCCTCAGGCGTCCAGGCGCAATTGGGGTCGAGCGGAATCTGGAGCAGACTGTCGAGATCGGCGCGACGGCCACCCGCGGCCAACTCTGCCTGCACGGCGGCGACATCGGTCTGATGATAGTGCATGGCGTGCAGGGTCGCTGCGGTTGGCGATGGAACCCAGGCGCAGTTCGCCCCAGCCTGGGGATGGGCGGCCTTGGTCGCGAGCATGGCCGCCATCTCATCGGGCATGGTCCACATGCCTTTGCCGATCTGGGCATGTCCACGCAGACCGCACGCCAGGCCGACATCGACATTCCAGTCTTCATAGGCCAGCAGCCAGGGCGCGCGCTTCATGTCGCCCTTGCGCAGCACGGGGCCGGCTTCCATGTCGGTGTGGATCTCGTCTCCAGTGCGGTCTAGGAAACCGGTATTGATGAAGATGACGCGCTCGCGCGCCGCCCGGATGCACTCCTTGAGATTGAGTGTCGTACGGCGCTCTTCGTCCATGATGCCGATCTTGAGCGTATTGGCTGGCAAGCCGAGGGCGTCCTCGACGCGGGCGAACAGATCGACTGCGAGTTCGACCTCCTCGGGACCATGCATCTTGGGCTTGACGATATAGACGCTGCCGGAACGCGAATTGCGCTTGGCGCCATAGTCGGGGTGGATATCATGCAGCGCGCAAAGCGCCGTGATCATAGCGTCAAGTATCCCCTCCGGCACCTCGCGGCCATCGGCGTCGAGCACCGCGTCCGTGGTCATGAGATGACCGACATTGCGCATCAGCATCAGTGAACGGCCCGGCAAGCTCATCGAGCCGACGCCACCGACCCGGCTGTAGGTGCGGTCAGGCTCCAGTGCGCGCTCATGCACCCGCCCCGCCTTGTTGAACGTGGCGCTCAGATCGCCCTTCATCAGACCGAGCCAATTGCGATAGACGCTGACCTTGTCTTCGGTATCGACCGCGGCGACCGAGTCCTCGCAATCCTGGATGCTGGTCACGGCGGACTCCAGTAGGATATCGGCGACTCCGGCCGCGCTGTCCTTGCCGATGGGATGGGTCGGATCGATCTGGATCTCGATATGCAATCCATGGTTGACCAGCAGGACGGCGCTGAGCTGATCGCCACTGCCGCGATAGCCGACGAACTGGGTGCTATCCTGGAGCATGGTCTCGCTGTTGTCCGGAAGCAGAATTACGAGCTTGCCGTTCTCGAGCTTGCAACCGCAGGCGTCCGTGTGAGAGCCGCGATTGAGCGGTACCACCTCGTCGAGAAACGCGGCAGCGCGTGCGACCACTGCCGCCGCGCGTGCTGGATTAAGTTCAGCGCCGCGCTCCAGCCCCTCCTCTTCGGCAATCGCATCGGTTCCGTAGAGTGCGTCGTAAAGACTGCCCCAGCGCGCGTTTGCGGCATTGAGCGCATAACGTGCGTTGCTCAGTGGCACCACGAGTTGCGGCCCCGCGATCTCGGCAATCTCGGAGTCTACGTTGGCCGTATTGACGGAGAAATCTGGCCCCTCGGGTACCAGATAGCCGATCTCGGACAAGAAGGCACGATAGGCGGCCGGGTCCATCGTTGAGCCGCGCTGCTCCAGGTGCCAGGCATCAATCTGTTGCTGGAGCGCATCGCGTCTGGCGAGCACATCGCGGGTGCGCGGTGACAGCGCGTGCACAATCTCGCCAAAGGACCGCCAGAGTGCATCCGGATCGATCCCGGTGCCTGGGACAATCTCGTCTTTCACTAGATCATACAAGGGCTTGGCGATCTTGAGATCGTCGACGTTCATGCGTTCAGTCATCAGTTTCTCCGCGAGAAACCCCGCCCTTAAGGACGGGGAGGAATAGTGGAGAGAGCCGGCGCACACACGCTGAGCGCTGGCCCGAAGTATGCGCGTATCGAATCCAGCTCAGGGTTGCATATTCCAACACCTGCGCTCGATCCACGCCAATTCGCAAGGCCAGAGTATACGCAGCAGGCACACGACAGTGACGCAAATCACTCAAATTTGCTCGTGGCGGCGCGGCGCGCAGGCGCGTCACGCGCACTTGTGATGTTGCGTTAGAGACGTTCAGTCCTGACTAGGACTGCTCGGATGTGTCGTCTGACCGGTCGGATCCCAAAACGGGAGACGCTGCCTCAGAGGCAGCATTGCGCGCGCGATCCGGCTCATCGCGCTCACATGTAGAGACAGATATCGCTCTCGCCGGCAAATTCGAAGAAGGCCGCCGCACCAGCGTAGTCGATGCCGTCGAGAAACTCGGCGGTGTCCATGTCGAACAGATCGACCGTCATCTGGCAGGCGATCAGCTTGACCTCGGCCTCTTGGCAGAGCTCGCGCAACTCATCGACGCTCGCCACGCCTTTATCCTTCATCTTCTTTTTCATCATGGTGGTCATCATGCCCTGCATGCCCGGCAGGGTCATGCCCAGGACAGGGAACCACTTGTCCATGCCCATCGGCATCGGCATGCCTGGATTGCCCAACGGCGTGACCTCAAGCGCCAGTTTCTTCTTCAGCAACTGGAGACCATAGAAGGTAAAGAAGATCTGTACCTCGTAGCCCAGCGCGGCAGCCGTGGATGCCAGGATGAACGGCGGATAGGCCCAGTCGAGCGAACCTTTGGTGGCGATGATCGCCAGTTTTTTCTGCTCCATCGAGTCCTCCTAGCGCGCCATTGAGGCCCGCGAGTCATGGTTGGTTGTTAGAGGGGAGGAATCAGTCGGAAGGCGCTCGGGGATCAGGACTTCTTGATCTGAAAGTGGAATTTCCCGCCGTCTTCCTTGGAATCCATCAGCTCGTTGCCGGTCTGTCTGGCGAAGGCTTCGAAGTCTTTGACCGAGCCAGGATCGGTCGCGATGACATGCAGCACCTGACCGCTCGCCATGGCGTTGAGCGTCTTCTTCGCGCGCAGGATCGGCAGGGGGCAGTTCAGGCCGCTTGCGTCTAGTTCTTGATCGAAATCCGCCATGTAAATATCTCCAGTCAGGTTTTTTTAAACTATTCAGTAGACGCAGGAGTTCGCGTTTATAGGCGAATCCAGGTCAAAAGGCAAGCCAGGACAGAGCGCATCATGTCGCGAGAAATGCCCGTAAAATCAGGTATCAAGCGATCCAATCGGGTAGCCATGCCCAGCCCAGTCGATGATCCCGCCACGCAGATTGAGGACTCGCCCATAGCCCTTTTGCATCATGTAGGCGCACGCCTGATAGGAGCGTGCGCCACTGCGACAATAAAGCACTACGTCTTGGTCCATGGGCAGCTCGCTCATCCGGAGCGGGATCAGATGCATGGGCAACAGCAGTGAATCCGGGATGATGCCCTGGGCCATCTCAGCCTGCGTGCGAATGTCGACCAGCACCACACCCTCACCCTCCCCGAGCCGCTGGCTCAAGGATTTCGAATCGATCTCATTGACCACAGATAGCGCCCTACCCCAAATCTAAGCATTTAAATATATTTAAGCATTTAAGTATATTAAGGTCTATTGAA
>JARIBS010000104.1 GCA_029257385.1 Thiorhodococcus sp.
TCGATAGCGTTTCAGCAACTCAAGAAAGCGTGGTTTGCGCTTGTAGGCTCGCTTGAGCATGAAACCCAATACCCACAGCATTAGACGAAGCTTCATGACGAATCCTGACGGCAAGGAAGAAATAAAAGGAAGACGAAGAAATGAGCGTATTGGAACAACAGATGTATTGAAACAGATAGATTGATAGTAATAATAGATGGTAATAACTAGGCCGGCTACGTGAATAGCCGGCCTAACGGTAGTTACTTCTTGTTGCCTACCGCTTCCTTGAGCCCTTTACCGGGCTTGAACGCGACTGTCTTGCTGGCCGGAATGGTCAGTGGCTTTCCAGTTTGCGGATTCTTACCGTTACGTTCGGCGCGCTCGCGCACAGTGAAAGACCCAAAGCCGATCAAGGCTACGTCCTGTCCCTTGGCAACGCTATGAGTGATTTCATCAAGAATCACGTTAAGCACTTGGCTGGCCTTGTCCTTGGTGAGATCGGCACGCTCGGCAATTGCCGAGGCGAGTTCTGGCTTGCGCATGAAGCCCTCCTTGTTTGGCTCTGCATGAGGCGACTGTACCGCCTTGGCTTTTCGTAACAAGCATCCTTTTCAACAAATCTACTCTTCCAGCAAATCTGTTTTTAAAACCATCACCTAACACCACTTGGCAAGGGTGTCATAAATCAAATTACCTCAAAGCGTCGAATATAAGGCCATTACCCCAGCAATGCAGGCGATGCTCGCGCCAGTTCGACTTTCCGCCGCACACAGGTTCCTGTCAATGCAAAGCCCAGCAAATTGCCCTTGGCATCTTCCGCCAGCGCGGTCATGTTCGGCGCTTCGCCTTCCAGGCGCCAGCGGGCCGGCTCACAAGAAGGCGGCAGTGCCACTACCGGTAGCGCCGGTGTCTTGACGATGATTGGCCAGGGCGCATAGCTGACCTTGGTGGGTTCACCGCAGAGGGTTGCTGCCAATGCCTTGGCGCTGGCCTGTAGTGGCTGCACGTACATGGCATTGACTCCTGCCACGCAGGCTACGTCCCCCAGGGCATGAATATGCGGCGCACTGGTACACAGGTAGCGATCCGTATGAATCCCCGCAGCACTGGTGACAAGACCCGCCTGCTCTGCCATCCGTGTTCGTGGGGCAAGGCCGGTCGCCATCAATACCAGATCCGCCTTTAACACATGACCATCATCAAGATGCAAGGCAACCCATTCGCCTTCCGCCGCCATATGCTCGAGGCGACGCTGGGTGTGTAGCTCGATGCCCTGCTGCTCGAACGCCTCACCCAGCACTCGTCCCAACGGCTCCGGCAGCAAACGGGCCAAGGGGGTAGTCTCCGGAGCAATCATGGCCACCTGATGGCCACCGCCGCTCAGGTCGTTAGCGTATTCACAGCCCACTAAGCCGGTGCCTAGAATCGCAACGCGCGCAGAACCCCTACGCCGGCTCAAGGCGTGATAAAAAGCCCGGTAGTCGTCAAGATCGTTGATGGTGAAAACTCGCCCTCGCAGGTCTTCTGCCACCTGAAAGATCGGCAGAGGCGCCGCCCCCAGGGCCAGCACCAAATCGGAATAGGGCAGAATTTCCGCCCCCAGTTCGATAAGGCCCGCCTCGGCGTTTATTGCAGTGACTCGAGTATGAGTGCGCACCACCACATTTAACTGATCCGCCACCGCCAGCGCCGAATGACTAACCAGACGTTCTGGCGGCAACCCCTTGGCAAAACCGGTAGACAGCAGCGGCTTGGAATACTCATCCCCGCTATCGGAAGTGATCAACGTAATGGCGCGTTTCACATCTCTGCGGCGCAGCTGACGCGCCAGACCCAACCCCGCCATACCGGTACCAAGAATTATCAAGGGTTCACACATAAGACTCCCTGCAGGCGCTTTCTGAACACATGCTCTTCTAAACACATGGCTTTTCCGAACACATAAGGGTCAAAACCGCATGATACACTAGCGCGCTTTTTCATTGACCCGGAGCCACGCATGTCTGGCAGCCTAATCGCCTCTTCGCGAGCCATCTTTCACTGGTATCCTGCGCCGGCGGCTCGCCCCTT
This sequence comes from Thiorhodococcus sp., assembly GCA_029257385.1. Taxonomy (GTDB): domain Bacteria; phylum Pseudomonadota; class Gammaproteobacteria; order Chromatiales; family Chromatiaceae; genus Thiorhodococcus. The sequence continues at coordinate 2,053 of JARIBS010000104.1, forward strand.
GATGGGACCTGCCTGGTGGCGCTGGATTTCCTCCCAGGATTCCTTGACGGCTCGACTGATACAGGCTGCAGGCGACGCGCCTTTTCGCGTCAAGCTGATCGATCAAGGCATCGCCCGGCCGCATCGAGACGAGGCGCAGGCTTTGGGTATCGGGTTACAGCGTCTGGCTTGGTATCGGGAGGTCGCCCTGTGCATCGGTGAGCGCCCTTGGGTAGCGGCGCGCTCCGTGGCGCCGCTTTCCGGGCTTCGCGGCCAGCGGCTTGATCGTTTGGGAGAGCGCTCTCTAGGCAGCTGGCTGTTCCGGCAACCGGACCTGGAGCGCGGACCCATTGAGGTAACTCGTCATGACCCTGCTTTCTACCCGGCCAATATTTGCTGGGGACGACGTTCGGTGCTCAAGCACCGCCGCTTGAGGATCCTGGTACAGGAATTTTTCCTAGATGCCATGGCAGATGAACTCCAACTGGCATCGCGCTAGGATAAAACCCAATCGTCTTGGAGATTTCAATGGAACAGACGCTACGCCCTCGCGGGCTGGCCCGCCTGACGGATTTTCTGCACCTGACCCGCCTGGATCGGCCGATAGGCACTTGGCTATTGATGTGGCCGACCCTATGGGCGCTATGGATCGCATCAAATGGACTGCCCAGCCGGCATGTCTTGCTTGTTTTCATCGGCGGTGTCTATTTGATGCGTGCGGCGGGCTGCGTGATCAACGATTATGCGGATCGCCACGTGGACGGCCATGTCAAGCGCACCAAGAACCGCCCCTTGGCTACCGGGCGCATCAGCGAGAAAGAGGCCAAGCTCGTCTTTGCGCTACTGGTGCTAGGGGCTTTTTTGCTGGTATGCCTGACCAACGTCTACACGGTAATCCTGTCCAGCGGTGGTATCCTGCTGGCCTGCATTTATCCCTTCATGAAACGTTTCACTCATTTGCCCCAGTTGTTTTTAGGAGCGGCTTTTTCCTGGTCGATTCCTATGGCCTTCGGCGCGGTACTAGAATACGTGCCGTTGACGGCGTGGATACTGTTCGTCGCCAACCTGACCTGGACCGTGGCCTACGACACCCAATATGCCATGGTGGATCGCGACGACGATCTGAAAATTGGCATCAAGTCCACTGCAGTACTATTCGGACGCGCAGACAAACTGATCATAGGCCTTCTACAGCTAATTACCCTGGCATTATTGGCCTGGGTAGGAGTCCGTCTAGGGCTAGGCGGTTTCTACTGGCTGGGTCTGGGAGCCATGGGCGCGATCTTCATCTATCAGCAATGGTTGATTCGCAAACGCGACCGGGAACGCTGCTTTCGCGCTTTCCTCAACAACTATTGGGCGGGACTAGTGGTATTTGCAGGTCTGGCGTTGAACCTGTGGCCAATCAATTGAATCTCGGCTGGTAATCCAGTGGCCAAGCGATTTTGTCCAGCTTTTTATCACTTTCAACTACTGCGAATATTGCACTTTTGAGGTAAACCAGATGTCGTTTCTTGTGATTTTTCATGCGCTTCTGGTAGTAGCATTCACGATCCGAATTCTGCTGCGCGATGACCTGTCACCTCCTGCACGCTTGGCGTGGTTCATCGTGTTGAATCTGGTGCCTTACTTTGGGAGCGTTGTTTACTTTCTGTTCGGCGAAGTCGATATCGGCAAACGCGCAACGGTCCGACACAAACGAGTGTTTGACGAAATCCGGGTTAAAGCGTCTCAATTCATGGGTAAGGCGGCCAACGTCGACAAACTGATTGATCCGATTTATCGCCCGGCATTCCGTTACGCTGGATCGATCAACGGATTTTATCCCGTTGGCGGAAACACCGCAGAACTGATGGCGGATGGTGATGCCACGCGCGCACGGATGGTCGCCGATATCGATGCAGCCACGGATCACGTGCATGTGCTGTATTACATCTGGCTTGATGACAACACCGGCAGGGATGTTGCCGAATCGCTGATCCGTGCCGCGCAACGCGGGGTTACCTGCCGTGCGATGGCGGATGGGCTTGGCTCTCGAGGGTTGATCAAATCAAAACTTTGGCAACGCATGAACGAAGCAGGCGTAAAGCTTGCCGTGGCGCTGCCGTTCAGAAACATTATTCACACGCTGCTGATTAGCCGCCTCGATTTGCGAAACCACCGCAAGATTACAGTGATCGATGGGCGCGTTACCTATTGCGGTAGCCGAAATTCCGCAGACCCGGAATTTTTACCCAAGGCGAAATATGCGCCCTGGGTCGATATCATGCTGCGGTTTGAAGGCCCGGTCGTGACACAGAATCAGCTTTTGTTCGCCAGCGACTGGATACAGGCCACCGGCGAGTCTCTGGAAAAAGTCGAGCCGAAAGCTGATCCAGTCAAAGGTGGATTTCCCGCTCAGGTCATGGGAGTTGGGCCCACGGAACGACGCGGTGCCACGCCGCAGCTATTTGCCAACCTGATCGCCAGTGCAGAAGCCCAGCTGACCATTTCCACGCCCTACTTTGTCCCGGACGCGACGCTTCTGGAGGCACTATGTGCTGCAGCTCATCGCGGCGTTGCCGTCACGCTGATTTACCCCAGAGTCAATGACAGCTGGATCGTCGCTGCCGCCAGCCGGAGCTACTATCATCGGCTGCTCGATGCGGGCTGTATTATCCACGAATTCGAGGGGGGGCTACTGCATGCCAAGACCCTGACCATCGATGGCTGTGTCAGCCTTATCGGCTCCTCGAATCTTGACCTGCGCAGTTTCGATCTGAACTACGAAAACAACATCCTTTTGCAAAACAAGACCATCACAAAAGCGATCCTTGAACGACAGCATAGCTATATTGACCGCTCTGAAGAGATTGCGCTG
>JARIBS010000127.1 GCA_029257385.1 Thiorhodococcus sp.
GCCAATCTGCTGCGTTTCCAACAGGCGTATCAGGCATCGGCCAAAGTCATCTCCGTCGCGGGCGAGATGTTCGACACCCTCATCAACGCCGTGCGCTGATCGGGAGACCTGAGCCATGCGTATTTCCACCAGCCAAATCTTCAACTCCGGCGTCTCGGCCATGCAGCGCGCCCAGTCGGAGCTTAATCACACCAGCCTGCAAATGGCCACCGGGCGGCGCATTCTCACGCCATCGGATGATCCGAGCGGCGCGGCGCAGTCGGTGAAGCTCCAGGCCGCGATCAACGCGACCGAGCAGTACCAGCGCAACGCTGACCTGGCCAAGCCGCGGCTCGCGCTGGAGGAGGCCCAACTCGATTCCTATGAAAATGACATGCAGCGCGCGAGCCAACTGATCATCGCTGCCCGCAACGACACCAATAACCCGAGCAACAGGGCCATCATCGCAACCGAGATCCGCGCACTCAGGGATGGCATCCTGAGTCTTGCCAATACCAAGGACGCCAACGGGGAATATCTGTTCTCCGGCACCAAGTCGTTCGAGTCGTTCGAACAGCCTTTCACCCAGGACGGCAGCGGCACAGTCTCCTATGCCGGGGCGGATGGTGAGGGTGCGGTGCGCAAGGTCGGGATTACCGCCACGCGCTCCATCCAGGTCGGCGACACGGGTCAATCCGTCTTCATGGACATACCGGAGAAGACGGGTCGTGTGCTGGAAGGGGTCATGAGCGCAGGGAACACCGGTAGCCTAATTGTCGAGCAAACTGGGATCAGCGATCTGGAGACCTTCGAGCAGAGGTCGACCGAGGTGTTTACCATTCGCTTTACCGTCAGCGGCAGCAACCGGGAATACGCTGTGACGGACGCCAATGGCGACCCGGTACGAGACAAGGACAACGTTCCCATCGCTGGCCCTTATTTCGAAAACGTCCCCATCAGCTTCGCGGGCAGGAGCATCACCCTGAGCGGCGACCCCGAGAATGAGGATAGCGTCGTCTCCCGCCCGGCGCCCCATGTCAGCATCTTCGACACCCTGGATGCCATCGCCACCGCGCTGGAGACCCCGGTGACGGACGCTGCCACGCGCGAAGCCTTTTCGGACGCGGCCAGCACGGCGCTGCTCAACATCGACTCCAGTCTCGGGCGGATGAACGAGGTCCGCACCTCAGTCGGGTTGCGTCTGAATACGCTCGAGACTCAAGCGGGCCTCAACGATCAGCGTGTGCTGGATCTCAATACGACCCTCTCAGAAGTGCGCGATCTCGACTATGTCGAAGCCATCGGCCGCTACAAGCTCCAGGAGGTCGTCTTACAGGCCGCTCAGCAGACTTACGTCCAGACCAGCCGCATGTCCCTGTTTGATTTCCTTTGACCTAAAGCTTGATCTGATGGTGTTTGAGCGCATGACCCTGCTCGCGGTAACGTCGAAACCGCGCCCGACCAGCTTCACGCAGACCGGGATCGTGATCGACAAGGTCGCAGACACGCTCGAAACGCTCCAAAAATGCTGGAACCTCAGCCGAGAGGTTCAGCAACACCTGGCGCTCGTGCTCGGGGCCACCATCCAGACTGATGAGGACAGGGGTCAAGTCGGGATCAACATGGCCGACGATCCCGTGCGGCAGAAAGCTGTCTTCGCGGAAGGTCCAGAGGAGACGGTCGAGGTGGCGCGCCTGCTCGGGGTCGGGACAGAAGATGAGCACGCGCAGATCGCTGGCGCGAATGCGCTCGACCAACCGACAGGTCAGGAGGAAGCGATCTCCCTGGCTATCGGGTTTCAGGCTGTAGAAATCGATTCTGGCCATGCGTGCTTGGCGTGTCTTCGCGCGCGCTCAGAATCCTTCGGTCGATGTGAACAGCCCGACGCGCAGATCCTTGGCGGTGTAGATGGTGCGCCCGTCCACCTTGACGATGCCATCGGCGATGCCGAGCACCAGCCTGCGCGTGATGACCCGTTTCATATCGAGGTGATAGGTCACCTTGGCCGCGCTCGGCAGGACCTGTCCGGTGAACTTGACCTCTCCAACGCCCAGGGCGCGACCATGTCCGGGGTTGTCGATCCACGCCAGATAGAAGCCGACGAGTTGCCACAGGGCGTCGAGGCCGAGACAGCCCGGCATCACCGGATCGCCTGGAAAGTGACACTGGAAGAACCAGAGTTCGGGGGCGATATCCAGCTCGGCGATGATCTCGCCCTTGCCATGGGCGCCGCCGAAGTTCGCGATGCGGGTGACGCGGTCCATCATCAGCATGTTGGGTACGGGCAGTTGGGCGTTGCCCGGGCCGAACATCTCGCCGGCGCCACAGGCCAGCAGCTCATCGCGATCGAAAGAGGCTTCTTTGTTCACAGGTGATCCTAAGGTTCTTTGCAAGTTAGGGAAAGTGACCGGAGCGGCCCGAACGGGCGCTCGGTATCGCGACGGCCTGGCGCACTCTCGCCAAGGCGTCGATGCTGGTCATGATCGAAGCCGTGCACGGACGAAATCGACGATCTCCGCGATCGGTACGAGCTGCATTTCGGCGTCTGTGCGGCCCTTGTATTCAACCTGGCCGTCGTCGAGTCCTTTGTCGCCGACGACGATGCGGTGCGGAATGCCGATCAGTTCCATGTCGGCGAACATGAAACCCGGACGGGCGTCGCGATCGTCGAACAGGACCTCGATCCCGGCAGCTTGCAGGTCGGTGTAGAGTTGCTCGGTCGCCTCGCGCACTCGGTAGGACTTGCCGAGTTTCATCGGCAGCAGGGCGACCTCAAAGGGGGCGATCGGCGCTGGCCAGCAGATGCCGCGCTCGTCGTGATGCTGCTCAATGGCGGCCGCGACGATGCGCGAGACGCCGATACCGTAGCAGCCCATAGTCAACGTCGTGGCTCTGCCGTTCTCGCCGAGGACGGTGGCGTTCATCGCCTCGCTGTACGTGCGCCCGAGCTGGAAGATATGACCGACCTCAATACCGCGCGCGATGGTGAGCACGCCCTTGCCGTCTGGGCTGGGGTCGCCCTCGACGACGTTGCGCAGATCGGCGACCTCGGGCAGCGGCAAGTCGCGCGCCCAGTTGAGTCCGAACCAGTGCTGGCCGTCACGGTTGGCCCCGGCGCTGAAATCGGCGGTCACGGCGACCGTGCGATCGACGATGCAGGGGATGGGGAGATCGCGTGGTCCCAAGGAGCCGGGACCGGCGCCGATTGCGGCGCGGATCTCTTCTTCGCCGGCCATGCGCAGCGGCGATGCGACCTGAGGGAGTTTTTCGGCCTTGAGGGCGTTGAGTTCATGGTCGCCGCGTACCAACAATGCGATCAGATCGGCGTCCGCCGCCTCGGACGCCGCAACGACCAGGGTTTTGACGGTGTGGGCGATCGGCTGATCGAACTGCTCGACCAGATCGGCGATGGTCCTGGCATCGGGCGTGTCGACCAGACGCGCCTCCTGCCGGGGTGCGGGCAGGGCGTCGGCGAGCGCGACGGCTTCGGCCATCTCGACGTTGGCGGCATAGTCGCTCGCGCTCGCGAAGGCGATGGCGTCCTCGCCGGAGGCGGCGATGACGTGGAACTCGTGCGAGACATGGCCGCCGATGCTGCCCGTGTCCGCCTGCACCGGGCGAAAATCCAGGCCGCAGCGGGTGAAGATGCGACAGTAAGTCTCGTGCATCTGGGCGTAGGTCTCAGACAGCGAGGCATCGTCGAGATGGAAGGAGTAGGCGTCCTTCATCAAGAACTCGCGCGCGCGCATGACACCGAAGCGGGGGCGGATCTCGTCGCGGAATTTGGTCTGGATCTGGTAGAAATTGATCGGCAGCTGCTTGTAGCTCTTGAGTTCGTTGCGCGCTAGGTCGGTGATGATCTCCTCGTGTGTGGGACCGAAGCAGAAGTCGCGCTGGTGGCGGTCACGCAGGCGCAGCAGCTCGGGTCCGTATTGCTCCCAGCGCCCCGATTCCTGCCACAGCTCGGCGGGCTGAATGGCCGGCATCGCGACCTCCAGCGCTCCGGCGCGATCCATCTCTTCGCGCACGATCCGCTCGACCTTGCGCAACACGCGCAGCCCGAGCGGGAGCCAAGTGTAGAGTCCGGCTGCGATTCTGCGGATCAGGCCAGCGCGCAGCATCAGGCGATGGCTGGCGATTTCGGCGTCGGCCGGGGTCTCTTTGACGGTCTGGAGAGGAAACTGAGAAGTGCGCATCAGATCGCCTTTAGTTAAATAAAGCGCGGAAGTCTAGGGTTCATTGTGACCGGAAACAACTTCTGGGTCTCGGAATCCACACGACAGATGCGCGGCGGCATGATGCTTGTTAGAGTAAGCGCCGCTGCTGAGAGCGAATTCCGGCGCGGTGACTCACCGTAGGAAGGCTAAGTCATGCCGTTAGGCTATAAGGTAATTTCATCATGGATCAGTCACAGCCAAAGCTAGAGTCAATCAACGAGAATCGACGTACACAAGCGCGGATCGATTTACACATACCGGTCAAAGTTGTTCTCCCCGGACACGATGAGCCAGTCACCGCGACCAATCAGGACATCTCCTGGGGCGGTGCATTGCTGCTCATCGCCGAACCGCTGCCGCAACAGACCGGCCCGCTGCGGATCAGCTTACCCTGGAAGCGCGGTGAGGAGATCACCGTGCACGCCCAGTTGCTGAGGGCCAAGCCGCTTCAGGATGGCCAGTATCTGGCCGCTGTCAGATTCGTCAGTTTGTCGCCGCGCAGCCAATCGAGGCTAGAGCGGTTGCTCAAGATGCTCAGCACCAGCCAAGAGTCGACTGAGCTGGACGCTCCAAGCGACTTGTTCCGCGAGCTTGAAGTCACCGTCAGTGATGCCGATGAGCTACGCCGCGTGTTGCGCCAGGTTGCGACTGGCAAGTACAAGGTGACCGTTTTTGATGCCTATGAACTCAATCAGAGCATCAGTCTCTCGATTACCGGTACCCAAGACCTGCCCGGCATCCGTTTGCGGGCGCGGGTGATGGATGTACGCAGGTCGCGTTCGAAAGGTTTCGATTGGACCAATCTCTATACGCTTTCGCTCGAATTCGAGCACCCTCGCAGGTCGGTCAAAGCCTTCGTTAAGTTGCTGCTCGATCAATTGCCGGAGGCCTGCCCAGAGCGACGTGGCGTGCCAGATTGGATGCGCCGTGCCACGCTTGCCAGGTCCGCCCGAGATCGCGCCGTACACAGCGGAGCGCTCTGTGCGTTAGAGACACAGTTTCCCGAAGCGATCAATCGTCTCGTCGCCGGCTGGGGTGACGCAGATGCCTTCGATATCATGTTCTGCGACCTCATGTTCGGCGAGCAGGGTCAGCCCGGCGGTTGGCCGGCGGCTGCCTGGGCGGAACTCGAATTGCTGCAAAATATCCACGACACAGCCTACGGCGTGCCCAGCACACGTGGTCAGGTGTTGCGAGGCGGTCGAGTGGCCTGATTGGGCGTGTGCCTGGTCTTGATCGCTGATGACTTGACCAGCGCACTCGATCCTTGTACCGTCAATCTCTTTTTCAACGTTTTCAACGTTCCTCTCCCACGGGGTCGAGCCGGTCTTCGGTGCGGGTTTCCCGCGCGCGGAGCAGGGATGCTAGTGCGTGCCGACACTGCTGGAACTCGAGGGGCGGGCCGATCGGAGGTCACTCACTGTGGCACTGACTGATAGACAGGCGGATGTGGCTGAGATGGAGCTGAGCGGCGGGGAGATCGTCATCCAGGCGCTGGTCGATGAGGGCGTCGAGTACGTCTTCGGCTATCCGGGCGGCGCGGTCCTGCACATCTACGACGCGCTCTTCAAGAATGGCTCGCTCAAACACATTCTGGTCCGCCATGAGCAGGCCGCCGCCCATGCTGCGGATGGTTACGCGCGCGCGACCGGTAAATGCGGCGTCTGTCTGGTGACCTCGGGTCCAGGCGCGACCAACGCGGTGACCGGCATCGCGACCGCGTTCATGGACTCGATCCCCATGGTGGTGCTGACCGGACAGGTTCCCACCCCACTCATCGGCAGCGACGCCTTCCAGGAAGTCGACACCGTCGGCATTACCCGCCCCTGTGTGAAGCACAATTTCCTGGTCAAAGATGTCAGGGATCTGGCGGTGACCATCCGCAAAGCGTTCTTCATCGCAACGACTGGGCGGCCAGGTCCGGTGGTGATCGACATTCCCAAGGACGTGACCGATCCAAATATCAAGATCCCCTACGTCTATCCGCGCGAGATCAAGATGCGCTCCTACAACCCCGTTGAGAAGGGGCATCTGGGGCAGATCAAAAAGGCGGTCGACCTCATGGTCAGCGCCAAGCGTCCGGTCTTCTATACCGGCGGTGGCGTGGTGCTCGGGGAAGGCTCGGCGCAGTTGACCGAGCTGATCGATGCCACGGGATTCCCGATCACCAGCACCCTGATGGGACTGGGCGCTTTCCCGATGACGGATCGGCGGTTCCTCGGCATGCTTGGAATGCACGGCACTTACGAGGCCAACATGGCGATGCACGAGACGGATGTGCTGATCGCCGTCGGCGCGCGTTTCGACGATCGCGTGACTGGCAAGCTTGAGCAATTCTGTCCGCATGCCCAGATCATTCACATCGACGTCGATCCCTCATCCATCGCCAAGAACGTCAAGGTGGATGTCCCAATCGTCGGTCAGGTGGCCAGCGTACTCGACGACATGCTGCGGCTCTACCGCGAGCGCATGCCCAAGCCAGACGCGACACAGGTCGCCGACTGGTGGGCCAAGATCGCGGAGTGGCGCGCGCGCGACTCTCTCAGCTACGATGGCTCCGGCCCCTCGATCAAGCCGCAGTTTGCGGTCGAAACCCTCTACAAAGTCACCAATGGTGAGCTGTATCTGACCTCAGATGTGGGCCAGCATCAGATGTTCGCGGCACAGTTCTATCCATTCGACAAACCGCGTCGCTGGATCAACTCGGGCGGTCTCGGCACCATGGGCTACGGGCTTCCGGCCGCGATGGGCGCACAGTTGGCCTATCCGGATGCCCAGGTTGCCTGTATCACGGGCGATGCCAGTATTCTGATGTGCATCCAGGAGCTGGCGACCTGCCAGCAGTACCAGCTCCCGATCAAGGTGGTGCTGCTCAACAATGGCTATATGGGCATGGTCAGGCAGTGGCAGGAGCTGTTCTACGAGAGTCGCTATTCGCACTCCTACGTGGACGCGCTGCCAGACTTCGTGAAGCTCTCCGAGAGCTTTGGGCATGTCGGGATGCGCATCGAGCGCCCGCAAGACCTTGAGGATGCGATGCGCGAAGCTTTCGCCATGAAGGATCGCTTCGTCTTCATGGATGTCATTGTCGATCCGACCGAGAACGTCTACCCCATGATCATCGCCGGTAAGGGCCACCATGAGATGCAGCTCTCGCCTGGCCATTCAGACCGGGAACTGGCCTGACCTCAGGCAGCTATCGACCCGATTCGACACGAGACCTCACCATGAGACACATCATTGCCGTGCTGCTCGAGAACGAAGCCGGCGCACTCTCGCGCGTTGCGGGCCTGTTCTCGGCCCGTGGTTACAATATCGAGTCACTGACCGTCGCGCCCACCGACGACCCCACCCTGTCGCGCATGACGCTGGTTGCGATTGGCAACGATGCGATCGTCGAGCAGATCAAAAAGCAGCTCAACAAGCTCATCGATACCGTCAAGCTGCTTGATCTATCCGAGGCTCCGCACATCGAGCGCGAGATGATGATGATCAAAGTGCGCGCTGAGCGTCAGGATCGTGAGGAGCTCAAGCGTCTGGCCGATATCTTCCGCGCCAAGATCATCGATGTCACGGACACCAGCTATGTCATCGAGCTGACTGGGGCCTCCAAGAAGCTCGATGCCTTTCTCGATGCCGTGCCCGAGGGGCTGATCATTGAGGTCGTGCGTTCCGGCCCCACGGGCATCACGCGTGGCGAGAAAGGGCTCTCGCTCTAAGGCTTTCAGCCATCCGTCCGGATTGGACGCCGAGCACGCTGCGGTTTACCCGACGTGCTCGGCGTCTATTCGTGCCGATTTTTCAATCCAACAGGATCCATGCAATGACCATCAACGTGTACTACGACAAAGACGCCGATCTCTCACTGATTCAAGGCAAAAAGGTGACGATCGTCGGGTATGGCTCTCAGGGCCATGCGCATGCCAACAACCTTAAGGAGTCGGGCGTCTCCGTCACTGTCGGTCTGCGCGCTGGATCGACCTCGGCCGTGAAGGCGTCCAATGCGGGGCTTGCGGTCAAGTCGATTGAGGACGCCGTCGCCGAGGCCGATGTCGTGATGATCCTGGCCCCGGACGAGAATCAGGCCACGCTCTATCGCGAGCAGGTCGCGCCAAACATCAAGCAAGGCGCAGCGCTCGCCTTCGCCCATGGATTCAATATCCATTTCGGCCAGATCGCCCCGCGCGAGGATCTCGACGTCATCATGGTCGCCCCCAAGGGGCCGGGCCATCTGGTGCGCTCGACCTACACGCAGGGCGGCGGCGTGCCGAGCCTGATCGCCGTGCATCAGGACGCCACCGGACAGGCACGCGAGATCGCCATGGCCTACGCCAGCGCCAATGGCGGCGGTCGCGCCGGCATCATCGAGACCAATTTCCGCGAGGAGTGTGAGACCGATCTTTTCGGCGAGCAGGCCGTGCTCTGCGGTGGTCTGACCTCCCTGATCCAGGCCGGTTTCGAGACCCTGGTCGAGGCCGGTTATGCACCCGAGATGGCTTATTTCGAGTGTCTGCACGAGGTCAAGCTGATCGTCGATCTCATCTACGAGGGTGGCATCGCGAATATGCGCTACTCGATCTCCAACACCGCTGAATATGGTGATCTGACGCGCGGTCCGCGCATTGTCAACAGCGAGACCAAGGCCGAGATGAAGCGCATCCTCGGTGAGATCCAGAGCGGTCAGTTCGCCAAGGAGTTTATTCTCGAAAACCAGGCGGGCGCCGCCTCGATGAAGGCCATGCGCCGCCTGGGCGCTGAGCACGAGATCGAGGCCGTCGGCGAGCGGCTGCGCGACATGATGCCGTGGATTCGCGAACAGAAGCTGGTCGATAAGAGCCGTAACTGATCCTTGCTGCGGCATCTGTCAACATCGCGCATGGGTGTGCCGACCTGAGGTGAAACCGCCTCAGGTCTTGATGAACGACATGAACTCGGATCGGGTGCGCAGGTCTTCGTCAAAGGTGCCACGCATCGCGCTCGAGACCGTCGTGCTGCGTTGTTTCTGAACCCCGCGCATCATCATGCAGGTATGGCTCGCCGCGATGACTACGGCCACGCCGTGGGCGCCCAGGTGGGCCATCAGGGCATCTGCCACTTGTGCGGTAAGGCGTTCCTGAACCTGGAGTCTGCGGGCGAAGACGTCGACGACCCGGGCGATCTTGCTGAGACCGACAACTTTGCCGTTTGGCAGGTAACCAACGTGGGCGTGGCCGAAGAAGGGCAGCATGTGATGCTCGCACATGGAGTAGAACTCAATATCGCGAACAATCACCATGTCCTTGACGTCTTCCTCGAACAGGGCGCCCTTGATGATCTCCTCGGCTGAGAGCGCGTAACCGCTGGTGAGAAAATCCATTGCCTTGGCCACGCGCAACGGGGTGCGTCGCAGCCCTTCACGATCGGGATCCTCACCGATCTCGCTCAACATGTTTCGCACCAGCACCTCTTTGCTGGCGTCGTAGACTTCTTCGTCGGTTTCCGGATCGAAGCTCGTAGCATAGTGGCTGTGGGCAACCACTCTAGAGAGTTTTGGTTTATCAGACATGAAAACGCCTCTTAACATTGCGCCGCGATTGCTGGCGAGCGCAGTGATCGACAATATTTGTTCATTACACGCTCAGCACAGTGGGGGCCGTCGGGTTGAAAGGAAAGCATGCGCTGATTGGACTCCATCCTGGCAATACCGTGGTGCAGTGCGCGCGCGTCTTTTCCGATGAATGAGTCCCTGAAGACTGCAATGCAGGAGGCGGCACAATTGACCCGGGCCGGGCGATTCACTGAGGCGACCGCAGTCATCCAGCGCGCCATGCAGCAGGCATCTGGCTCGCCTCCCGCTGAGTCGAACTCCAGCCCGCCAGGTCAAGGGGAGATCATCGAGGGCGATTTAGAGGTCATCAACGAAACGCGCGGCCCAGCCGGGGAGAGACACCCGGCTTCGCGTTTCATCGAGGGCAGCTTCACCAATCAGGCCGGCGCTAGGGACTACAAGCTCTTCGTTCCCGCCCAGCAGGTTGAGCAGCAACCCGCGCTGATCGTCATGCTGCATGGCTGTAGCCAGAATCCGGACGACTTTGCCGTCGGCACTCAGCTCAACCGACTCGCCGAGGAGCAGGGGTTTGTCGTCCTCTACCCGGCTCAGTCGCTCAGCGCCAATGCCTCGGGTTGCTGGAACTGGTTTGCGCTTGAGCATCAGCAGCGTGATCAGGGCGAGCCATCGATCATTGCGGATATGACGCGGCAGGTCATGGCCAATTATGGCATCGTCAAGGGCCACGCCTTCATTGCCGGACTCTCTGCCGGTGGGACCATGGCGGCAACCATGGCGGCGACTTATCCGGAGCTCTTTTCGGCGCTTGGAGTCCATTCCGGGCTCCCATATGCCGCAGCGCAGGACATGGTCTCGGCGATGACGGCCATGAGTCAGGGCGTGTCTGCGCAGGGCTTAGAGCCGCCTGCGGCGCGGGTCGGAAACATGCCGGTGATCGTGTTTCAAGGCGATGCCGATTTAACCGTACATGCTTCCAACGCGGCCCAGATCCTGACGCAGTTTCAGCCCGCCGAGCGTCGTATCGTACATACGCATGGATGCAGCCAGCAAGGGCTGGAATATCAGACGGCTCGCTATCTGGATGCAAGCGGCGGCGTTCAGGCAGAACTCTGGATGCTCAAGGGCGCGGGGCACGGTTGGTCCGGCGGAAGTCCGGCCGGCTCTTTCACCGAGCCTCAAGGGCCGGACGCATCAGGCGAAATGATTCGTTTTTTTAATCTGTTCAGGTAAGCGTTTGAGCTTCATTGCACCTCTCGCATGCCGCGGCGCTGCTTGAGTGTGGCTGGAGCATGGGTGGGTAATCTAGAACGCTTGGTGCGCACAGGCTTGACACGCATGGTGTCCTGGCAATAGCCCAGCCTCCTGCCTTGCGCGTCGGCGCGCTTGAGATCGAAGCTGAAGCGATGGGTTTCGGGGTGGTAGTCCTCCGGGGCAACACAGGCAATGGCGGTCAGAAAGTCGACGAAGCTGGTCCAGTGAAAAGGCACGCCCTTGCGCGCGGCGTTGTGTTGGAAGGCGTGGTAGCGGCCGTAGAGGTTGCGCGTCCAGTCGCGCCCGAAGAGTGTCGAGGGAATGGCCTGCCGCGTAGGGCGCTCGTCCTCCACGAAAAACCCCGTATTCTGCACGATGCGCGAGTGCATAAGATCCTCATGCCCGACATAGGCATGACGGCCGCCGTTGAACGGCCTGAAACCGCTGCTCAAGTGTTCGCGAACCGCCTCGCGGATGCGCCCGAAGCTCGCCACGATGTCGGGGTCGAACTGCTCACCGGTGTGCCGATTGATCTCCTCGAACGCGTCGTCGACCGTCATGGCCTTGCGATAGGGGCGGTTTGAAACCATTGCGTCGAAGGCGTCCGCGACCGCGATAATTCTTGACTCCAGCGGGATTTCGGCGCCTGCGAGGCGGTGCGGATAGCCGTTGCCGTCGAACCGTTCGTGATGGTGCAGGGCAATGGTCGCGATCTCATGGACGGCCGGGAGACGGCTGAGGATATTAAAGCTGATGCGGGGGTGGCGCTGGATCTCGGCCATCTCGTCGCGGTTGAGACGACCAGCCTTGTTGAGCACCTGATCGGAGATGGCGATCTTGCCGATATCGTGCAGATGGGCGGCCAAATGGATGCGTTGCACGATCACCGGAGGCAGTTGCAGCTCGCGCGCGATCATTTCCGAGAACGACGCGACCCGGAAAGAGTGTTCGTAGGCGTAGGGATCACGGGCATCAAGCGTCGTTAGAACCACGTCGATAACCTCATGCAGCCGAACGCGTTCGGGGATGGACATTGTCGATTGCGCCTCTCGTGGTTCGCTGTTCACTGCATTCGCGCGCAATGTGGCGATTGTTCTGGTCTTGAGTTGGGGCATAGCGGTCGTGTCGATGTTCTACAGGGGCGTTATGTTGGAATGCGATGCGCCAGACTTGAGCCGTATCTTCTTTGAGTGACTCAAATATATTAAAAGCAAATGATAATTGTTCGCATTACTTATTGCAAACGCTGTCGTGGTTGCTGCGCGTCTGGGGTTGGCGGCAGTGGCCAAGAATTGCTAAACGCCAGAGGCGTTTCTGGAAACTGCGGATCGGCTCGGTTAGTATAAATCCGCTCCATTTCTATCTTCTCAACTCCCTGTTGACACGGGGAGCATCGTCACGATTGGTCTTGAGTTGGCCTTATTCCCGGCAGTCGTCGGCTGTCGCGGATGCCTTCGCTCCGATCTCAGGAGACGCCTTGATGTGTGGTTTTTGCGGTGAGATCCGCTTCGATGAGATTCCGGTCGATCTGGGCGCACTGAGCGCCATGAGCGCGGCCATGATCCCGCGCGGCCCGGATGGACACGGGTTCTGGCAACAGGGCCGGGTCGCCCTGGCGCACCGGCGGTTGTCGATCATCGATCTGAGCAATCATGCCGCGCAGCCCATGGTGGACAGCGAGTTGGGACTGACGGTCGCCTTCAACGGCTGCATCTACAATTACGCCGAACTGCGCGCGCAACTCCAGGGCAAGGGCTATCGCTTCTTCTCCCAGGGCGACACCGAGGTCGTTCTGAAGGCGTTCCATGCCTGGGGCGGCGATTGCGTGGAGCGCTTCCATGGGATGTTCGCCTGCGCCATCAGCGAGCGCGATTCGGGTCGTGTGACGCTGATACGCGATCGTCTCGGGATCAAACCGCTCTATTACGCCGAGGTGAAGGGCGGGATGCGTTTCGCCTCGACCCTGCCGGCACTGCTCGCCGGTGGCGGCATCGCCACCGACATCGACCCGGTGGCGCTGCACTATTACATGCATTTTCATGCCGTGGTGCCGGCACCACACACCATCCTCTCGGGCGTGCGCAAACTGCCACCGGCGACCATCCGTACTATTGAGCCGGATGGTCGGTGCCACGACCGCACTTATTGGGAGCCGATCTTTGAGACCCGCCCGGAAGAGCGCGGACTCGGTTTCGAGGATTGGCAGGAACGCACCCTGGCGAGCCTACGCACCGCAGTCGAGCGACGCCTGGTCGCCGATGTCGATGTCGGAGTTCTGCTCTCGGGTGGGCTCGATTCCAGTCTCATCGTCGGGCTGCTCGCCGAGCAGGGTCAGCAGGGACTCAACACCTTCTCGGTGGGGTTCGAGACGGTCGGCAAGGAGGTCGGCGACGAGTTCCAGTACTCGGACATCATCGCTCGGCACTACGGCACGACCCATCACAAGATCCAGGTCGATTCCGCCACGCGTCTGCTTCCAGAGCTTCCCAATTGCGTGCGGGCCATGGCCGAGCCGATGGTCAGTCACGATGCCATCGGGTTTTATCTGCTTTCCCAAGAGGTCGCAAAGCACGTCAAGGTGGTGCAGAGCGGGCAGGGGGCTGATGAGATCTTCGCGGGCTATCATTGGTATCCGCCGATGGTCGGCAGCCAAAGCCCAGAAGTCGACTATGCCCGCGCTTTCTGTGACCGTGACGAAGAAGATTACCGCCGCGCGGTCGATTCCCGTTTCCACGGCGAGGACCACAGCCGCGCCTTCATCGCGGCGCATTTTGCGCGCGCGGGGGCGGGTGCGCCGGTCGACAAGGCGTTGCGGCTCGATCAGCAGATCATGCTGGTCGACGATCCGGTCAAACGGGTCGACAACATGACCATGGCCTGGGGCTTGGAGGCGCGCGTGCCCTTCCTCGATCACGAGCTGGTTGAGCTGGCGGCGCGCATGCCCGATGAGTACAAGCTCTGCGACGACGGCAAGGGCGTACTCAAGGCGATCGGGCGCAAGATCATCCCGTCCGAGGTCATTGACCGGCCCAAAGGTTATTTTCCGGTCCCGGCCTTGAAGTATCTGCGCGGCGAGGTTCTGGAGACCGTTCGGGATCTGGTCCATTCGCGCCGCGCGCGCGAGCGTGGGCTGTTCCAGTCGGCCTATGTCGATGAACTACTGGCCGCACCGGACGATCACATCACGCCATTGCGTGGCTCCAAGCTCTGGCAGGTCGCGCTGCTGGAGATGTGGCTGCAAGAGCAGGGCGTCTAGCGGGCCACAGGAGCGACACCGACAACATTATGAAAGAACGCTTCCATCACCGTCTCGAGCGTAGCCGCGCGCCCTCGCTCAAGAACTGGGACCGCCAGCCGCGCGCCGATCATGCGATCGGAGAGCCTGCCAGTGTCGATTGCGGCTGGGGGCGGCTGCTGTTCGGTCAGACCTTCACCGACCTCAAGGCATTGGCCCGTACGTTGCAGGACGAGCGCACGGGCAGACGCGATGTCGCGCTCTATCTCAACGATCCGCATGTTGTGCTCTCCTACGCGCCGCAGGATCTGTTCCTCGATCCCTCGCATACCTTTCGCCTCTGGTTCGAGCGCTATCAATCCTGTCAGCGTCGGGCCAAGGGTTTCGTCGTCCGTCTGCTCAACAGCCAGGCCGATGCCGAGGCGATTCAGCGCCTCTACATCAGCCGGCGCATGGTCCCGCCCAGCGCAGACTTCATCTGGGATCAGCGCACTTCAAAAGTGCTCAATTACTGGGTCGCCGAGGACGTGCAGGACGCCACCATCCTGGGCGTTGTCAATGGTGTCGATCATAGCGCGGCGTTCAGCGATCCCGAAAACGGCGCCAGCCTGTGGGCTTTGGCGGTGGACCCTCAGGCCCCCTATCCGGGCATCGGCGAGGCGCTGGTGCGCCAGGTCATCGGGTATTATCTGGCGCGTGGCCGGGCCTTTCTCGATCTCTCGGTCATGCACGATAATACCAGTGCAATCCGACTCTATCGAAAGCTCGGCTTCGAGCGTATTCCGGCCTTCGCGCTGAAGAACAAAAATGCCTTTAACGAGCCGCTGTTCATGGGCCGACAACCTGAGGCGGCGCTCAATCCCTACGCCAGCATCATCGTCGACGAGGCGCGCCGACGTGGGATCTTTATCGAGGTCATCGATGCCGAGTCAGGCTACTTCGCCCTGGTGCTGGGCGGGCGGCGGATCGTCTGCCGCGAGAGCCTGAGCGAGCTGACGAACGCCGTCGCCATGAGTCGCTGCGACGATAAGGCCATGACGCACCGTGTGCTCAAGCGGGCTGGGCTGCGTGTGCCGGAGCAGACCCGATACGAGGCGCTCGATCAGGCCGAGGCGTTCCTCTCGAAGCTGGGCAGTCTGGTCGTGAAGCCCGCCCGTGGTGAGCAGGGCGCCGGGATCAGTGTCGATATACGCGATCCGAAGATGCTCGAGCATGCGATCGCCGCGGCGCGCCGGGTCTGCGACGCCATTATTCTCGAGGAGTTCGTCGCGGGCGATGATCTACGCATCGTGGTGATTGACTACCAGGTCGTGGCCGCTGCCATTCGCCGCCCGGCGCATGTGATCGGCACCGGACAACACAACATTCGTGATCTTATCCAGGCACAGAGCCGACGGCGACGCGCCGCGACCGGCGGCGAAAGCTCCATTCCCACCGATAGTGAGACGGAGCGCTGCGTGCGCCAGTTCGGCTACGAGATGAAAGACATTCTGCCCGCTGGCGAGTATCTCCAGGTGCGCAAGACGGCCAACCTGCACACCGGCGGTACTATTCACGACGTGACCGCCGAGCTGCATCCCGATCTTGCTGAAGCCGCCCGCGCCGCCGCGCGTGCGTTGGATATTCCGGTGACGGGACTGGATTTCATCGTGCCCTCCGTGACCGGCCCGGAGTACGTGATTATTGAGGCCAACGAACGCCCAGGGTTAGCCAATCATGAGCCTCAGCCGACCGCCGAGCGGTTCGTCGATCTGCTGTTTCCGCAAACGCTGTTTCGGGAGGACGGGTCTTGAAGTTGCCCAGAATCGACTCGGATTATCTAGTCGATATGATGCTCAAGCTTCTGGCGACCCCGAGTCCGTCGGGCTATACCGATCGGGTCGTGCATCTGGTCAGCGAGGAACTCGAACGCCTCTGTGTCCCCTTCGAGCTGACACGCCGTGGCGCCATCCGCGCCACACTCACCGGTAAGGTCTCGCAGCCGGATCGCGCCATCGTCGCCCATATCGACACGCTCGGGGCAATGGTCAAAGGACTCAAGGACAATGGTCGGCTGAAGCTGGTTGCCGTCGGACACTGGAATGCACGTTTCGCCGAGGGCGCGCGCGCCACGCTCTTCACCGACAGGGGTCAACTGCGTGGCACTATCCTGCCGCTCAAGGCGTCGGGACACACCTTCGCCCCAGAGATCGACAATCAGCCCGGCGGTTGGGATTACGTCGAATTCCGCATCGATGCCAAGGTGCACAATCTCGACGATCTGCTGCAACTTGGGGTGCATGTGGGGGATTTTCTTGCCATTGATACCAGTCCCGAAATCACCAATACGGGCTTCATCAACTCTCGGCATCTGGATGACAAGGCCGGCGCGGCGGTGCTGCTGGCGGCGGTCGAGGCGGTGCAGCGCGAAGGGCTGCAGCTATTGGTCGACTGCCATCCACTGTTCACCGTCTCGGAGGAAGTGGGTTCCGGGGCCTCCGCCGCGCTGCATCAGGACGTCGCCGAGATGCTCACCATCGACAACGGCACTTCTGCGCCTGGGCAGAACTCGAGCGAATTTGGCGTCACCATCGCTATGGCCGACCAGAGTGGTCCATTCGATTATCATCTGACGCGTCGTATGATCCAGCTTTGCCAGGAATTTGCGATTCCCCACCAGCGCGACATCTTCAAGTATTACCGCTCCGACAGCGCCGCAGCGCTAGAGGCCGGCAACGACGTGCGCACCGCACTCGTGACCTTTGGCGTCGATGCCTCGCATGGCTACGAGCGCATTCATCTCGATGCACTGGAATCACTCGCGCAGCTGGTGAGCGTCTATATGCAGGGTCCGCCGCTCTACGACCGCGACCGTTTCGCGATCGGCCCGCGCACGGGCTTTCCCATCCAGCCGGGCTGAGGCGGCGCTACCGCGCTCAGGCCTGCAGTTTTTCGGTGCGGAAGGGCTGTAGCAGCTCAAGCATCGCGGCATGGATCTTGATATTGCCGGCGACTAGGTTGCCGGTCTGAAGGAAGCGATCTCCACCGCTCAGATCGGTCACGGTCCCGCCAGCTTCTTTGATCAACAATGCGCCAGCCGCACAGTCCCATTGCGAGAGCCCCAGCTCCCAGAATCCGTCGGTCCGCCCGGCCGCGACATAGGCCAGATCGAGCGCGGCCGATCCAGGCCGTCTGAGTCCAGCGGTGGCCAGGGTCATGGCCTTGAACATGCCGAGATAGGCGTCGATATGGCGCTGATCGCGAAACGGAAAGCCGGTGCCGATCAACGCGCCCTCGAGCGTCGGGCGATTGGCTACGCGCAGCTTGCGGTCGTTAAGTTGGGCGCCCTGACCGCGCGCGGCGGTGAACATCTCCTCGCGCAGCGGGTCGTAGACGACACCGCACTCGAGCTGCCCCTTGTATTGAAGCGCGATGGATACGGAAAATTGCGGAAAACCATGCAGATAGTTCGTGGTGCCATCGAGCGGATCGATGATCCAGAGCGAGTCGCCCGAGCCTTGACTTCCGCTTTCCTCGGCGAGGATGGCGTGACTGGGAAAGCGCCTGCTCAGCTCTTGGATGATGGCGGCCTCGGCGGCGCGGTCGACGTCGCTGACGAAGTCGTTGCGGCCCTTGGCCTCGAACTTAATCTGATCGATCCGATCCGAATAGCGCAGCAGGAGCTTACCGGCGCTGCGGGCGGCACGAATGGCAATATTGAGACTTGGGTGCATCTGTTAACGGATATCCGGGTCAGGCGCTGTATCATGGCGGGTTGAAACAGCGATGTTCGTGACGAAGTAACCGCTCATGATAAACCAATTCGAGGCTGAGCTGGCGCGAATCCGTTTCGTGCTCGTCGAGACGACACATACCGGAAACATCGGTGCCACGGCGCGTGCCCTTAAAACCATGGGACTCTCGCGCATAGAGCTGGTGGCTCCCAAGCACCCGCCCGATGCCGAGGCGCTGGTGCGCGCATCGGGTGCCGACGACCTGCTGGAACGGGCCGGCATCCACCCGACGCTGACGGATGCACTCAGCGGTTGTCGCTTGGTCATCGGCGCCAGCGCGCGGCTGCGCACCATCGAGTGGCCGCTGCTCAATCCCGAACAGTGCGCGCAAAGGCTGATCGCCGAAGCGGCGCAGGGGGATGTCGCTCTGGTAATGGGACGCGAGAGTTCGGGGCTGACCAATGACGAGCTGGCGCGTTGTCACTATCTGGTCCACATCCCCACCAATCCCGATTTCAGCTCGCTGAACCTGGCTGCGGCGGTCCAGGTGTTGGCCTATGAGATTCGCCGCAACGTCCTTGAGCGCGGCGAGGCGTCTGTGGAGACATCCACCCGTGACCTGGCCACAGCCGAGGAGATGGAAGGCTTCTTCGGCCATCTCGCCGAGACCCTGAGCCAGATCGGCTTCAGCGATCCAGGGCAGTCGAGGACGCTCATGAAGCGCCTGCGCAGACTGTTTAATCGCGCCCGTCCAGATCGCATCGAGACCAATATCCTGCGTGGCATCCTCAGCGCCGCTCAAGGACGCAAGAGCCCGTCCCCGGACGCTGCGCCATCCGTACACCAGACCCACGGAATCTCATGTTCGAGCGAGTAAAAGAAGATATCGCGTGCGTTTTCGAGCGTGATCCAGCCGCGCGTAATGCCTTTGAGATCATCACCACCTATCCCGGGCTGCACGCGGTCATGATCCACCGTCTCGCGCGGCGGCTGTGGCAACGCAATCTCAAATGGCCTGCGCGTGTGCTCGCCAATATCGCGCGCCTCCTGACCGGTATCGAGATCCATCCGGGTGCGGTGATCGGGCGACGCTTTTTCATCGACCATGGCATGGGCGTGGTGATCGGCGAGACAGCCGTCATCGGCGACGACTGCACGCTTTATCATGGTGTCACGCTGGGTGGAACCACCTGGCGGAAGGGTCAGCGTCACCCGACCCTCGGGCGCAACGTCGTGGTTGGCGCCGGCGCCAAGGTACTGGGACCGATCAAAATCGGCGATGGCGCCCGCATCGGTTCCAACGCTGTGGTCGTCAAATCCGTCCCGCCCGGGGCGACTGCCGTGGGCGTGCCGGGGCGCGTCATCGAACAGGCTCAGGATGAGAAGACGCAGCGGCGCGCGGATACTGCCGAGCGCATCGGCTTCGATGCTTATGGCGCGACCCGCGACGCCCCCGACCCGGTCGCCAATGCACTCAATCACATGCTCGATCACATCCACGATATGGACCGGCGCATGGAGGCCATGTCTCAGGCGCTCGAGACGCACGGCATCATGGCCCATTTCGAGCATGATGACGATCTGGACACGATGGAGGTCGAGGTCGCGTCCCATCCGGATCTCACCGACGCGGATACTCCGAAGACGAGTAGGGCTTAATTGATCAGAATGCTCGGGTAAAGTATGATGATTTAAGAAAGCTACGCCGGGAGGATGCTGCACGTGAGACTGACTACAAAAGGCCGCTATGCCGTGACCGCGATGCTGGACTTGGCGATCAATCAGGGCAAGGGACCAATCGCGCTGGCCGATATCGCTCAACGCCAGGGCATCTCGCTGTCCTACCTTGAGCAACTTTTTGCCAAATTGCGCAGGGGAGCGTTGGTCACCAGCGTGCGCGGACCGGGAGGCGGTTACAATCTGGCCAGATCAGCTTGCGAGATCCATATCGCGGAAGTGATCGCCGCAGTCGATGAAAGCGTGGACACGACGCGCTGCGGCGGCGCCCGCAACTGCCAGAACAATGGTCCCTGCTTGACACACGATCTATGGCAGAATCTCAGCACCCGGATCTATGAGTACCTCGACAGCATTAATCTGCAGCAACTCGTCGATCAACGCGACGCAGCCGGGACACGTCCTCCGACCACCTGCGCGGGCGTGGATGTGAAACTCAACGTACAGCGTATCGCCGCCAGCGTCTGACACACGGCCAGCGGCTCGCATGCACTCAGAGTGGTCGCCGCCTTGCGCACTCTTCAATCGTGTGCCTTGTTGTTGCGGCGGCTGTAGCCTGTTATCCGTCACCCACTTCGCATACGCTGTAGCCACTCGCGCTAGTTCAGCGTGATCTGCTCAATCGCTGCCATCTATTGAACCACTTCGATCTGCTCAATCTGCCAACTCGATGCCGAGGATTGGCGAGCGGTGCTGGGTATTCGCGACTAGCGTACCTGCAGACCGGTTTTGACCTATCAGCATTGCTCCCACGGCAAACCCCGAACTCGCCAGCCGCCGAGACTGCTGCGGTGGTGATGCTCGTCGAGATCGCCCTCGAACCCTTCGTCGACGTGATAGACGGACCGCAGCCCCTCGCGAAGCAGCACTTTCCCAGCCTCGAGCGAGCGCTTGCCGCTGCGGCAGATGAGGATAACGGGCGCACCGGCGGTCTGCGCTTCGCCGCCTGCGCCACCGAGCAAAAGCTGACGGATTTCGGTGACGAACTGCGGGTTGACGATCCAATCGGGTTCGTCGATCCAGGCAATGTGCACGGCGCCCTTCGGATGACCGACGAACAGAAATTCCATTGACGAACGGATGTCGACAAGGACCGCCTGCGGGTGGGATTGGAGCATTTCCATAGCCTCCGAAGGCGTCAAACTGGCGGGCAGTGCTTCATTCATCATGTTGCTCCTCGATTGATAGGTGGGTCTTGGTTTTTTATGTTGCACACTGGATAGCGGAACGCGTTGAATCGTTTAGCGCTTTCCTAACTCCCGACTCGCTCGGGTCGTCGGATCTTGCCGGATTTTTCTTAGTGGAGATGTACGTGGCACAACACAACAACGACGCGCGCCGGTCGCTCGGGCTCATGCTCAAAGACACCACAGCGCGTCTGCTCATACGGCTGATCGCCCGTTTACCAATATCCATGGCCCACCGGCTAGGCGCGGGTGCTGGTCTGATCGCAACGTACTGGCCCAATCGCCAGCGTCGTAATGCCCTGATGAACATTGCCCTCTGCATGCCACAGTTGAGCCGCGATGAGCAGCGGCGTATGCGTAACCGCAATCTCAAAGCATTCGGTCAGACCTACTGCGAAATCGCCTATCTCTGGCTGCGGCCCGTCGAGCAGGTGCTCTCCCTGGTGCGTGAGGTCCGCGGAGCGGAGCTGTTGCAACGGCGTGCTGGCGAGGGGCTGATTGTGCTCTCGCCACACATCGGCGCCTGGGAGCTTGCCGGACTCTATCTTGCCGCTCAGGGACCGACGGCCATCTTTTACAAGCCACAGAAATATCTCGATGATCTGATTCGCGGCGCGCGCGCGCGCAGTGGCGCGGAACTGGCGCCCATCACCACCAAGGGGATTCGCGTTCTGGTGCAAGCGCTCGAGCGTGGTGAGTATGTCGGAATTCTGCCCGATCAGGAACCCAAAGCCGATAAAGGCGCTGTTTTCGCTCCTTTCTTCTCCCTGCCGGCCTTTACCATGTTGCTGGTCAACCGGCTCGCGCGCCGGACCGGGGCGCCGGTGATCTTCATGTTCGCCGAGCGTCTGGAAAGCGGTGCGGGGTTTCGCGTGCATTGCATCGCAGCGCCCGAGGGGATCGACAGCGAGGATGACAATGAGGCCGCGACGGCCTTGAATCGAGGGATTGAGCAGTGTGTGATGACCTGTCCAGAGCAGTATCTATGGCCGTATAAGCGTTTTCGGCGTCGGCCCGAAGGCGCGCTTAAAGTCTACACGGGCCCACTCGACGATACGCACGTCTTCGACCACGTTCAGCGACTGCGCGCCTGATGTATCAATCCACCGAGGCGACCCCGCCAAGCGGGGTCGCCGAGCCGCTTAGGTCGTCACCTCTGCGCGTTCGCTCTGGCTCTCTCCCTTGTTGTCGGTCCAGGTGATCTCGATCGGGTCTCCGACCGCACCACCCTTGAACTTGAACGACAGATAGGGGTTTTTGGAGACGCCGCCACTCCATGAGGTCTTCATCACGACCTGATCCTTGACCTTGCAGGTGACTTCCTGGATGAAGTGAGCCGGCACCAGCTCGTCGGTCTTGCTGTCTTTACGCAACCCGGTCTCCATCGGGTGGCTCATCAGGCATTTAACGGTTGTTTCATCGCCGCTCAGTTTGGCGCGGACCTTGATTTTGGACATCTGTTATTCCTCGTATTCTGAATCAGAATGTGTCAAATGCGCAGCCGTATCTAACCCGGCTCAACCGCCGCAGCCGCCGATGGTGACCTTGACGTTCTTGGCGCTCTGATAGAGCTTGTCTCCAGCCTTGACAACGGCTACGACGTCGGACGTCTCGGCCATTTTGATACGGGTGGAGACGAAGGGCAGGGCTGTCTCGCTGAGCTCGAACGAGGCGATCAGCGGGGTCTGATTCTTGGATGCGATGATGGTGATAGAGGTCACATCTTCCAGGTCGGTCTCGACCGTAATCGGAACGACCGCCCCGTTCTCGGCGATGTCCGGGGCCTTGATCTTAATCTTGTCGCTGGTCTCGGGCGCGTCGTCACCGAGTAGATCGGTCAACGCCGTCGAGATGTCCCGGGCCTTGAAGGCGGACTCGTTCCACTGCGCAAGCACGAGTTGAGGCGTCAGCAGTCCAGCACCGACGGCGGCACCGACAGAGCCGGCGGCCATGGAGCCTTTGAGCAATAGTCTACGTTTGGTGTCGAGCATTGAGCCTTCCTCTCATTGGTGGTTGTGCGGGATGAATCCCCGCTGGTTGCGGTCGCGCTCGGTTTTGTCGCGTCCTTTCTTGTCGCGTTTGGCGTCGCGTTCTTCTTCTTTCCAAGTGTCCAGCCGTGCCTGTATCAGGGCCGCATCATGATAGGGGATATCGCGTTGTCGCAGCGCGATCTCGAGCTGGCGAATCGCAGGCTCTGAGTCGCCTTCAGCATAGAGCTTTTCGGCGCGAAACCGGTGTGTGGCAGGGCGATTACCAGCCTTCATTGCGGCCTGCTCGAGCTTATCGAACACCATGGCGTTACCGGGGCGTAGACGGGCAACCGCCGTCAGTTCCTCAATGGCCTGCTTGGGTTTGCCCGCGCTCATGAGCGCCTCGGCGTAGGCGATGCGCAATGGCCAGCTTCCCGATGAGAGTCCAACAGCTTGCCTGAGATGCGCGAGCGCCTGCTCGGAGCGACCCTGTTTGATATCCAGTCGTGCGTCCAGGACGATGAACTCGGGGAGCATGGGGTTTGCGGTGATGAGTTGAGATGCCAGCGCCTTGGCCTCGCTGAGCTTGCCGGCGCGTTCCAGGGCGAGCGCATAGCCATAGCGCTCGGCGCTCTCATTGCGGTGGCGGCCCTCGCGTAGCGTGTCGCGGAAATGCGCAACGGCTTGCTCGGGGCGAGCGTAGGACTGTTGGCGCAGTTTCGAGCGCGCCAACTGAAAGCGCAGGCTGTCGGGGCGCTGGCGGGCGCCATAATCGTCGGCGCGGCCCAAGGCGTCGGCAATTCGGTTGGTGTTGACCGGGTGTGTGCGCAAGAACTCAGGCGCATTGTTTTCGTAGATGCGGCTGGATTTCGCCAGCCGCTCAAAAAATCCGGCCATAGCATAAGGGTCGAAACCTGCGTTGGCGAGGGTCGTGATGCCGAGTCGGTCGGCTTCTTGCTCATTGTCGCGGGTGAAATTGATCCGCCGCTGGAGTGTCGCGGCCTGGAGGCCTGCAATCGCGGCGCTGCCCACGTCGGCCGACACCTGAGCACCGAGAATGGCTGCGGCAACCAGCAGTGCGGTCGTGGGAATGGCGAGTTTTTTCTGATCGGCGATGCCGCGCATCAGATGGCGCTGGGTGACGTGGGCGATCTCATGGGCCATGACGGCGGCCAGCTCGCTTTCGGTCTCGGCGGCGAGGATGAGTCCGGCATAGACGCCGATGTAGCCGCCCGGACCGGCGAAGGCGTTCACCACCGGCTCGTCGATGACGAAGAAGGTAAAACTGCCGCCCGCGCTATTGTCGGCGGCCACCAGTGTGCGCCCGAGCGACTCGACATAGTCGGTCAGGACCGGATCGTCGAGAACTGGCAGGGCTTCGCGGACGCTGCGCATGAACGCCTTACCGAGGCGCAACTCAGCGCCCGTGCTCATGACGCTGTCGGCGGAGCTGCCCATGTCTGGGAGCGCATAGTGCTGCGCATGGGGTTGCGTCATGGCGACCGAGGCGAGCGTGCCGATCGCGATCAGAGTGCGTTTGAGCCTTGGGCGTTGCTGGTGTGCTGTCATGCTTTACTCAGAATGCGTTCCGAGCGTCGCAACCGCCGCTGTAAAGCGACGATGGCCAAAGTCTCGCACCTGTATTGGGGATGAGGAACGCTGTTAAAGGGCTGAAGGTAAGGTCCACGCGCGGCCAAGTCAATTGAACTCAATCCGCCGTCTCCAGGGAATCTTGGCGCGCCCCTTGACCAGCCAGATCACCGGTCCTGCGGATAAGGCGAAGGGGTCGACCCCGCCATCATCCTCAATTATATCAGGTAAATAGGTCTTTCAAGGCCGCTTCGCAAGCCGTTCATTGATAAATGGAAGCTAGTGCGCCGGAAACGTCTGAGTGTACTTGTTACCTATTAGAAAAACGCTGTATTCTTATGTTCCTTTTCGTCCCCGTGATCCTGCCCGCCGTTCGGGCGGTGCCCAGTATGCGAGTCGAACAAGTAGAGAGGACTAG